>NZ_JBIWOD010000003.1:0-67094 GCF_044767545.1 Streptomyces sp. NPDC101227 | reverse complement strand
ACAACCGCCCCCCCCCCCCGGCCCCCCCCCCCCGGCGCCTGCGCGGCCCGGCGGTGGCCCAACTGGGGGGGCGGGCGTTGGGGCCCGCCCCCCCCCCCCCCCAAACCGGCCGCTCCCCTGTGCCGGCGTCGCCCATACGCCGGCAGGATGCCGCCACCCCGGAGACCGTCACCTCCCGGTGGGCAGCACGTCGGTGCAGCGAAACATGTGACGGTGTTTTACCCCCCACAAAGGCACAATCCACCTCTGCGGACAGACGGGCGCGCGGGCTGCCCACAATCCCCATGACGCCCCCTCAACTGTGCGCAAACCGGGGAGGACTGATCGCGCGCCGGGGCACGGGAAACCGCGGGGCCCGCAGTGGGTCCCCGGAGGCTGCGGGAGCCTCAGGGGATGACGATCACCGGCCGCTGGGCGCGCCGGGCCAGCCGCCCCGCCACCGACCCGAAGATCCGGCCGACGAGGCCATGGGTGGACCCGACCACGATGGCGTCGGCCTCGTACTCCCGGCCGACCTCCTCCAGCTCATGGCAGATGTCCCCGCCGCGCTCGACGAGGATCCAGGGCACTTCGGTGAGATGGTCAGCGCAGGCCAGCTCCAGGCCCAGCACTTCGGTGCGGTGATCGGGGACGTCCACGAAGACCGGGGGTTCACAGCCCGCCCAGACGGTCGTCGGCAGCCGGTTGGCGACGTGGACGATGATCAGCCCGGAGCCGAAGCGCCGGGCCATACCGATTGCATACGCCAATGCGCGTTCGCTCGACATGGAGCCGTCGAAGCCGACCACCACGCCGTGCTGGAAGGCGGGGTCGCAGGAGTGGCGTGTCTCTTCCGCCGCTTCGAGGTCTGCCAGGGGATCGGCGACCTGCTTGCGGTCCGCGGGTTCGGGGAATTCGTGACCGGCCATTGGTGTCTCGGCGAGGACGTCCTCTTGCGGAGGGGCGAACGGGGAACGGCGATTGACTTGATCCGGCAGTTGACTGAGCTGGCTCGATCGCGGAGCGGGAGCCATAGTTCAAAGAGGAACGATACGACTGGGAATCATCTTCCCAACCCGATACCCCAAGAGTACGGCGCCACTCCTCCGCTGCCCAGAGCCCGCCGTGGACGCGGGGCGCCCACCGAGGGAGTCAAGGGCCTCGAACGTTCCCCGGAGCATGCCGGAGCGTGGCGCCGATGGCAATGCCCCGGCCTGCCCCCGTACGTACCCATCGCGGTGACCCATGATCGCCGGCGGCGTTGTAGTAGCTGCCCGCCGGAAGGGAGCCCGCGATGCCCGCACGTCCCAAGAGATCACCCGACTCAGTGAGCGATGTTGTGCGCTGGGGCGCTTTCAGCTGCGCCCTGGTGCCCTTCGTGCTGATCGTGAGCGGCACCCCGGTCGGCGGCGCGGCCGGGGCCGCCGCCGGCCTGGCGGCGGTGACCTGCGCCTGCCGCGCGCTGCTGCGGCAATCCGAACGCTCCGCGGCCAGGGTCCGGGTCCGCGAGACCGGACAGCTCAGGGACAGAACGGGACTTATCAGGACGGGAGCGCGCGGGGGCGGCCTGCATTGTGACCGGCGTACGCCGGTCGATTAGGGCGCCCGCAAGTCTGCGCACGAACGTTTTCAGCCAACTTCCAGCCGGGATCCGACCCTTGCCCGAAACACCCCCCAACCTGGGTGTGAGCAGGGCGGAAAGGACCGCTGGGCATGGTTGTGCCCTACTGCAAACGGGCAGAGCCGAGACGCGTACTTCCCATGCAGGGCCGACGAGTGGAACGCTTCGTGATCGAATGCTTCGCGCCAAGTTGCCATATCGACATACCAGCGGGTGGTGAACTTGGCCATCCATCCTCACGGGACACAGTAGATTCGATCTTGGTAGTGACGGCGGGGGAACTGTGCAGGACCGAGAGGGCGAGACGACCGAGGGGGGCTTAAGTGCCATGAGCCAGGACTCCGCTGCCGTACCAGATGCCGCACGCAAGCTCGCCGCCCGACGACGCCGCGAAATAGTCGCGGTGCTCCTCTTCAGTGGCGGCCCCATTTTCGAGAGCTCTATTCCGCTCTCGGTCTTCGGCATCGACCGCCAAGACGCAGGCGTTCCGAGGTACCGGCTACTTGTGTGCGCGGGCGAAGATGCGCCTTTGCGCACGACCGGGGGGCTGGAGCTTTCGGCCCCCTACGGGCTGGAGGCGATCTCCCGTGCCGGGACGGTCGTCGTACCGGCCTGGCGTTCCATCACCCAGGCTCCGCCGCCCGCCGCGCTCGATGCGCTGCGCCGGGCGCATGAAGAGGGGGCCAGAATCGTCGGGTTGTGCACGGGGGCGTTCGTCCTCGCCGCGGCCGGGCTGCTCGACGGCCGCCCCGCCACGACCCATTGGATGTACGCACCGACGCTCGCCAAGCGTTATCCGTCCGTCCATGTCGACCCCCGCGAGCTCTTCGTCGACGACGGCGATGTGCTCACCTCCGCGGGGACGGCGGCCGGCATCGACCTGTGTCTGCACATCGTGCGGACCGACCACGGCGCCGACGCCGCCAACGCGCTGGCCCGCCGGCTGGTCGTACCGCCCCGCCGTACCGCATCCGACATGGGGCACCAGCGCTACCTCGATCGGTCATTACCGGAGGAGATCGGCGCCGACCCGCTGGCCGAGGTCGTCGCCTGGGCGCTGGAGCACCTCCACGAGCAGTTCGACGTGGAGACGCTGGCCGCGCGCGCGTACATGAGCCGTCGCACCTTCGACCGGCGGTTCCGTTCCCTCACCGGGAGCGCTCCCCTGCAGTGGCTGATCACGCAGCGGGTGCTGCAGGCCCAGCGGCTGCTGGAGACCTCCGACTATTCGGTGGACGAGGTCGCCGGCCGCTGCGGATTCCGCTCGCCGGTGGCGCTGCGCGGCCATTTCCGGCGGCAGCTGGGCGCCTCGCCCGCGGCCTACCGTGCGGCCTACCGCGCGCGCCGGCCGCAAGGCGGCGCGCCCGAGACCGCGCTGCGGCCGGAGCGGGCGGAGCGGGGGCCGATGGGTCCCGGGGGTGCGGAGCGGTTCTCCGCCGCCGCGGTGGCCGGCCACGGCCCGGCGGCCGCGCTGGCCGCCGCGGATGCGGGCGAGGCCGGGAAACCGACGTCGGACGCGTTCGCCGCCCGGATCCCGGAGACACCCGTCTCCCGCAGTGCGGGCCGTCCCGTGCTGCCCAGCCAGCGGGAGCGCCCCGTAGGGTGAGACGCATGAACGATCGCATGGTGTGGATCGACTGCGAGATGACCGGACTCTCGCTGGCGAATGACGCGCTCATCGAGGTGGCCGCACTGGTCACCGACTCGGAGCTGAATGTGCTGGGCGAAGGGGTGGATGTGGTGATCCGCCCCCCGGCGGAGGCGCTGACCACCATGCCGGAGGTGGTGCGCACCATGCACACCGCCTCCGGGCTGCTGGAGGAGCTCGACCGCGGTACGACACTGGAGGACGCCGAGGCGCAGGTGCTCGCGTACATCAAGCAGCATGTCCCGGAGCCGGGGAAGGCCCCGCTGTGCGGGAACTCCGTCGGCACCGACCGGGGCTTCCTGCTGCGCGACATGCCGACGCTGGAGAGTTATCTCCACTACCGGATCGTCGATGTGTCGTCCGTGAAGGAGCTGGCCCGGCGCTGGTATCCGCGGGCCTACTTCAACAGTCCCGACAAGAGCGGCAATCACCGGGCGCTGGCCGACATCCGCGAATCCATCGCGGAATTGCGCTACTACCGGGAGGCGGTCTTCGTGCCGCAGCCCGGCCCGGACTCGGACACCGCCAAGGCGATCGCGGCGAAGCACGTCCTGCCTGCGGAGCCGCAGGCCTCGGCGGAGTGACGCAGCTCGCTCCCGGGCCCACGAAACCCGGGAGCGAGCACCCCTCAAGACCCTGTACACTTTTTCTCAGCCGGTGGGGAAAAAGAACCACACAGCACCGGTCATGGTGGGTATAGCTCAGCTGGTAGAGCACCTGGTTGTGGTCCAGGATGTCGCGGGTTCAAGTCCCGTTACTCACCCCACTCTCAAGGCCCCCGACCTCAGGTCGGGGGCCTTGAGTGTTTTCCGGGACGGTCGCTCAGTAGCCGATGGTGAAGCGCTCGCCGATGTGCTGCGGCCGCTCGATCTCGTCGAGGACGGCGACGGCGTAGTCCTCGGCGGAGATCCGGCTGTTGCCCTCGGCGTCCGTGATCAGGTCCTCGAGGGCGGTGCGGTAGCTTCCGGTGCGCTCGCCGGGCTCGATGGAGGCGGCCGGGCTGAGGTTGGTCCAGCGGACGTCGGAGACGGTGCGGTAGTAGTCCAGCGCCTCGCCGTGCGCGTGCATGATCTGGAGCAGGAAGCCGGGCAGGCCCTCGGCGTCCCAGACCTGCTTGCCGTCCGGGGTGCGCAGCGAGCCGGCGCCGCCGACGGAGATCAGGCGGGGGGCCTCGGCGCCGAGCTTGCGCAGACCGGCGACGAGAGATTTCGCGGCGGGCTCGATGGTGGCGAGGTGGCCCTCGGCGCCGCCGCCGCCGACCGCGCTGATCACCACGTCGTGGCCCTTGGCCACCGCGGCGACGGACTCCGGGTCGAGGACGTCGCCGGTGGTCACGGTCAGGTTCGGGTCGCTCGTGGTGATCTTCGCGGGGTCGCGGACGACCGCGGTGACCCGATGACCGCGGTTCAGGGCCTCCCGGAGGATGCGGCTGCCGATGGTGCCGTTGGCCCCGAAGAGAGCGATCGTGGTGGACATGGGGGTCTCCCAGCTGTCGTGGCGGGTGGTGGCGTCCGGGCCCGCGAGGGGCGCTATGGACTTCCGTTTTCCGTCAGCGGTTGCGCCGACGCCTTCTACGCTAGAGGCAGGAGCGGCACATTTCGGGGTAGCAAGGGGACCGGGCATGGTCAAAAACAGACAGGATCGGGAGGAGCGACGGAACGACGGGGAGGGCGTCCCGGAGATCCGGGAGGTGGCGTTCTCCGCGCCGGCCGGGCGTCCCGCGGGAGTGGAGGTACTGACCCTGGCCGAGCTGCGCGGACGCGCGGACGCCTGTCAGCTGTCGACGCCGCACCGCCCCGGGTTCCATCATCTGCTGCTCCTGGACAGCGGCCGGCTGGTGCACAGCGTCGACTTCCGCGAGCACGTCCTGGCCGCGGGCGATCTGCTGTGGTCGCGCCCCGGACAGGTGCAGCACTTCGGCGATCTGGGCGGGGCCGAGGGGCGGCTGGTGCTCTTCGAGGCCGGATTCCTGGACCCGGCGACCGCGGCGGCGGCCCGGGTCGAGGACTGGTACGGGCCCGCCGTACGGCATCCGGAGGGCGCGGCGGCGCGGGGCCTGGACGCGGCGCTGCGCGCGCTGGGCGAGGAATTCGGCGGGCTGGGCGGGCTGCCGCTGGAGGTGCATGTCGAGGTGCTGCGGCATCTGCTGGCCGTTTTGGTGCTGCGGGCCGCGCACCCGGGCGGGCCGGCGGGCGACGACGGGACGTGCGAGGCGAGCGAGACCTATCTGCGCTTCCGGGACGCGGTGGAGCGGGACTTCACCCGCAGCCGCCGGGTGGCCGACTACGCCCGGTCGCTGGGCTATGCGCCCCGTACGCTCTCCCGGGCCACCGAGGTCGGGGCCGGGGTGGGCGCGAAGGAGTTCATCGACCGCCGGGTGGTGCTGGAGGCCAAGCGGCTGCTGGCGCACGGCGATCAGCCGGCGGCGCGGATCGCGGACCGGCTGGGCTTCGCCGACGCCACCAACTTCAGCAAGTTCTTCCAGCGGCGGGCCGGCACGACGCCGATCGCGTTCCGGGCGGCCGTACGGGGCACCTCGGAGGCCACCGCGTAAGGGAGCCGCCGCGGTTGCCTGCCGCGGGCCCGCGGCGAGGGCTCACGTCGTAGCAGCGGGCCAAGGAGGCGGCGGGGCGCAGCGGGTGGGGGGAAGTCCGCTGCGCCCCGCCCTGGGGAGGTCAGCCGGTGTAGGCGCCGAAGGCCTTGGTGAAGGCGAGCGGGGCCTGGTCGATGGAACTGCAGGTGGGCTGGGCGGAGTTGCCGCCGCCCGGGCAAGGCTTGTCGCGGGTCGAGGACCACATCGACAGCCAGGCCAGGTGCTTGTCCTGGGCGAACTTCACCAGCTCGGTGGCGTCGTCGACCTTGAAGACCTCGTTCTGGACGTCATTGACGCCGATCATCGGGGTCACCGCGACCGTCTTCCAGGCGGCCGCGTCGCCGAGGCCGAGGGCCTTCTTGAGCTGGCCCTGGGTGGCGGTGGCGGCCTTGGTGGCGTAGGTGCCCATGTCGCCGCTGTAGGAGGGGCCGTAGTCCATCGCCATGATGTTGACGGCGGAGATCTTGACGCCGTTCTTCTTGGCGTCGGCGAGGAGGTTCACGCCGTCCTGGGTCAGCCCTTCGGGCATGACGGGGAGGGTGAAGGAGACGTTCAGGCCGGGGTGTTTCTTCTGGAGCTGGGCGATGGCCTGGGCGCGGCGGGTGTTGGCCTCGGTGTTGGGCAGCGCGCCGCCCTCGATGTCGAAGTCGGCCTTGGTGAGGTGGAACTGGTCGATGACCTTGCCGTACGCGGCGGCCAGCTCGTCCGCGGAGTGGCAGGCCAGGCCGAGTTCGGAGCCGTTGGCGCCGCCGAAGGAGACCCGGACGTCGCCGCCGGCCTTCCGCAGAGCGGGTATCTGCTTGGCCACCGGGTCGTTGCCCAGCTCGCCGGAGCCGCCCCACTTGGGGTCGCAGCCGCCGCCGGAGGTGACGAAGGCGAGGTTGAAGGTCTTCACGCCGGTCTTCTTGCCGGTGTCCGCCAGGTCGTAGGCGGGGGTGAGGGAGGTGTCGACGTACGGGGCGAAGCCCGCGCCGGCCTTGGTGGCCTTGCCGGTCCCCGGTGCCTTGGCGGACTGCGGGGCCTTGGTGGCCATGGCGGAGCCGCCGATGGCGAAGGCGCCGCCGGCCGCCACCGCGGCGGCCACGCCGGTCACGATCAGTGTGGTGGTGCGGCTCTTGCGACGGCGGTGTGCCGAGGGAGTCATGGGGTGCCTGCCTGTTCGTTGCGTGGGGGGCTGGGCGCACTGAGGGGTGCACCGGTCGTGCACTGGGGGTGCCTCCGGGTACGTCCCGCACGCTAGCGACCGGGAAACGGACAAATGCCGGGATCGGGGCGGCAGTTGCCGGAATTATGGGTGCCTTAAGGAACGGGAAGGGGGTGGTTAAGAGCCCCGGGCCGCCATTCGGTGCGACATCGCTCAGGAGCCGGTGCGGGCCGCCCGCCGGCCCCGGGCTCCGATGCTGCGCCGCAGCCGGTGGCCGCGCCGGGCGCCGCGCTCGGCCCGCTCGCCGGCCAGGGCCAGCCAGACGCGTACCTCGGTACCGCCCAGCACCGAGCGGCCGATCCGGACGTCGCCGCCGGTGGATTCGGCCAGCCTGCGCACGATGTCCAGGCCGAGCCCGGTGGAGCCGTCCCCGCCTCCCGAGTGGCCGCGGCGCAGCGCCGCGTCCGGGTCGGCGATCCCCGGCCCGGCGTCCGAGACCAGCACGATCACCGCCTCCTCGGCGTTGTGGACATCGACCGCGAAGGCGGTGCCCTCGGGGGTGTGGCGGAAGACATTGCCGAGCATCGCGTCGAGGGCGGCGGCGAGTTCGGGGCGGGCGACGGGGATGCGTACGGGACGGTCGGCGCCCGCGATGCGGACCGTACGGCCCTCGTCCTCGGCGAGCGCCGACCAGAAGGCCATCCGTTCCCGGATCACCTCGGCCGCGTCGCAGCCGACCGCGGCGGCCGCCTGCTGGGCGTGCGCCTGCTGCTCGCGGGCGGTGCGGATGATCTGGTCGACCTCGCGCTCCAGCTGGGCTACGGCGGCGCGGGTCTGTTCGGCGGCGGGGGTGTCGCCGAGCGAGGCGGCGTTGAGGCGGAGGACGGTGAGCGGGGTGCGCAGGCGGTGCGAGAGGTCGGCGGCCAGCTCGCGTTCGTTGGCGAGCAGCTGCACGACCTGATCGGCCATGGCGTTGAAGGCGCTGGCCGCGGAGCGGAGTTCCTTGGGGCCGTCCTCGGGGACGCGTACGCCGAGTTTGCCCTTGCCCAGGTCGTGCGCGGCGCCCGCCAGCCGCTCGGCGGGGCGCACCATCCGGGTGCCGAGCCGGTCGGCGACCGCGACCGAGCCGATGATCAGCGCCAGTCCGACGCCGGCCAGCACCACCCAGGAGGTGGTGACCCCGTTGGTGAGCGCGGCGTCGGGGACGAAGACCTCGACGACGGCGATGCCGGAGGCGACGGCGGTCGGCTGGAGGAGGCAGGAGCCGCCGGGGACCGGTGAGATGGAGGCCCGGCCGAGTTTGACGGCGGCCGCCACGTCCTCGGGCGCGGCCCGCCGGGTGCCGATCTCGGCCGGGCGGCCCCGCTTGCCGCTCGCCGGGACATGGACGCCGATGCGGCCGCCGGGGCCGGTTTCGGCGCTGGCGACGGCGCGCTCGAGCTGGGTGCGGTCGGTGGTGATGGCCAGGACCGGGCCGATGGTGGCGGCCTGCCGCTCGGCGTTGGAGAAGGCGCGGTCGCGGGCCATCTCCTTGACGACGAGGCCCAGCGGTACCGCGAAGGCGACCACGACCATCACGGTGACCGCGAGCGCCACCTTGACCAGCGCCCACCTCACAGCGTCTGATCTTTCTCTTCTCCGCCCGCGAGGCGCAGAGGTGCGGCTGTCGCTGTCGTCTGCGGCCCGGCGGCCTCGCGCGCTCCCCCGGCTACCGCCGGGAGGTGCCCCCAGCTCACAGCGGTGGCTCCAGCTTCACGCCGACGCCCCGCAGGGTGTGCAGATATCGGGGCTTCGCCGCGGTTTCACCCAGTTTGCGGCGGAGCCAGGAGAGATGGACGTCGATGGTCTGGTCGTCCCCGTACGCCTGTTGCCAGACCTCGGCGAGCAGTTCCTTGCGGGCCACGACGACGCCCGGCCGCTGCGCGAGGAAGGCGAGCAGGTCGAATTCCCGGCGGGTCAGGTCGAGGGCGACGCCGTCCAGTTCGGCCTGGCGGCGCAGGGGGTCGATGGAAAGGCCGCCTACCCGCATCACTCGGGAGGGCGGTTCCGTTCCGGTGGCGCTCGCGCGGGAGCGGCGCAGTACGGCCGACATCCGGGCCGAGAGATGTTCCACGGAGAACGGCTTGGTGAGGTAGTCGTCGGCGCCGTCGTTCAGCAACCGTACGATTTCGGCCTCGTCGTCCCGGGCGGTGGCGATGATGACGGGGACATCGGTGATACCGCGCAGCATCTTCAGCGCCTCCGACCCGTCCAGATCCGGCAGCCCCAGGTCAAGGATGACCACGTCGAAGCCGACGTGCGCGACCTCGCGCAGCGCCTCCAGAGCGGTGCCGACGCTGCGTACCGTGTGGGAGGCGTCGGTCAGATGCCGGATGAGGGCCGAGCGTACGAACTGATCGTCCTCGACGACGAGCACACGTGCCATGGGCGGCACCGTACGCCATTCGGGCCGATGCCCTTGCCCGAGGTTGACGCCGGGCGGCCGTGGCGGGGTCACGGACGGGCTGCAACGGGGTGGGCCGGTGGTGCAGTATGAGCCAAATGCAACGAGGACTGGTTCACACGCTGGCCTGGACGCTGGCGACCGGCGCCGCGGTCACCTTGTCGTGGTTCGGCGTGCATACGGTGCTGTCCGGTACGGCCTATGACGCGCCGCGCGCACTGCCGCTCTCCGACCAGGTGGACGTCACGCCCCGTGTCTCCTCCACGCACCGGCCGAAGCCGTCCGGCCCGTCGCCGTCGCCGTCGGACGAGAAGACCGCCACCCCGTCGGCGCCCTCCCGCTCCGGCAACGGCCAGGCCTCCCGCTCCCCCGCCCCGCCGGCCGGCCCCTCCCCCACCACCGACGGCCGGTTCAAGAGCTATGCGACGGCGGGCGGCCGGGTCGTCTTCGACATGGGTGCCGGGTCCGCCGAACTGGTGTCGGCGACGCCGAACTCGGGGTGGGAGATGCAGGTGTGGAAGCAGGACCAGTGGATCCGGGTGGACTTCACCGGCGGCGCGGCGCATACGTCGGTCATCTGCACCTGGAACGGGCATCCGCCGACGGTGGTGTACAGCAACCACGCCACCTAGCACGCCACCTGCGGTGGTGCGCCGGGCACACCAGGTGTGCCCGGCAAGGGAGTTGACGGCTCTGAGTTGCGTGGCGGGCGCCCCGTCAGACGCCCGTGGTGGCGCTCCGCCCGAAGCCGGAGGGCCGGCGGCGGAAGCTAGTCGCCCCCGCCCCCGCCGCAGGAGGAGCCGCACGACGAACCGCAGGACGAGCCGCAGGACGAGGTGGAACAGCCGCCGCCCGGATGGCCGGGCCGCCGCCTGCACCTCGCGCCCGCCGGGACCGGCGTACCGGCCGGCGCCGTCCACAGGTCGCGGTCCGCGCTGAACCCCGCCTCTTCGATCAGGGCGACGGTCCCCATGTGCGCCTCCGGGCCGCGATCGGGGGCGTCCGGGCTGTCGGGGTGGTGGTGGACGAACCGTCCGAGCCGGGCGCACAGCTCGGCGTACAGCGCCGTGTGCAGGATGAGCGCGTGCCAGCCCTCGTCCACCATGCGCGACGGCCGGAGGGGCGCCGTCGGGAACTTCGCGGCGGCCACCACGAACTTCAGGGCTTCTGCCACGACGCGCCCGGCCGTAGGCTCGTCCATGCCGGGGTTGTTGTCCATGACCGTTGCGACGACACCCCTGAACGCGTCGGGAGCGAGCAGGCCACGTACCTCGTGTATGTCGCGTATGCCGTGTGCATCGCGCATCTGCGTGCCTTCCTTTCCTGATGTGTTGCCACTGGCGCCCGCCTCGGCCGTTCGACCTGCCAGGATTGATCCGGCCGGGGCGGGAGTCGGATGCGCCCGGTCAGCCCGCCCGTCGGTCGCCGCACTCGGGGCCGTCCGCCGCGACGTCCACCGCGACGTCTGCCGCCGCGTCGGGCAGGGGTGACTCCAGATGGCGCTTGAGGCGTCCCAGCGTGGTGCCGATGTGGGCGTTGTTGGTGCCGATGCGGTCGGAGACGCCGGTGATCAGGATGGCGAACGGAATGAACCAGAGCGGCACCCGCAGCCAGTTCGTCTCGGTGACCGTGCAGCCCTCCGCCGCGGGCGCGATGTCGTACTGCCAGCGGGATATGGGGATGCGGAGCGGCGCCGTCACCTCGTAGGCGAAGCACCGGCCCGGATCGGCGTCCGTGATACGGCAGTTGGTGACCCAGCGGCGGGGGCCGTTGCGGTTGTGCCCGCGGAAGCGGGCGCCCACCGCCGGGGCCGTGGCACCGCCCAGCCAGCGGGCCCGGTGGGCCTCTTCGGCGAGACGGGTCATGACGGGCGGATCGCTGATGACGCGGTACGCCTCGTCCGGGGTCGCCCTGATGGTCACCGTGCCGGTGGCCGCCGGGTCCGGGAACCGCGGTAGGCGCGGCAGGAGCGAAAGACGTGACGGGCGCGGCACGGTCATCGAACCCCCTCGACTCATGTAATCAGCGATTACATCAGCGCACGAAGAGGCGGTCAAGACCCCTGGGAGTCAGGGGTGTTGGCGATCCCCGTGCCGAAGGTGTCCAGGACCTGCTCGACCAGCCGCTCCGCCCCGTCCGGCGGCAGATACCCGTCGACGATCATCTGCGACAGCCCATAGACCACCGCCTGCCCCGCCAGACCCACGATCGCGGGATCGCCCGGACGCAGCACACCGGCCTTCTGGTCGGCGACGATGATGTCGGTGAGGAACCGCTCGATGCCGGACAGGCGCTGGTGCAGCTCGTCGGGCTGACGCTCGCCGAACACCCTGCTCTTGATCAGCTCGAAGCGGCGCGGGTGACGGATCGCGAAGCGGACGAATCCGAGGCCGAAGGCGCGCATCGCGGACCCCTCGGCCTCCGCGAGCATCCCGAGCTGCCATTCCCCGAAGTCGGCCAGGATGCGGTCGGCGACCGCGGTCAGCAGCGCTTGGCGGTCGGCGAAATGCCGGAAGGGCGCTCCCGGCGACACCCCTGCCCGGCGCGCGACTTCACGTACGGTCACCTGCTCCATCCCGCGCTCGTCCAGGAGCTCGAGCGCCGCCGCGGTGAGCGCCGCGGGGAGGTCGCCATGGTGATAACCAGCGCGTTCGGTGGTCTTGCCCGTCATGTACGCAGTGCTACCACACGCGGGCGCGCGGCCGCCCGGCGCACCGGAACGGCCCCTGCCGGGCCGATGGCGGGCCGGTCCGAACGTCCGTGCCGCCGGCCGGCCATCGAGGGGACGGAGGGGACGACGGAACGGCACCCCGCGGCGCCGGCCGACGGCCCGTCAGTCGAAGGCCGCGGCGGGCGGGGCCGGTGACGCCACCGCCGTGGCGTCGGTGACCGGCGCGGCGCCGCCGGTGAAGTCCAGCAGTGCCCGGCCGTGTTCGACCCGCCCCGCGTGCGGGTCGCCGGCCGCCCGCCGGGTCAGCTCGGCGACCGGCAGCGCACGGTCGGAGGCGAGCAGTACGGCGTTGCCGAACCGCTTGCCCCGCAGTACGGCCGGGTCGGCGGTCAGGCACAGCTCGGGGAAGACCGTACGGACGGTGGCGATCTGGCCGCGCAGAAAGCGCAGCGGCGGCCCGTCGGCGAGGTTGGCCGCATAGCAGCCGCCGGGCCGCAGCACCCGGCGCACCTCCCCCACGAACTCGGCGCTGGTCAGATGCGCGGGCGTGCGGGCCCCGCCGAAGACATCCGCGATGACCAGGTCGGCCCAGCCGTCCGGGATCTTCGCCAGCCCCGCGCGGGCGTCCCCGCCGCGCACCCGGATGCGCCAGCCGCTCTCCAGCGGGAGCCGGCTGCGGACGAGCCGGATGAGCGGGGCGTCGATCTCGACGACCTGCTGGGTCGAGCGGGGGCGGGTCGCGGCGACATAGCGCGCCATGGTCAGCGCGCCGCCGCCGAGATGGACGGCCTGGAGCGGCTTGCCGGGCGGCGCGGCGAGATCGGCGATGTGGCCGAGGCGGCGCTGGTAGGAGAACTCCAGATACGCGGGATCGTCGAGGTCCACATGCGACTGCGGGGCGCCGTCGATCAGCAGCGTCCAGCCGCGCGGCCGGTCCCAGTCGGGGCGCAGCTCCGCGACCCCGCCGTCCACCGCCTCGGTGACGGACTCCGGGCCGTTGCGCCCGCGCCTGCTCTTTGCCATGCCACAAGTATCGGGCGGGCGGCCCGCCGCCGGGCGTCCGGCCCCCGCCCGCAGGGAGAGCGCAGCGGCGGGGCACCCGGGACGGAGATCCCGGATGACCCGCCACAGCACACCGTGACCCGAGCCGGCCCGATGCCTTCCGGGCCGGGCTCAGGTCACTTGTTGACGCAGATGTTCCGGAAGGCGGGGCTCAGCAGCTGGAAGACGCCGACCGAGTTTCCGCACACATTGATCGGAATGTCGATCGGCACCTGGACGACATTGCCGCTGAGGACACCTGGGGAACCCTTGGCGTAACCGATGGCCGTCGCTCCCCGGCGGCCATGGTGGCCGCCGCTGCGACCGTAGTGGTTGGCCATTCGGGCCTGGTGGCCCATTCGGGCCTGGACGACGTAGCTTTCCTGGTGACCGTTGCGAGCCTTGCGAGCGTGGCTGCCATCGCAGTGCGCAGCGGAGATTCCCGCGCTGCCCAGCACCATGGCGCAGCTGGCCGTGGCCATGACGGCGGTCTTGACGAACCGCTTCATCACCTTTCTCCTTTCAGTTCGCTAATGGGGCATGGGTCACAACGAGCGAATTACGTCAGGGATGCGGCCGTTCGCTCTTTCGGGAAAACGTTCGCCCGTCCGGGCCTTTACTTGCGGTTCCGCAGGCCGCGGTATTCCGCTGTTCGGCACAGCCGGGCCGGCACCCGGCGTGCCTGCCGCGATTTCCAACATGATTTCTGTCAGAGTGCTCTCCTGTTTGACTGATTGAAGTCCGGCGAGAGCACTTGAATCGGGAGAGGATGGCATGCGGAAGTCGATGGACCGCAGCGGGCGCGGCACCGTATGCGCTCTGGCGGCTTTGGCATTGCCGACCGTGCTGTCCGCTGTGTTGTCTTCGGCGGCGGCCCCGCCGCCCACCGAGGAATCCGCCCGAATTCCGTTCGCCGCGCGCTATCACGCAACACAGCACGGCGGCATCACGCGCGCCGCCAACTCCTCGGTCACCTGCGGTCCGCCGAGCGCCCGCGCCGCCGAACGGTGCGCGGCGGTCCAGGAGGGCGGCGCCGGCGCCAACGGCCGCTACCGGATGACCTATATCGACGTCGACGCGGACGCCCGCACGGACAACTCCAGCCGCGCGGAGCTCCAGCTCCCGCCCGGCTCACACGTCAGCTACGCCCGGCTGTACTGGGGCGGCAATCTGCGGGCCGGCGAGCAGAAGCGGCCCGGGGACAGCGGGCGGGTACTGCTCGCCGCGCCCGGCGGCCCGTACAAAGAGGTGCGCGCCGACACCTTGACCGGCCACCGCACCACCACCAGGACGGACGGTTTCCAGGCGTCGGCGGATGTCACCGGGGCGGTGCGGGAGGGCGGCGCCGGCTCTTACACGGTGGGCCAGGTCAATGCGGCGCGGGGCAATTCCGCGGCCGGCGGCTGGGGCGGCTGGACGCTGGTCGTCGCGTACGAGAATGCCCGGGAACCGCTGCGCAGGCTTGCGCTGTGGGACGGATTTCAACCGCTGAACGCAAACCGCCGCGCCCTTTCGGTGAACCTGAAAGGACTACGGATTCCACCGAATGCACGCGGCAGCGCGGGAGTGCTGGCATACAACGGCGACCGCGGCATCGGAAATGACTCGCTCTCCGCAGCGGCCGACGATAAGACCCCGATTGCGCTCTGGGATGCCGCCAACCCGGCTAATGATGTGATGAATTCCACCATCGCCGATTTCGGCCGGGACACTCCCCGGCGGCCCGCTTATCGCAATACCCTCGGATTTGATTCCGACGTATTCGACCTCAAGTCCGCACTGCGGTCCGGCGGCGACCGTCTCGCTTTCCGGTTCACCACCCAGGACGCGGGATATCTGCTCGGCGCGCTCTTCGTCCAGGCCGACACCGGGCGCTGACCGTCGCCCGGAAATTCCCGCGGAGATTTCTGTCAGCTCGGATATCAGGGGAGCAGTACGCGATGAAGGTCCTGCATGTCATCACCGGCTTGGAGGCGGGCGGCGCCGAGCAGCAGCTGCGGCTGATGCTGCGGCGGCTGCCGGCCCGGTGCGAGGTCGTCACGCTCACCGGGTCCGGCCCGGTCGCCGACGGCATCCGGGCCGACGGCACCCCCGTCATCCACCTGGGCATGACCGGCAACCGCGACCTGCGGGCGCTGCCCCGCCTCACCCGCCTCATCCGCGACGGCGGCTACGACCTGGTGCACACCCACCTCTACCGTGCCTGCGTCTACGGCCGGATCGCCGCCCGGCTGGCCGGCGTACGGGCGGTGGTCGCCACCGAGCACTCGCTGGGGGACGCGGTGATCGAGGGCCGCCGGCTGACCCGCGGCGTGCGCACCCTCTACCGGGCCACCGAGCGGCTCGGCTCGGCCACCGTCGCCGTCTCGGACACCGTCGCCGCCCGGCTGCGCCGCTGGGGCGTACCGGAGCCGCGTATCCATGTGGTGCCCAACGCCATCGAGGCGCACCGCTTCCGCCACGATCCGATCGTCCGCTCCGCCGTCCGCACCCGGCTCGGTATCCCCGTCGATGCGTTCGTGGTCGGCGGCGTGGGCCGCCTCGTCCCGGCCAAGCGGTTCGAGGTCCTGGTCCGGGCGGTCACCCAGCTCTCCGGCGTGCATCTGCTGTTGGCGGGTGAGGGGCCCGAGCGCGAGATGCTGCGGAAGACGGCCGAGCAGTTCGGGTCGGGCGACCGGATCCATCTGCTGGGCGCGGTGGGGCGCGCGGACCGCGCCCGCGCGGCCGCCGGGGCGCCGGCCAACGAGCCGGACAAGGTGCCGGACAAGGTGCCGGACATTCCCGGGCTGCTGGCGGCGATGGATGTCTTCGTGTCGCCCTCCCAGGACGAGGCGTTCGGGCTGGCCGTCCTGGAGGCGCTCGCCGCCGGGCTGCATGTGCTGTACGGAAGCTGCCCGGCCATCGACGAACTGCCCGCCGAGCAGACTCCCGGCGCCCGCCGCATCAGCCCCGTCGTCTATGAACTCGCCACCGCGCTGAGGGAGTTGCGGCGCAGCGGACCGGGCCGGCTGCCGGTCCCTCCGGTGGTGGGGCGCTATGACATCGCGCGCAGCGCCGAGTCGCTGATGTCCGTGTACGAGGCGGCCCTCGCCGCCGCACCGGGCCGGCGGACACCCCGGCAGCCGGCCCCCCTGGTGCAGCTGCCCGCGCCGGAAGCCCCCGCGCCGCGCGCACCCGAACCGGAGCCGGCCCCGCCGCAGGTCTCCCTGCCCGAACCGTCCCGGTCGCCCGCGCCGTCCCCGGGCGGCCACTCCCTCTCGAAGCGGTGAGCCGGGGCACGCCCGGCCGGACTCACTGACAGCGGTCGACGGCCTCGATGGTGCGGGCCGCCTCGCCGAGCGCCGCGCGCAGGACGACGGGGTCCGTGGCGTCGGCGTACGCGCCCTCCGGGGGCACCAGCCAGCCGGTGCCCGAGACCGGCGGCTCCGGGACGACGTCCTCGCCGGGGACCGCCCCCAGCGCGAGCCCGCGTCCGTTCGTCTGGGTACACGCACTGCCCGGTACGTCCCAGCCGTCGGCCGTACCCGGTGGCACCAGGAAGCCGAGGGTGTGACAGGCGCCGTCGTGCAGGACCGGGCCGACGCCGTCCCGCAGCCGCAGGATGTCGACCGCTTCGAGCCCCTGCCGGGCGGGCACCGTCACGAGATCGCAGGGCGCCGCGGCCCCCTGCGGCGCGCTCGGTCCGGATCCGCCCACGCTTCTGCTCACGCCGGTTTCCCACATGGAGAACCCCTCCTCATGCACGCGCCGCGCCCTTTACACCGAGTTCAACGGCTTCGTATGTCAACAGCTACGGCGGCGTAACGCTGCAAAGGATGGCACTTCATGGCGGATCACGGGTGAGATGGGTGGTTTGTTACCAAACGCTGGGTATCGCGCCCCTGGTAGCCGGTACGGTCGTCCCGCCGCACCGCCAGGAAGCGGCACCGCCACAAGATGGCACGGGAAAGGCCACGGAGAGGGTCCGCCATGGCGTCGCCAGCAGCAAAATCAGCGTCGTCCCGCACCGTACCCGCCCGCCCGAACACCGCTTTCCGACAGCTGCGCGGCCGGCTGTCCCCGGGCGAGTTCGCGGCGGCGGTCCGACGGTCCGCCCGTGAGATCGGAGAGCAGGTCTCGTGCGACGCCCGCTATGTGGGCCGCGTCGAGTCCGGGGAGATCCGCTGCCCGAACTACGCCTATGAGCGCGTGTTCCGGCACATGTTTCCCGGGCTGACGCTGCCGGACATGGGCTTCGCGCCACGCGAGACGGTACGCGGACGGGGGGCGCGTACGGCGGTGATCGCCGCGCCCCTGGCAACCGACCCCGACCACCGCGATACCTGTATCCAGATCCCCGAGGAGAGCGACGTGCTGCGTCGCGCGTTCATCACCGGCGGCCCGGCAGCCGCCCTGGGCATCGCCGCCCTGCACCCCACCGAAGCCGTCGCTGCCGTGCCCGGCCAACGGGTACCCGCCGGCCGGGCCGGTGCGGCCGAGGCCACCGCCGTCGAGGAGGCCGTCCGCCGGATCCGTCTGCTGGACGACCGGCACGGCGCGGAGGACATCTACCGCCGCGCCACCCAGCCGCTGCGGGCCGCCTACGAACTGCTGGACTCCGACGTCCAGCGCCGCTCGGTCGCCGACCGGCTGCACAGCGGAGCCGGCGAACTGGCCATCACCGTCGGCTGGTTGGCGCACGACTCCGGCCGCTTCGACGACGCCCGCTCCCACTACGCCGAGGCGCTGGCCACCGCCCGGGTCTGCGGCGACGCGGCCCTGGAGGCGCACGCCTTCTGCAACACCGCCTTCCTGGCCCGCGACGCCGGCCGCCCCCGCGAGGCGGTGCGCGCCGCGCAGGCCGCGCAGCAGGCCGCCCGGCATCTCGCCTCGCCCCGGCTGCTCTCGCTGCTGGCGCTGCGGGAGGCGGGCGGCTGGGCGGTGCTGGGCGACCGTACGAGCTGCGAGCAGGCGCTGACGCGCGCCGAGCGGCTGTTCGCGGCCGGGCCACGGGACAACGACCCCGAATGGATGACCTTTTACGGCGAGGCCGAGCTGGCGGGCCTGGAGGCGCAGTGCTGGGCGGCGCTCGGCGAGGGGGAGCGCGCCGCGGACCTGGCGCGCCGGGCGGTGAGCATGCAGGATCCTCACTTCAGCCGCAATATCGCCCTGTTCACCGCGGAGCTGGCGGGCAATCTGGCCGACAGCGGCGCGCCCGAGGAGGCCGCGATGGCCGGCACCCGGGTCCTGACCCTGCTGGAGCAGGTGCGCTCGGCCCGTATCCGCGCGATGCTCGACCGCACCGCCCGCAAGCTCCAGGGCCACCATGGCATCGCCCCGGTGGCGGACTTCCTGAAGCGGCATGCGGCGTCGGTGGGGGCGGGAGCGGCGCGCTGACCGGCGGGCCTCGCCCTTGAGCGGGCGCTCGGCGCGGAGCTCGCCGAACCCCGGTCGTGGGGCGTGCAGTTCGGCCATCGGCTCCGTGCGCGAGGTGCTGGACCTCGCGCTCGCCGAGCCGATGACCCTGCGGAAGCCGGTGGCAGCGCCCGTCATCTGACCCGCGCCGCCCGGTGCCCTCGGGCGGCCGTCAGCCCAGGTGCCCCGTGTCGTTCCACCGCTCGATCGCCGGTTCCCCGTAGGCCCAGCCGAGCACCGACAGGGAGGTGGGCTCCAGGCGGATACGGGCGCCGAAGGAGATGTCCAGGCCCAGCCAGCGGGCGCCCAGGGCACGCAGGATGTGGCCGTGGGCGAAGAGCAGGACGTCGCGGTCGGCGGAGCGGGCCCAGTCGATGACCTCGTCGGCCCGTGCGGTGACGTCGGCGAGGGTCTCGCCCTCGGGGACGCCGTCGCGCCAGATGAGCCAGTCCGGCCGGGTGGCCTTGATCTCGGCCGGGGTCAGGCCCTCGTACGCGCCGTAGTCGAACTCCATCAGCGCGTCCCAGTCCCGGGCCCGGTCGCCGAAGCCGGCCAGTTCGCAGGTTTCCTTCGCGCGGACGAGGGGGCTGGTGCGGACCTCGACGTCGGGCAGGCCGTTCCAGGGGGCGTGGTGCAGGCGTTCGCCCAGGAGCTTGGCGCCGCGGCGGCCCTCGTCCAGGAGGGGGATGTCGGTGCGTCCGGTGTGCTTGCCGGACAGGGACCACTCCGTCTGCCCGTGCCTGGCCAGGAGTATGCGCGCTGCCATGGTCGTACCTCTCGCCTCTCGCCGAATTGCTCGGTGGTTCGTGGATCGTCGATCGACAACCGTTGACCGTTGATCGTTGTTCGCTGGTCACTGGGGGTTCTCGGCGCGGGCGGCGTTGACCGCGGGACGTGGTTCCATCATCGCGCACGGGTGGTTTTGTCCGTAAACCGGGGACGGCATCGCCGCGGGGGCGGCGGTTCATCGGGCGTTGATCTTCACGGGGCTGCGTCCAAGGCAGGGGCCTCGGCGGGCTCATCAGGCACGGATCTTCGGGGGGTTGCCCCGCATGTCAGTGCCGGATGCGAGACTTTCGCGGGTGAACGTTTCCCGCGACAGTCGACCCGCGGCGGCCGCACCGCCGGCAGGGCAGCAGACGCCGACACCGAGCCTGCGCCGGCGGCTCACCGAGCTGCGCGGCCCCGGTGTGCGGCCCCGTTCGCTCGACGCCCGTGCGCTCGCCGCGCTGGCCGCCAATCCCGGCTGCCGGCGCCGTGCGCTGCTGGACGGCGCGGGGATCGACAAGGGGGCGCTGGCGCAGGCGCTGGGCTCGCCCGCGACCTACGGCCAGTCCCAGTTCGCGATCATGCGTGGCATCACCTTCGAGTCGCGGGTGAAGGCCGACGGCGGCGCCGCCCTGATGCGGCTGCTGCACGAGCGGCTGCGCAGCGAGACCCCGCCGCCGGAGGCCGAGGAGGTCGCCGTCCCCGATCTGTCCGCCGCCGGGCCCGAGGGCCGGGCGGCCCGTACGGCGCTGGCGCTGCGCGAGGCGACCGCGGCCGGGGGCTGGGCGCTGCTCGATCATCCGATGCTGGCCGTCGAGGTGGCCGGATCGCCGGTCTATGTGGAGCCGGATGCGGTGGTGGTGCATCCGGACGGCAGCTGGACGGTCGTGGAGATCAAGTCCTTCCCGATGATCGACGGGGCAGCGGACGCCTCCAAGGTGGGCGAGGCGGCGCGCCAGTCGGCGGTGTATGTGCTCGCGCTCGAGACCGTCGCAGGGCATGTCGCCGCGCGGACCGGGCGCCCGGTGCGGGTGCGCGACCGGGTGCTGCTGGTGTGCCCGAAGGACTTCTCCAACCTTCCCACCGCCGCGGCCGTCGACGTCCGCAAGCAGCTGGCGACGACCCGCCGGCAGCTGACCCGCCTCACCCGCGTCGAGGAGATCGCCGCCGCGCTGCCCCCGGGGACCACCTTCGATCTGCGTCTCGCGGAGGACGGCCGGACGGCGACGAGACCGGCCGAGGAGCTGTCCGAGGCCGTCGAAACGGTCGACGCGGCCTACTCCCCGGAATGCCTGGCCTCCTGCGAGCTGGCGTTCCACTGCCGTAAGCGGTCCCGTCAGCAGGGGGCGGTGGAGGCGCTGGGGCGCGGGGTGCGCGGCGAGCTGGGCGGGCTGCGCACCATCGAGGCGGTCCTCGAGGCGGCCGCCCCCGGGGCCGCGGAGCACACCGAGAGCTCCGACGGTCCCGCCGCGGGCCCCGACGACCCGGCCGTGCTCGCCCTGCGCCGGGCGGCCGCGCTGCGCGCCGAGGCGCTGGCCGCCGCGGCGGAGGCGGCCGCGTTCCGGGCGGAGGTGCGGGCATGTCACTGATCCAGACGCTGGCCCGGATGGAGGCGGTGGCCTCGGGCCGCGCCGCGCCGCTTGCCACGGTGCGCCACCGCCATCTGTCCGAACGGCCGCTGGTGCTCGTCCCGCTGACGACCGCGGGCGAGGCCGGCGCCCCGCTGGGCATGCTGGTCGGCACGGACCGCGAGAAGCCGCAGCTGCTGGCCGTGCCGCAGCCGCGCGACCGCGATCTGCGGTTCCAGTTCCTGGCGGAGCTGGCCGAGTCGGTGCTGCCGTACGTCGACGGCTTCGCGGACGCCGTCGAGTGGGAGGAGCGCAAGGAGACCGATCCGGAGACCGGCAAGCGGGTCCCGGTGCAGGTCGAACTGTGTTCGGACGCCCCGCAGTTGATCGTGCCGAGCGCCGCGGGCATCGACTTCGTACGGCTGCTGGGGCGTTCGATGCGCTTTCGGCGGACGGCCGAACAGGAGCCGGAGACGCCGTTCCCCGCGCCGCCGCATGTCCCGCTGCTGGGCCGCTGGTTCACTCATTTCGGTGAGCGGGCCCGGGTGCCGGGCGCCAGTCTGCTGCTGGCCATGACGGGTCTGCTGAGCGGCCACTGGGCCACCGGGCAGAGCGTGCTGGAGGACCAGCACCTGGGCGCGCTGCTCGCCTGGATCGACCCGCCGCCGGGCGAGTCGGGCCAGGAGGCGGCCGAGCGCGCGGAGACGGGGCGCGACGCGGACGGCCAGCTGCTGTGCCCGCCGGCCGGACCGGCCACGGACCCGGCGTTCGACAACCGGCTGCTCTCCCCCGCGATGGCCCGCTTCGACGCCGGTCTGACCGGCGCCGAGGAGGAGGTCCGCGCCCTGGTGGAGGGCCAGTTGCGGCCGACCTGGGACGCCGTCTGGCGGGGCATCGAGCTGCTGCGCGAGCTGCCGCCGGGCGCGCGGGTCGCCGACCGCTGGAAGCGCGACCGCTGGTCCTACACCACGCACCGCGACCGGGTGCGCGCCGGGGAGCCGCCGCAGCCGAGGCGGGACGACGCCATCACCGCCGCCCAGAAGCTGGCCTCCCGGGAGACCGCGCAGGCCCAGCTGGACGCCCAGGAAGCCCTGGACGATCCGCTGGTGATGGCGGGACGGCGACTGTCCGGCGAGGCGCTGTGCGGCACGGTCCGGCATGTCGAGATGGCGTTCTCCGAGGGCAGGCGGCCGATGCCGCGCCCGCTGGTGACGCTGGTCACCGAGGACCGCCCGCAGCTGTCCGAGAACGCCAAGCTCTACCGGCCGCTGCCCGACGGGCGGAACCAGCCCGCCGAGTTCGTCTCCTACGTGGCCGGTGAGCGCGGCGCCCTGGTGGTGCGGCTGACGGGCGGGATGGGGCGCGGCAAGGAGCCGGAGCCCGGTTCGGTGCCGGAGGTGGACGAGACGGTTTTCTGGACGTTGTTCGAGCATTCCCCGCGCGGCGGCCCGGAGTTGCCCGATCCCGAGGACACCCCCTGGACGCACGGCGGGCCGCCGGCGGCCGCCGCCGCGGGGGCGCCCGCGGACGCCCCCGATCCCGTGACCCCGGAGGACTTCCTGTGACCCGGCCCGACGGGGGTGCCTCCCTGTTCCTCGAGAACTCGGGGGCACGGCCCTTCGACCCCGCGGCCGCGGCCGCCGCCGCGACGGACGCGATCCTGCGCGACACGCTGCACGGCACCCGGCGCGGGGTGGTCGTCGACTCCCCGCCCGGCGCGGGCAAGTCCACCCTGGTGGTCCGCGCGGCCCGCGAACTGGCCGCCGCGGGGCGCCCGTTGATGGTCGTCGCGCAGACCAACGCCCAGGTGGACGACCTCGTCCTCCGCCTGGCCGACAAGGACCCCGGGCTACCCGTCGGCCGCCTCCACAGCAGCGACCCCAACGCCTTCGACCCGGCGCTGGCCGAGCTCCCCTCGGTGCGTACGTCCGCGAAGGTCGCGGACCTGGCGGGCATGGACATCGTCGTCTCGACGGCCGCCAAGTGGGCCTACACCAAGGTCGAGACGCCCTGGCAGCACGCCATCGTGGACGAGGCGTACCAGATGCGCTCCGATGCGCTGCTGAGCGTCGCCGGGCTCTTCGAGCGGGCCCTGTTCGTCGGCGACCCGGGACAGCTGGACCCGTTCAGCGTGGTGGGCGCCGACCAGTGGGCGGGGCTGGCGTACGACCCGTCCTCCAGCGCCGTCGCCACGCTGCTGGCCCACAACCCCGATCTGCCGCAGCACCGCCTGCCGGTCTCCTGGCGGCTGCCCGCGTCCGCCGCGCCCCTGGTTTCCGATGCGTTCTACCCGTACACCCCCTTCCGCAGCGGCACGGACCACGGCGACCGCCGCCTGGCCTTCGGGGTGGCCGGGGACGGCTCGGGGGTGGACCGGGTCCTGGACGAGGCCGCCGAGTCCGGCTGGGGGCTGCTGGAGCTGCCCGCCCGCCGTACGCCCCGCACGGATCCGGAGGCGGTGCGCGCGGTGGCGCTGGTGGCGCGCCGGCTGCTCGACCGCGGTGGCGCCGCGACCAGCGAGAACTCCCCCGGCCCGGTGCCGCTGACGGCCGAGCGGATCGCGGTCGGTACGGCCCATCGCGACCAGGCGGCGGCGGTCCGCGCCGCGCTCGCCGACCTGGGCGTGCACGGCGTCACGGTGGACACCGCGAACCGTCTCCAGGGCCGCGAGTTCGACGTCACGGTCGTCCTGCACCCGCTCTCCGGCCGCCCCGATGCCACCGCCTTCCATCTGGAGACCGGCCGGCTGTGCGTCCTCGCCTCCCGTCATCGCCACGCCTGCATCGTGGTGTGCCGGGAGGGCGTCGCCGAGCTGCTGGACGAGCACCCCTCGACCGAGCCGGTGCAGCTGGGCGTCACGGTCAAGTTCCCGGACGGCTGGGAGGCGAATCACGCGGTGCTGGCACATCTGTCGGAGCACCGGGTGCCCTGGAAGCCGTGACCCGCACACCGGCCACCCGCCCGGCATACGACGACCACCCCCACCACACCACCGGAGGGGCCATCGGATCCAGTCCGGGCGGCTGGGAAGCGAATCACGCCGTGCCGGCACATCTGTCGGAGCACCGGGTGCGCCGGAGACCGTAGGGGGGCGGGGCGGGCCGCTCGGGCAGCCGTAGCCGATCCGGCCCTATGGCGTACTTGCGCGGGGCGGGACAATGGAATGCGGCACACGATCCTGGAGGTACGTACATGTCCCAGCCGCGTTCGGCTTCCGACCGCCGCGCCGAGGCGCCGGCACCCCGGCGCAGGAGGCCCGCGTCGCTGATCTTCGAGCCGCCCGAGGCGGTCGCCGACCCCGAGCACTTCTTCGACCTGGAGTCGATGGAGGACCCGCACGAGCTGCTGCGCCGCTCCACGGAGCTGGCGCTGGCCTTCCGCGTGGCGGCCGACCGCGCCACGGAGTACCAGGCGATGGCGGCCGCCCAGCTGGCCGACCCCCGGCGGTTCGACCGGATGCCGCTGCCCGCGCTCGCCGAGCAGGCGGACTGGTCCGAGGACTATGCGCAGAAGATGATCGAGTTCGGCCGCGGTCTGCTGCGGGACGGCGGCACGCACATCGGCGACGCCGACTGAGCGCCGGCCGGCATGTCTCGCACGCACCGCTCGTCACACCGGCCCCAGAACGGCTCATAGTTCATGATCATGAGCCCCTGGCATATGCAAAGCGGGCAAGATACTCGTCCGCTCACCGCCCTGTCCCGGTTTCCCGCAATCCACAGCACCGGAACGCGGGAAATGGGTAGACCTGTCCCCATGAGCGAGCGAAGCGAGCGAATCATCAGGAGGTGCGCGCCTCGCGAATGCGGGGCCGAGCGGAGCGAGGTGTCGGCATGAGCGACTGGCTGCCCGACACTCCCCGGACCCTTACGTTCCCGACAGCGGCGTACGTCACCCTCGCCGGCGCCGACTGGCTCGCCTCCGCCAGCCCTCATCCGGACACGGTCCAGACCCTGTGGGCCACCCAGCCCGCCGCCCCCAGCGTGCTGCCGTGCGGCACCGTCTTCGACGTGATCAACGCCCCCGCGCTGTTCGGACGCCGCATGGTGGACCGTTTATGGTCCGCGGGCCCCGGCTCGGGACCGGTGGCGGCGCACCGCGGCCGCATCCTGCTGTTCACCGCCCCCGGGACCGCGCAGCGGCTGCCGTCGCTGCTCGGCTGGGAGGAATGGGCGCGCGCCGTGCCGCCGCTGCTGTGCCACGGCAGCGGGGACGCGGTGACGGTTCCGCCGCTGCACCCCTCGCACGCCTCCGCCGCCGCGGACGCCGCCGCCCCGGCCGCTTCGCGGTGGCTGGTCGCCCCGGACGTCCGCGCCCCCTGGCTGCCCGGCCCCGACGTGCTGCTGTGGGCCTGCGTCCGGGCGGCCCGCTGGGCGGCCGAGGAGGAGCGCGAAGCCGCACCTCAGGGGCCGGTTCCGGCGCTCACCCCGGGCTGAGGGAAACCGATTTTTGCCCTCCCCGGACCGGATGCTAATGTTTCCTCCGTCAGCAGGCGCCGCTAGCTCAGTTGGTTAGAGCAGCTGACTCTTAATCAGCGGGTCCGGGGTTCGAGTCCCTGGCGGCGCACAGACGGTCGAAGGCCCTCACCTCGGTGGGGGCCTTCGACATGGGCGGACGCCGTGGCCGGGTGCCGGTGCCGTTCAGTCGCGGGCCACTTTGACCGTCCAGTCGCCCTCCGCGCCGCGCCCCTCGACCTGGATCCGTACGCCGTCGTCCACGTCGTGAAGGCTCTCCCCCACCCCCAGCGGTGCGTCCGCGAGCGGCGGGTAGACGGAGGTACCCCAGCAGGCCGCGGTGCCCGGGTGCCCGTCCAGTACGTGTACCGGGCCCGCCCCGGAGGCCGTATCGCCCTGCACGCGGTAGACCAGGACGCCCTGGCTGCATACGGAACGGTCGTTGCCGACGGCGCCGCGGGCCTCGATGGCGAGCGCGCTCTCCGGGCCCGTGCGGACCACCAGCAGCCGCGGGCGGCGGTCATCGCCCGGCTCCAGGGGGGCGGACAGGGTCCGCAGCGAGTGCAGCGACGGCGCACGGGTCAGCGGGGTGCAGTCGACCTGGCTGTCGCCGAGCCAGCCGAGCTTCCACTTGTGCCAGGCGAAGGGGTCGGGCGCCAGGCCGAACTGGCTGCCCATGAGGTCCCAGTCGCCGACGTAGGTGTCCCAGTCACCCTTGCCGTTGCCCGGCCGGTGGTAGAGGTCCGGCAGGTCGAAGACGTGGCCGGTCTCGTGGGCGAGGACATTGCGGTCCGGCGGGCTCTTTTCGAAGACGGTCACGAAGCGGCGCAGATCGGTGTGGTCGGCGTGCATCGGCTCATCCAGATTGACGACCTTGGTGGCGTCCGAGTCGACGCCCGGGGCGTCCGGGTCCGCGACGAAATAGACCAGGTCGTAGCGGCTGAAGTCCACCGAGGAGTCCGCGGCGGCGACCGCGTCGCGCAGATACGCCAACCGGCGCCCGGAGTCCCAGTCGCGCTGTATTCCGTACGCCGAGGACCGGTGCGGCATCTGCACCCACTTGCCGTGGAGGTGCGAACGCAGCCGGAACTTGCCGTACGAGGCGCGGTCGAAGAAGCGGGATGTGGCCGGGAAGTAGTCCTTGGACAGCTCGCCCGGTCGGGCTATGGGCCGCGAGTCCGGGAAGGACAGGAAGATCATCACGGCGTCGAGGGAGCCCGCGGGGCGGGGGTAGGCGCCGTTCCAGCTGTCCAGGCCCTCGGAGTGGTGGGCGTCGGTGCGTCCCAGCGCGCAGGCGGCGGCCGCCTCGGAGGCGGTGGCGGGCCCCGCGATGATGGAGGTCGCGATCAGCGCGCTCAGCGAAGTCGCGACGGCGGCGAGGCGCCGAAGGCGACGGCGCTCCACCCCGTCGGGTGTCCGGTCGCGCACCACATCGACCTCCAGGGACGGAATCGGAAGACGCCACCCACCCTGTGCCGTTTGCCGGCCGTTCGTCCTGTTCGGAAGCCCAGACGAGTGACCGGGCGGGGTTCCGCCGCCCCGTAACGGAAAGTGACAAACGACCAAGCGTGCAAGCAGCACGAACAGAGTCGTTCAGAAATGGCTGAAGTTCCGTCATGCGTGCCGGTGATCGTCGCTGCGTCGCTGGATCGGCCGTTGCACCAGCCTCTATGATCGCCACACTTTCCAGCGCGAGAAGCACCCTCCATCACGAGACAAGCGCCATGCGGGAGCGAGCAGTGAGCGGACACCCCGACAGCACGGGCCGCACGCGCGGAGCGACGCTGCCGAACGTGACGGAACGTGACGGCCAGACCAAAGGATCCGGCGGTACGCGCCATAGCCCCCTCGGCCGCTGCGACGACACCGCCGCCGCGCTCGCCGACTATCGCGCCGCCTTCCACGCAGCCCGCCTCCCGATGGCCGTCCTCAACCGCGACGGCCTGGTCCTCGCCGCCAACCCCGCCTTCGGCGAACTGGTCGGCGCCGACCCGGAAGAGCTGGTCGCCGCGACCGCCGCGGACCTCACCGACCTCGGGGCGGATCCGCTGGTGTGGACCGCCTACCGCGAGGTGCTGTGCGGCCGCAGCGACCGGATGCGCTGCACCCGCCGTCTCAAACACCGCGACGGGCACTCCGTCTGGGTGGAGGTGACGGTCGAGCCGCAGGTGGGTGAGGACCGGGTGCTGCTGTCGGTGGCGGACATCAGCGACCGGCACGATCTGCTGGCCCGGCTGCGGCATCTGCAGATGCACGATCCGGTGACCCGCCTCCCCAACCGCGCGCTCTTCTTCGAACGGCTCTCCGTCGCCCTGGAGGCGGCCGCCTTCGAGCCGGCCGGCACCGGGCGGATCGGGCTGTGCTACCTCGACCTGGACGGCTTCAAGGCCGTCAACGACACCCTCGGGCACCGGGTCGGGGACCGGCTGCTGAGCGCGGTCGCCCAGCGGCTGACCCGCTGCGCGGAGACCGTCGGCGACCGCGGTCCGGGCCACGGCGGGCATCTGGTGGCCCGGCTGGGGGGCGATGAATTCGCCCTTCTGGTGGAGGACTCCACCGGCACCGAACAGCTGGCCGAGCTGGCCCGGTGCGTGCTGGACGCGCTACAGCGGCCGTTCGACCTGGCCGGGCAGCGGCTGTCGGTCTCGGCGAGCATCGGCGTCGTCGAACGGGCCGCCGCCGGCACCACCGCCACCGGCCTGATGCAGGCCGCGGACACCACGCTGTTCTGGGCCAAGGAGGACGGCAAGGCCCGCTGGACGCTCTTCGACCCGGAACGCAACGCCCACCGCATGACCCGCCAGGCGCTGTCCAGCACGCTCCGCCCGGCCGTCGACCGCGGCGAATTCACCCTGGAGTACCAGCCTCTGGTCGGCCTGGGTGACGGCCGGGCGCAGGGCGTCGAGGCGCTGGTGCGCTGGCGGCATCCGCAGTTCGGGATGCTGTCGCCGAATCGGTTCATCGCACTGGCGGAGGAGAACGGCGCGATCGTCGAACTGGGCCGCTGGGTCCTGGAGCGGGCCTGCCACCAGGCGCGCGCCTGGCAGCTGGCGCACCCCGGCGGCGAGCCGCTGTTCGTCAGCGTCAATGTGGCCGTACGTCAGGTGTGGGACTCCGACCTGGTCGCGGACGTGGCCGGGATCCTGGCCGAGACGGGCCTGCCGCCGCATCTGCTCCAGCTGGAGCTGACCGAGTCCGCGGTGATGGGCTCGGCAGGGCGGCCCCTGCAGGCCCTTCAGGCGCTCAGCGACATGGGCGTACGGATCGCCATCGACGACTTCGGCACCGGCTACTCCAACCTCGCCTACCTCAGCCGGCTCCCGGTCTCCGTCCTCAAGCTGGACGGCTCCTTCGTCCACGGCTTCCGCTCCCGGGAGCATCCCAACCCGGCCGACGAAATGATCGTCGAGGCGCTCGTCGCGCTCGCCCACCGCCTCGGCCTGACCGTCACCGCCGAATGCGTGGAAAGCGCCGAACAGGCGGAGCGGCTGCGGCGGATCGGCTGCGACACCGGGCAGGGCTGGCTCTACTCCCGGCCGGTGGCCCCGGACCGGGTGGAGGCCCTCCTGGACGCGGGGCGGCGGCCGGGGAACTGAGCGCGGCGGCGGGCCCGGCTCATCCCTGCGGCAGCCCGTACGCGTCCGCTATCAGCTCGTACGACCTCAGCCTGGCCGCGCTGCCGTGCGCATTGGCGGTGATCATCAGCTCGTCCGCGCCGGTGCGCTTGGCGAGGTCGTCGAGGCCCTGGCGGACGGTGTCGGGGGTGCCGTGGATGACGTTGCCGAGCCAGCCGTCGACGAAGTCGCGCTCCCGGTCGCTGAAGTCGTGGGCCGCGGCCTCCTCGGGGGTGGGGACCAGCCCCGGGCGGCCCGTGCGGAGGCGGATCATCGACAGGGCGCCGGTCATGACCTGACGGCGGGCCTCCCGCTCGTCCTCGGTGGCCAGGGCCGAGACGCCGATGAGGGCGTACGGCTCGGCGAGCACCTCGGAGGGACGGAAGGAGGAGCGGTAGAGGTCGAGCGCGGGCACGGTGTTGGCCGCGGAGAAGTGGTGCGCGAAGGCGAACGGCAGGCCGAGCGCGCCGGCGAGCTGGGCGCTGAAGCCGGAGGAGCCGAGCAGCCACAGCGGCGGGCGGTGCGGGGACTGCACGCCGCCGGGCGAGGTGGCCTGCACCGGGCCGGGGACGGCGTGGATCTTGGCGTACGGGTGGCCGTCGGGGAAGGAGCCGTCCAGGAAACGGGTCAACTCCAGCAGCTGCTGGGGGAAATCATCGGCACCCTCGTGCAGCCGCTCGGTCCGCCGGAGGGCGGCCGCGGTGGCGCCGTCCGTGCCCGGCGCGCGGCCCAGGCCCAGGTCTACACGGCCGGGGGCCATCGCCTCCAGGGTGCCGAACTGCTCGGCGATGACCAGCGGCGCGTGGTTGGGGAGCATGACGCCGCCGGAGCCGAGCCGTATGCAGGAGGTGTGCGCGGCGAGGTGGGCGAGCAGCACGGCGGGCGAGGAGGACGCGACGCCGGGCATGGAGTGGTGCTCGGCGACCCAGTAGCGGTGGAAGCCGCGGCGCTCTGCCGTACGGGCGATGTCGACGGCGGTGCGTACGGCGCCGGTGGCGGTGTTGCCGGCGCCGACGGTCACCAGGTCGAGTACGGACAGGGGGACGGGAGCGGTACCCCGGGCGGTCCCCCGGATGCCGTCATCGTTGCCCCGGGTGCGGTCCACTTCGCTGCTCACGGTGGTGGGTCCTCCTCGCGTCGTGCTGGTCTGCGAGGGGGTCAACCGGAGAGCTTCTCCGATTATTCCGGCGCCGCGCCGGCGGTTCCGGTACGGCGATCGGTACGGCTAGGAATGCGCGGCCCGCGCGAAGAGCGTGCCCAGCGGCGGGCAGGAGAGCTCGCGGTCGATCAGGCGCAGCCCTTCCCAGACCGTGACCTGATTGGCGGTGAGGACCGGCTTGCCCAGCTCGGCTTCGAGGTCGGGCAGATACGCCGCGGTGTGCAGGGCGGTGTCCGGCAGCAGCACCGCCTCGGCATCGGGATGGTCGCCGGCCCGCGCGAGCGCCAGCACCTCCGCGCGGCCCCAGGTGCCGACCTCGGCGGCGGTGATGATGCCGCTGCCGCGGGTCGAGACGACCTCCGTACCGGCGGATTTCAGGAACGCGCGGAAGTGCTCGGCCACGTCCTCGGGGTAGGTGGCGGCGATCGCGACCCGGTGCGCGCCGAGCGCCTGGACGGCGTGCGCGAAGGCGAAGGACGTACTGGAGGCGGGCAGGCCGGCCGTGGCCGACAGCTCCCGGACCTGTTCGTGGGCGCCCTCCCAGCCGAAGACGAAGCTGGCGCTCGTACAGGCCCAGACGACGGCTTCGGCGCCGCGCTCCTTGAGGTCGTCGACGCCGGCCGCGAGCCGGGCGGCGGTGCCCATCTCCAGGAGCGCGTCGACCCGGTGGGCGTCCTCGCCGATGTCGGTGTGGACGAGCGGGAGCCGGACCGCGCCGCCGAGCAGCGCTTCCAGCCGGGGGTAGTCGTCCTCCGCGGAGTGGCCCGGGTAGAGAAAGCCGACCGATGCCATGCAGGTCCCTCTTTCGTGTGAGGCGGTGGGTGCGGATGTCCGGAGGGGGCCGCCGGCGGTGGGACCGCCGGCAGCGCGGGGCGGGTACGGGGATACGGGGAATCCGGGGAAGGAGCCGGGCCCGGCTCACACCGGGGGCTGGGGTCCGGGATCCTCGGGCAGGAAGGGCGGCGGCTCCACGCCGTCGCCCACCTCCCCGTCAAGAGGCGTGGCCGGTACGGCGAACGCGGCCTCGGGGGTCCCCCCTGGCCTGCTCTCCGGCACGCCGGCCCCCGCCCCGGTCATCGCGGCGGGGCCGCGCCGCGCCACCGGGTCGAGCAGCGCCTGATACGGGCCTACCGCGTACGCGCCGATGGCGCGCAGCGCGGCCCACATCGTGACCTGGTTGGCGGACAGGACGGGCATCCGCAGTTCGGCCTCCAGCTGCGGGATGACGTCGTAGGTCGGCAGGTTCGTGCAGCTGATGAACAGCGCATCGGCCGCGCCGACCACCGCCGTACGGGCCATGTCGACGACGTCGCGGTAGGGAACCTTCCAGATGTGCCGGGTCAGCCCCAGGTAGGCGCGGCCGGTGACCGTGATGCCCGCCTCGCCGAGATAGTCCTCCAGGGAGTCGGTGACCGATTTGGTGTACGGGGTCACCACCGCGATGCGCCGCGCGTCGATCTCGCGCAGCGCTTCGAGGAGTGCGCCCGATGTGGTGAGGGAAGGAATCTCCCCCGCCTGGGCCATGGCGGCACACATGGCCCGCTCGCCCGCCACACCCCCGACGAAGCTGCCGGAGGTGCAGGCATAGGAGATGACCTGCGGGGAGACCGCGCACAGTGCCTGCACGGCGGCCTGCAGGGTTTCGTGCTCGCTGACCATACGGGCCAGATCGAGGCTGACCTCGACGGGCACGAAAGGAGTCCGGGTGAGGTGGAGGGACACATCGTCGGGAACCCATCGCCACAGCTCACGGTCGAGCGCGAAGTCGAAGGGTGCGACGACGCCCACGCCGAGCTGCGGCTGTGGGCCTCCGAGAAAAGAGACGTCCATGAAGGCCCCTAGAAACGAAGGGGTGGAATGGCCAGGCCAGTGGCCGGGGGAAGTAGTACAGCCGGTGCGTGCCGGGACGTCGGGACAGAGCCGTTGTTGACACGGTAGATACGACTTCTTAGCGTGGTCAATCCTCCCATCTCAGGCATCTGTCGGCGCCCTTTTCCTTGATACTGGGCACACGTTTCAGAACGGTTTCTGGCCTATGTCCGAAAGCACCGTCCTTGTCCTTGGTTCCGACCCGCCGCCGAAGCTGGACCGCCTGACCGGCCGGACCCGGGTGATCTATACCGACGAGGCCTCACTGTCCGGCCTACTCCCCTCCGCCGATGTGCTGTTGGCCTGGGACTTCACCTCCGACGCGATCCGCCGGGCCTGGCCGGAAAAGGGCCCCAAACCCGGGTGGGTGCACACCGCCAGCGCCGGCGTGGACCGGCTGCTGTGCCCGGCACTGATCGCCGACGACACGCTGGTGACCAACGCGCGCGGCGTCTTCGAGCAGCCGATCGCCGAGTACGTCGCCGGCCTGGTGATCGCCATGGCCAAAGATTTCTACGGAAGTTGGGAGCTGCAGCGGCAGCGACGCTGGCAGCACCGCGAAACCATCCGGGTGGCGGGCACCCGGGCGGTCGTGGTGGGCTCCGGCCCGATCGGCCGGGCCATCGGCAGCACCCTGATGGCACTGGGTGTCAAGGTCGATCTGGTCGGCCGCCGGGCGCGCCCGGACGATCCCGAATTCGGCCTCGTCCACCCGGGTGAGGCGCTGAACGGCCTGCTGCCCCACGCCGATTGGGTGGTCTGCGCGGCGCCCCTGACCGAGTCCTCCCGCGGGATGTTCGGCAAGGAGGCCTTCTCCCTGATGCCGCCGCGGGCGCGGTTCATCAACATCGGGCGCGGCCCCCTGGTCGTCGAGGACGATCTGGTGGCGGCGCTGCGCGGCTGGCGGATCGCGGCCGCCGCGCTGGACGTCTTCGAGCAGGAGCCGCTGACCACCGACAGCCCCCTGTGGGACGTCCCGCACCTGATCGTCTCGCCCCACATGAGCGGGGACACGCTGGGCTGGCGGGACGCGCTCGCCGAGCAGTTCCAGGACAACTTCGACCTGTGGTCGGCCGGCCGGCCGCTCAGCAACGTCGTCGACAAACGCCTGGGGTACGTACCGGTGCACTGAACCCTGCGTTGTCCCCTCCCCCTCGTCGGCGGGTGGAGGTTCCCGACGCACGCCGCTCGTCGGCCCGGCGAGCGATCGAGTCCCCTACGCGAACGACACCGGCGGGGTGGAGACCGGCCGGGACCGCAGTGACGTACCGCTGACGGCGCGGCCGTCGGTTCCGCCCCGCCCGCCGCCTCGCCCCGGGGCGGCCAACGCTCGGAGGACGCATGACGAACGGACCGACCCCCATCCACCTCGCCGACCTCACCGCCGCACAGCTCACCGCCGGGTACGCGGCCGGCGAGTTCTCCCCCGTCGAGGCGACCCGGGCCGTCCTGGAGCGCGCCGAGGCCGCCCATGCCCGCACGAACTGCTTCACCCGGATCGCCGCCGACGAGGCGCTGGCCGAGGCCGGGGAGTCGGCGGAGCGCTGGCGGTCGGGGATGCCCGCGGGTCCGGTGGACGGGGTGCCGGTCACCGTCAAGGACGTGCTGCTGACCCGTGGTGCGCCGACGCTGCGCGGTTCGCGGACGGTGCGCGAGGAGGGCGCGGTGTGGGACGAGGACGCGCCGTCGGTGGCCCGGCTGCGGGAGTCCGGCGCGGTGTTCGTGGGCAAGACGACCACCCCGGAGTTCGGCTGGAAGGGTGTCACCGACAGCCCGCGGCACGGGGTGACGGGCAATCCCTACGACCCGGAGCGCACCGCGGGCGGCTCCAGCGGCGGCAGCGCGGCGGCGGTGGCGCTGGGCGCGGGGCCGCTGAGCCTGGGGACGGACGGCGGCGGCTCGGTCCGGATCCCGGCCTCCTTCTGCGGGATCTTCGCCCTCAAGGCCACCTACGGGCGGGTCCCGCACTACCCGGCAAGCCCCTTCGGGACGCTGGCGCATGTCGGGCCGATGACCCGGGACGCGGCGGACGCGGCGCTGATGATGGACGTGGTCTGCGGGCCGGACTGGCGGGACTGGTCGCAGCTGGGGCCGGTGGCCGGGTCCTTCCGCGCGGCGCTGGACGAGCCGATCTCGGGGCTGCGGGTGGCGTTCAGCCCGTCGCTGGGCTGGGATGTGCCGGTGGCCGCGGAGGTGGCGACGGCGGTCCGTACCGCCGTCGGGACGCTCGCCGGGCTGGGCGCGGTGGTCGAGGAGATCGACCCGGGCATCGCGGACCCGGTGGCGGCGTTCCACACGCTGTGGTTCAGCGGGGCGGCGCGGGTCGTACAGCACCTGGACGACGCCGAGCGCGAGCTGCTCGACCCGGGGCTGCGGGAGATCTGCGAGCAGGGCGCGCGCTCCAGCGCGCTGGACTACCTGGCGGCGGTCGACACGCGGATGGCACTCGGTCAGGCGATGGGGCGCTTCCACAGCGCGTACGACCTGCTGGTGACGCCGACCGAGCCGATCACGGCATTCGAGGCGGGCGTGGAGGTGCCGAAGGGATCCGGCCATGCCCGCTGGACCGGCTGGACGCCGTTCACCTATCCGTTCAACATGACGCAGCAGCCCGCCGCGACCCTGCCCTGTGGGGTGGACCGCGACGGACTGCCGATCGGCGTGCAGCTGGTGGGGGCGCGACACGCGGACGCACTGGTCCTGCGCGCCGCGCACGCGCTCTACGAGGCGGGGGCCGCCAGGATCCCCGCGCCCCCTGCCCTGAGCTCTGCGCCGTAGGCGGCGGCTCGTCGATCATGCGGTGAACGAACGGTCGAGCGGGGCGCCGGCCGGTTGCGGGTTCATCGGTCGATCACGTGATTCGCCGGCCGGTCACGTGGCTCATCGGTCGGTCACGTGGTTCGCCGGTTGATCGCGTGGTTCATCGGTTGATCGCGTGGTGCACCACGCGATCCTGTGGTGCACCACGCGATCACCTGACGTACCGGCTGACCCCGTGGTGCCCCGGCCGGTCCCAAGGTGACTCTGCCGACCCCGTGGTGCCCCATTTCGATCGTGTGGCGCACCACGGGAATACCGCCCCGGCCCCGCCGCGTTGAGGCCCGCAAGGGGCGCCCGCATCCCCTACGGGATCCGTTCGCCCCACCCCTAAGGGCCCGCCCTACGCCCGGCGGAAGTTGAGGGTCTCGCCCAGGGCGCCGGCCCGCCACAGGTCCTGGCAGGCGTCCGCCATCCGGTCCAGGCCGTCGACGACCGCGCCCCAGACGATGCCCGGCACCCAGCCCGCGTCGCCGTTGATCAGCAGGTTGTTGCGCTCGTAGAAGAGCGCGAGATCCACGACGGTGGCGCGGCCCTGGTGTTTGGCTTCCTGCTCGTAGCCGTAGGAAGCGGTGCCCAATTGGGTCTCGCTGAAGGTGAAGTAGCACAGATCGCCGGGGATCGGGGTGATCGTGGGGTTCTCCAGCGGCGGCTCCTGTGGAGCGAAGGGCGGGACGAGGGCGTAGATCTCGTTCCGGGCGTACTTGGCGTGGTAGACGTCGCCGCCGAGCGGGAGCGCGTCCCAGACGGCGTTACAGGTGATCGGCGCGCGGTCGTCGAGCAACTTGGCCGTGCAGCTGACGCCGCGCTTGTCCAGGGAGACTTCGATGAAGCGATCGGTCATGCCCAGATCGTAGGGGGGCAATACCGGCCAACGGAACAACTCTCGCCGCTCGTATCAGCAGTACTTGTATTGCCCTCGCTTACATCAAGGGCCGGAAACGATCGGCATATGTTCGAAGGGTTTCGGGTAGTCGCGCGCCCATGGCTCCACCACACGGGAAGACCTCAAAAACCGAAGAACAATCAACAGGCGGCATCCGTCGCCGCTCGCTGCTCGCGGGGGTAGCGGCGCTCGGCGCAGCGGGTGCGATAGGAGCGACCAGTGCCTGCAGTCGGGTGTCGACGGCCGAGGCCAAGGACGGCGGACACCTGCTGGAACGGCTGAAGGCCAAGGGCTCGGTGACGCTGGGCCTGGCGGGCGAGCAGCCGTACGGCTACATCGGCCGGGACGGCAAGATGACCGGCTCGGCGCCCACGATCGCCCGGGTGATCTTCAAACGGCTCGGTGTGCCCAAGGTCGAGCCCTTTCCGACCGATTTCGGCTCGCTGATCGTCGGGCTGAATTCCCAGCAGTTCGATGTGGTCGCGGCCGGGATGTACATCAATCCGGAGCGCTGCGCAAAGGTCATTTTCGCCGACCCCGAATATCAGATGCTGGACGCGTTCATCGTCCGCAAGGGCAATCCGCTCAAGCTCCACTCCTACAAGGACATCGCCCGGACCGGGGCAAAGATGGCGACGGGCGTCGGCTATGCCGAAATCGGCTATGGCGAGGAAGCCGGCGTCAAGAACATCACCACGCTGCCGGACCAGCTGGCGGGTCTGCTCGCCGTCGAGCAGGGCCGGGTGGATGTCTTCGTCGGTACGGCCGTGACCGTGCGGAACGTCGTTCGGGACTCGAAGACCACCAAGGCCGAGGCGACCGGCGAGGTCACCCCGTATGTGAAGGGCAAGCCGGTCATCGACGTCGGCGGCTTCGCGTTCCGCACCCCGGAGACGAATCTGCGCGATGCGTTCAACCGCGAGCTGCACAAGATGAAGAAGTCCGGCGAACTCCTGGAGCTCATGCGGCCCTTCGGTTTCACGAAGGATCAGATGACCACGATCACCGCCAAGGAGAAGTGCCGGCCATGAGCGATATCAGCTGGGGTTTGTGGGAACTCCTCCTCAACGGCGTCTGGGTCACCGTCCAGTTGACGGTTTACAGCGCGGCACTCGGCGTGGTGGTGGCCTTCGGGATCGGCATGGCGCGCACCCACCGGCTGCGGACCGTGCGTTTCCTGTCCGGCGCCTATTTCGAGATCTTCCGCGGCACCTCCGCGCTGATCTTCATGTTCTGGGTGTTCTTCGTGCTGCCGATGGGCTTCGGCTGGCAGCTCGTCCCGATGTGGGCCGCGGTCCTGACGCTGGGCCTGACCTACGGCGCGTACGGCTCGGAAATCGTCCGCGGCGCCATCGCGGCGGTCTCCCCCGGTCAGCGCGAGGCGGGCATCGCGCTCAGCTTCTCGCCCGGTCAGCAGCTGCGGAAGATCATCCTGCCGCAGGCCTGGCCGGAAATGGTGCCGCCGTTCAACAACCTGCTGATCGAGCTGCTCAAGGGCACCGCGCTGGTGTCGATTTTGGGCGTGCCCGACATCGCCTTCGGCGCCCAGCTGGTGCGCAACGCGACCACACAGAGCGCTCCCGTCTACACGATCATCCTGGTCATGTACTTCGTACTGGCCTTTGTGCTGACGCGGGGGATGCGTGTGGTGGAGCGGCACGCCAAGGCGGGCATCGGCCAGGCCCCGCCCAAACGGGGCGGTCTGACATCGAGGTTGAGCATCGGCAAGCAGTCGAGCCCGATCGGCCCGGTGGCTCGTACGGCTACCAGCCCGACGATCGGTGCCGCGACGGAAGGTGATGTGTGATGACGTTCGACTGGTCCGCGGTCGGCGACTTCATGCCGGCGTTCTGGCGGGGCTTCGTGGTCACCCTCGAGGTGCTGGCGCTCGGCTCGCTGATGGCCTTCGCGCTCGGTCTCGTATGGGCACTGGCACAGCGCTCCTCCCTCAAGGTGGTGCGCTGGCCGGTGATCGCGATCACCGAGTTCGTCCGCAACACCCCGCTGCTGGTGCAGCTGTTCTTCCTGTACTTCGTCATGCCCGAGTGGGGCATCACGCTCACCGCCATGGTCACCGGTGTGCTCGGACTGGGCCTGCACTACTCGACGTACACCGCCGAGGTCTACCGCGCCGGCATCGACGGCGTACCCGCCGGGCAGTGGGAGGCGGCAACCGCGCTGAGCCTGCCGCGCAGCCGTACCTGGATCGCGGTGATCCTGCCGCAGGCGATCCGCCGGGTCGTCCCGGCACTGGGCAACTACGTCATCGCGATGCTGAAGGACTCGCCGATGCTCTTCGCGATCGGTGTGCTGGAAATGCTGGGCGAGGCACGGCAGTTCTCCTCCCAGACCTTCCAGACCGTCGAGCCCTACACCGTCGTCGGTATCGCCTTCATCCTCATCGCCTACCCCGCTTCTCTTCTCCTGCGAGCCCTGGAGCGTCGTCTTGTCCGCTGACAGCACTTCCCACACACCCAAGAACACCGCGAACGGACAGGACGTTGCGTCCGGCGCCACCTCCGGGGCCGCCTCCGGCGAGAGCGCGAACCCGGCGGTCGACGGCAGCGAACTGATCCGCTTCGACAAGGTCACCAAGCGCTTCGGTTCACACACCGTCCTCGACTCGCTGGACATGAAGGTCTACTCCGGCAAGCACGTCACGCTGATCGGCCCTTCGGGCTCCGGCAAGACGACGATCCTGCGGCTGATGATGACGCTGCTGAAGCCGGACGAGGGCACCATCACGCTCAACGGCGAATACCTCACCCACGAGAAGAAGGGTGACAAGCTCGTCCCGGCGAGCGACAAGCACAGCCGCCAGATCCGCAAGAACATCGGCATGGTCTTCCAGCAGTTCAACCTCTTCCCCAATATGAAGGTGCTGCGGAACATCACCGAGGCGCCGGTACACGTCCTGGGGCTGGACAAGGACGCCGCGGAGGAGCGGGCCCGCGAACTGCTGGACCTGGTGGGCCTGACCGAGCACCTCGACAAGTACCCCACCCAGCTCTCCGGCGGCCAGCAGCAGCGCGTCGCCATCGCCCGGGCACTGGCGATGCGGCCGCAGGTGCTGCTGCTGGACGAGGTCACCTCCGCGCTCGACCCGGAACTGGTGGCCGGCGTGCTGGACGTCCTGCGGGACATCGCGCACACCACGGACATCACGATGCTCTGCGTCACGCACGAGATGAACTTCGCCCGGGACATCTCCGACTGCGTGATGATGTTCGACGCCGGCCGGGTCATCGAGTTCGGCCCGCCGGAGCAGATCTTCACGGACCCGGAGCACGAGCGGACCCGGGAGTTCTTGAGCGCGGTGCTGTAGCGCGTCGCTGTACGGAGGTGTCGTACGGAGGCGCTGAGCGAGCGGCGGGGAGTGCGCGTCCATGACGGATGGGATGGCTGGTACTCGCGTGACACCTGCGACCGCAGCCCTCGCCATTGCCACCGATGCGCCCCCGGCGCACGCCCAAGCGCCTCCTTGTGCGCCCCCCGTGCCACGCGAAACGGAGCCCGGCCCTCTCCAAAGGGCCGGGCTTCGGCACGTTTTGGGAGACCCACCCGGCGCACCGGCGGCCTCATACCATTCCATTGGCATATGCCAGGGAAACTCTCCCCTGCACAGACGCGTAAACGGCATCGTCTTTCGGTCAAGACCCCCTCCATCGAGGGCCGTTGACCGCTATCGTGATACGAGCCCCGTTGTCCGCCAACGAGGTGACGACGCAAGCGGTAACAACCTGCTAGGGGGACACCGTGGCGCTGAAGCCCGAGCCGACCGCGCCGTTCCATTCGGTGCAATACGCCCTTCGCGTGCTCGAAACCATCTCCAAGCACGCCGGCGGCGTGACCGACGCCCAGATCGCCCGCGAAACGGGCCTGCCCACGGGCCACCTCGCCCACATGCTGTCGATGCTGCGGCGCGAGGGCTATGTGGAGCAGGTCTCGGACGGTGCGTATGTCGTCGGTGAATCGCTGCTCCTGCTGGGCTCCGGCGGCGACCGGCACCACGCCCTGCGGGACAAGCTGCAGGTCACCCTCGACGAGCTGCGCGACACGGTGGGTGCGGCGGTCTACATCAGCCGGTACATCGACGGCGAGGTCAAGATCCTGCACTACGCCGACGGGCCGCTGGCGCCGAAGGTCAACGAGTGGGCCGAATTCCGCCGCACCGCCCACGCCAGTGCGGTGGGCAAGTGTCTGCTCGCGCAGCTCGACCACGATGGCCGGAAAGACCACCTCTCGCGCCACAAGACCGCCCGGCTCACATCCCGGACGATCACCAACGAGAAGGTGCTCTTCCACAAGCTCGACAGCCAGCCGCCGACGGTCCCGGTGCTCGACCTCCAGGAGTACGCCGTCGGGACGGTCTGCGCGGCCGTACCGATCACGGCCGGTTCGGCGGTCGGCTGCCTCGCACTGTCCATGCCGCTGGAGCACGCCCACCGTCTGCGCCAGGCCGCCGATGCCCTCAACCGCAAGGCCGCTCCGGTCCTGCTGTCGCTGGCGATCTGAGCGGGGTGCGGGGCGGCCGGTCCCGGCTCTCCCTCGTGCCGCGCGGGCGTGGTCGGAAGCACCCCTTCGGACCAGGTAGTATTTCTTTCGTCAGCGCGCGCCGCTAGCTCAGTTGGTTAGAGCAGCTGACTCTTAATCAGCGGGTCCGGGGTTCGAGTCCCTGGCGGCGCACCTGTGAAGTGGGCGTTCCCGGTTTTCCGGGGACGCCCACTTCGGCGTTCTCACCTCTCCAGCAGATGGTCGCGACCGTGATCGCGGTAGTGGGCCAGCAGCGCGGCGTGGTCCTCGTCGGTGAAGCGGCGGTACGCGCTCCCGGCCGGGGCGGCCGGTCCCGGAGCCTCCGTGGGGCCCGTCCCCATCGGCGTCCACCAGACCGGTTCGGGACAGCGGAATCCGGCCCGGCGCAGGGCGACCCGGTGCACCTTGTTGGTCGCGGTCACCGGGAGCGCGGCCACGGTCCGTACGAAGCGGGGCGCCATCTTCGTCCCGAGATCGGGCTGGGCCGCGAGGAAGGCCACGAAGTCCTCCGGGTCGAATGCCGCGCCGTCCCGTACCGCCAGGGTTGCCATGACCTGGTCGCCGGCGACCGGATCGGGCACGGCGTACACGGCGACGCCGGCGGCCGGGGGGTAGCGGGCGAGGATGTTCTCGATCATCGCGGCGGCGAGATTCTCGCTGTCGACCCGCAGCCGGTCGTCGGTACGGCCCGCGAAGTGGAAGAACCCCTCGGTGTCGCGGAAGAAGAGGTCGCCGGTCCAGTACCAGCCCGCGCCGGTCCCCCCGCCGGGGGCGCCGCGGGTGCGTGCGGCGGTGGCCTCGGTGTTGCGCCAGTAGCCCTCGAAGGAGCTGCGGCCGCGGTTGACCAGTTCGCCTATGGACTCCTCGCCGTTCAGCAGCCGGCCGTCGGCGTCGAAGCGGGCGCGGGGCAGCTCGGCGCCGGTTTCCGGGTCGACGACGGCGAGATCTTCGCCGGGGGCGGGCCGCCCGATGGCGCCGGGCGGGGTGTCCGGTGAGCGCTGGAGTGCGGCGCCGCCCTCGGAGGAGCCGTACCCCTCTATCAGGCGCACGCCGAACCGGTCGCCGAAGCGCGCGGCGTCGACCGTTCCCGCCTCGGTGCCGAATCCCGTGCGCAGCGGGTTGTCGCGGTCGTCGGGGGCGGGCGGGGTGGCGAGCAGATACTGCACGGCGCGGCCGACGTAGGTGAAGTATGTGGCGCCGTAGCGGCGGACATCCGGGAGGAAGGCGGAGGCCGAAAAGCGACGGCGCAGCGCGACGGCCGCGCCGCCGGCCAGCGCCGGTGCCCAGCCGGCGATCACGGCGTTCCCGTGGAACATCGGCATGCAGAGGTAGTGCACATCGTCCGGCCGCACGCCGAAGTACCCGACGAGCGAGTGCCCGGCCGCCGCCAGCCGACCCTGGGTGCAGATGGCCGCCTTGGGAGCGCCGGTGGAGCCGGAGGTGAAGTAGAGGAGCAGCCGGGAGGCGGGGGTGGGGGCGCAGCGGCGGGTGATCTCGTCGGGGTGGGCGTTCTCGTAGGGCGTGAGCAGCTCGCGGTAGGCCAGGTCGTCCACGACGAGGACGCGTTCGGGCGGGATCGGCAGTTCCAGGCCCGCCAGCAGCGGCAGATGGGTGCGTTCGGTGATCAGCAGGGCGCAGTCGGTGTGGGCGATGTCGCGGGCGAGCTCGGGGCCGCGGCGGGTGGGGTTGATGCCGGCGACGGCGGCCCCGGCGAGCGCGGCGGCGGCGAGCCACAGTGGGTACTCGGGCACGTTGTCGAGCAGCACCGCGATGTGCGGCTCGGCCCCGGGCGGCAGCAGCTCCCGCAGCAGCGCCGCCCGCGTGGCCGCCCCGGCGGCCGCCTCATGGTGGGTGAGCGCGACCGCGCCGGACTTCACGGCGGTGCGGTGGTCGCCCCACTGTGCCCGTACGAGCTCCGCGACGGTCGGGGGGCCGCCGGGCGCGGCGGGGGTGTTCCGGTCGCTGGTGCGGTGGGCTGCCATGGCGCCGGAGGGTAGCTGACGTCACGTCAGATGTGGAGGCTTCCGTGGCCCGTGGGGACGGCGGACGCGCCGGGGGCCTCCCCGGGGGGGGAAGGCGGGGAGGCCCGGCGGTCCGGGTTCAGGAGAGGTCGACGTCCGAGCAGGCGTAGAAGGCGTTGCCCGTGTCGGCGATGTTCCAGACGCCCAGGATGATGTGGCGCCCCGACTTCTGGGTGGGCACGGTGCCCTGGTGCTGGACCGTTTCGCCCGGTCGCGCGCCGCCCATCGGGACGGTCATGAACGGTTCGGGTTCGAGGTCGGCGCGGGTGAGCGGCTTGGTCGGGTCGTAGCCGTCCTTGGTGATGAAGTATTCGAAGTCCGTGGTGGAGTGGCGGGCGGTCAGCCGCCAGGTGAAGGTGTAGCCCTGGCCGGGGGTGAGTTTGGTGCCGGGCCACTTTCCGCCGCGAGGGTCGTCGAGTTCGGCGAAGTTGTCGTGCCCGCCGGAGCAGATCTTTCCGTCGGCGGGCCCGGCGGCCGGGAAGCCCTTGGGCGCCTCGACGCTCTGCGGTTCGTACTGAATCGCGCCGCAGTCCTTGACGGTTCCGTTGGCGCAGAGCGCCTGACGGCTGGGAGGTGCATCGCTGTAGCCGTGGCTGGAGGCGCTGCCGGTCGCGAGGAAGGAGACACCGAGGACGCCGAGGCCGATCACGGCAGCACTGATCCGTTTGCGCATGCTTCGCTCCTGAAGAACGTGGGGGGAGTTCCATGAGCCGACGATGTGCGGTCTAGACCAAACGGCAGACTAATCAGGGAGGTTGGGCATGTCCAGACCAATGACAAGGACAGCTGCTTCCCCGGCCGCATCTGCTTCCCCCACTGCACGGACAGGGCCCGGCCCCACGTCGCGACGGCGATGCCCCGCCGCCGGGGCGCGTCCCGGCGGCAGGGGGGCGCCCTCAAGGGAGTTACGCCGTGAAGTCAGGCCGCCGCCGACAAGGAGGTCGTTGCGGGGTCGGCAGCGGCGTGGACCAGGGAGGTGTAGGCGCGGCGGAGGGCGATCAGGGATTCCTGGGCCTCGCGGTAGGTGGCGGCGTCGGGACCGCCGCGGTGGGCGAGGGTGCGCACCGGGGCGCAGTGCCGCTCCATCGCGTTCAGCCAGGCGCGCTGGGGTGCGGGAAGGTGGCGGCGCAGGAGCTGGCGCCGGCCGTCGCCCGGCCGGCGGCCGCCGACGCCGAGGACCGCGTCGGCGGCCTGGAGGACGGGTGGCTCCAGGGCGCCCTGTTCGGCGAGGGCACCGAGGACCGCGCGCTGTTGCGGGGTCGTCGGCGCGGCGGCCAGTGCCGCGGCCTCGGAACGGAGTTGGGCGCGCAGGGCGAGCTGGACCCGGACCAGCCGGCGCAGGGCCGTCGGGGTGGAGGAGTCGTCGGGGGCGCGGCCCGCGAGGGTCTCGGCGAGCCGGAAGAGCCAGATGCCGTGGGCCTCCAGGCGGGTCGCGGCCAGCATCAGGCGGTCGAGGCGGCTGAGCGGCTGGCCCTGCGGGGCCCAGCGGACGATGGGTACGAGCGCTTCCGTGCGGGCCAGTTGGTCGATGGGGATGTGCTTGCGGGGTTTGCGTTCGGGGGCCCAGTTGCGCAGCGCGAGGGTGGGCAGCGCGACGAACTGGTCGTGATCGATGCGATGAGCGACCGCCGCCCACAGGTCGAGGAACGCCTCGTCGGCGATCCGGCGGGCGGCCGGGGCCTGGGGGTCGAGGCCGTTCCAGCCGCAGGAGACAGCGATCACCGCGACCCGCATCGCCGCGGCCTCCGCATTGCGTGGCGAGAGGCGGGAGACGCGTTGCCGTAGGGCGCTCAACTCGTCGGCGCGGTGGGCGCTTCCCACGACGGCGATGGCGGCCTCTTGGCACGGGGCGGCGGCCGCGGCATGGGCCATGGCGTCCAGCCGGGTCCAGGTTCCGATCATGGAACGGACCGGGGGCCGCTCGGGAAGGAAGCCGTGCGCACGGGCCTCGTGCGGCGCCGGCCCGCACGGGGAAGGGGCCGGAGACGGAGACGACGAGGGGGGCGGCGGGGAGGGCGCGGCGCCCGGGTCCGCACCGGGGCCGGTCGCTGCGTCCGCGGGGCGGCACAGCGGGGTGCGCGGCGCGGGCGGCAGACCGAGGCGGGGGCCGGCGGGGGCGGCCGGCGTCATCTCGTCGAACTGTGTGGTGGTCGGCGTCGTCGTCATCAGCGCTTTCCCGCGAGGAGCCGGGCCAGATGGGTATCCATGTCGAGGTATTCGTTCTCCCGGCCGGGCGGCACGATGGCCGCCGTCTGCTCCAGCCATGCGGTCAGCTCCGTTGCACGTACCGACAGCTCGCAGACGCTGTCGTCGGTGGACAGTTCGATGTGGATACGGCGCTGCCCGCCCGGGTCCCGGAACGGCCACACCCGTACATCCCCTTCTCCGGTCTCGTCGCGCAGGCCGCCCAGCAGCAGATCGCGGGCGAACAGCCAGGTGGCGACCGACCGGCCGCGGGTTATGAAGTCGACCTCGACCTCATAGGGACGGTCACTGCGGTAGCTGAACCGGCCGGCCACCGGGACCGCGTCGTGCGGTCCTATGAGGAGCTGCATCTCAAGGGTGCGCTTGGCTGTCGACACCACGACGATCAACCTTTCCGAGGAGGGGCGAGTCCCGGGAGACCCGATTCCGGGGCGCGCGTCCTGGCAGACGACGACGCGCGCGGTGGGGTTGCTGGAGGTGGGGCAGGAGTGACGGACGCCATCCGGGGGCGGCGTTTGGCGAGGGCGTGGAAGAGCGAGGCACGGGGACGTTCCGTGTGTTGCGGAACATTTCGGACCAGTGATTGCGCCGGAAGTGGGCGTGGCGCCGACCTCCGAGGGGCGCGGCCGGACCGCGTCCCGGCAGCCGCTTCCGCGGCCGTCTGTGGCACTTCCCGGCGCTGCCATCACCAGCTCCCTCCGGCTTCGTTCGGGCGTTCCGTAGCGCTCTCGCCCGGGCCGGGGGCCACTCGCCCCGGCGTCGGCCTCAGCCTCTCAACGGGCGGTTCATGGCGCATGTTGGCGGACAAGCGGCGACGCAAGGCCACGGACCCGATCTCCACCGGCCCATTCGGGCGGCCCGCTGGCCGGAGGCCCCGGGATGACGGGACTGCCGGCCGGGCAGGAACGAGGGATGGCCGCGCGAGTGACGCGGGTCACATGGATCGTGCGTGTGGGTGGTTCGGACGTGGGTACGGGGCACCCCCGAAGTTCGTGTAAAGTTCTTCAGGTCAGCGCGCGCCGCTAGCTCAGTTGGTTAGAGCAGCTGACTCTTAATCAGCGGGTCCGGGGTTCGAGTCCCTGGCGGCGCACGTAGCACAAAGGCCCCTCGCCGAGCGAGGGGCCTTTGTCGTGCGCCCTCAGTCCCTGACGAACACCGCGGCGACGAGTGGCGCGAGGGCGCCGGCGAGGGCCGTCCACGGACGCCGGCCGCCGTCGGCCGGGAGCAGCAGCGCGCCCATGGCGGCCACCGTGAGGACCGTACCGAGGAGTATACGGAGCCCGCCTTCCGTGCCGACGAGCAGCGGCGCGGCACATTTGTGCGATGCCGCGGCGAGGTGGAGGGGGACGTCGCCCGCCTCGGTGCGCAGCGTCAGGCACGGATAGCGGGCGGGGCCGCGCTCTCGCGCTTCGGGGCGTTCGAGCGGGGTTCGACGTGCTCCGCCGCGCCGGTCACGGTGGCCCGCAGGGCGACCCAGTCGCCGTCGCTGCCGGGAGGGGGCGCGACGGCCGCCCCCATGAGGAGCGACGGCACACCGAGGAGCGCCCAGACGAAGACGAAGGGGAACACCCCGCCCGGCTGGGTACGGCCGGGCAGCTGCGCCTCGACGGTCGACCGGTCCCCGGCTCCCACCGCTCCCAGCCGCGGCCGATCGGGTGGGTAACCGACGAAGAAGGTCTCCCCCACGTCCGCGACGCCCTTGTCGGCCTCCGCACGGAAGGTCGCGGGGACGCCCCTGCCCCCGTCGGGCGACGGCAGCCGGACGGTGTAGTCGGCCTGGGACGCGGCCCGGCGGCCGCTTCCGGCGCGCTCCACGTTGCCGACGGCGACCACCGGCAGCTCCTTGATCACATAGCCCGCGCCGGCTATCCGGCCCGCGGTGGCGCCGCGATCGGGTTCGGCGGTCCCCAGGGCGAGGAGCGGGACGGGGGTGACGGGGACGGCTACGGCGGTGGCGATGATCCCCGCCGGGTCTCGCGATGTTCCTTGCCGGCGGCAGACAGGCCGCCGCCGACAGGCGGACCGGTGCCGGCCGGTGCCGGACTTCATCAACGCAAGATCATGGCTTTACCGGGCAGGGGGTGACGACGGCCGAAATCGATCGGACGTTCCTTGTCTCGCCCTACCGTGGCATGGACGACGCCTGAGGGGGCGTGGTGCGGTGGATGCGCCGGAGCGCGGCCACGCCGGAGTCAGGCCCCAACACCCCATAGGGAACGGGCAGTTCGGGTGCGCCGTGCAACCACCACCCAGTCGTCGCCGTCTCACCGGGCGGGGGCCGACTGAGTGAGCCCGAGTCGGTCGACGGGGACCGAGGACCCGGGCCATCAGCTAGTGGCACGCAAGCCGGTGTTGCGTGCGGGGGGATGGACTCATGACATCGCCGCCTGACGGCGCCCGTAAGGCGTATCCGTACGACCCGCTGCCTGCCCAGGGGCAGCGGTCCGTGCACGACCGGATGACGCCCTACGACCCGTCCGCGACGACCCGGCTGCGCGTACCCCGCCAGCACCGGCAGCAGCGGCTGACGCCACGCGCACCGCTGCCGCGCTACGACTACGAGCACCACAGCCGGCTGGCCGGGCCACTCACCCAGCCCGACCCGGACAAGCCGTACCGGGTCCGCTACCGCTCCCTCCTCGCCGACGAGCCGCACCGCATCCGGGCGGCCCTGCTGCTGGGCGCCGCGCCCCTGCTCTCCCTCGGCCTGCTGGTCTGGCTGCTGCAGCCCGCCCACTGGACCCAACGCGTCAGCCCCGCCCATGAATTCATGCCGGTTCTGGACGTCGTCATGCTCGTCTCCATCGGGCTGATAGAGCTCTTCCGGTGCCTCAACGTGCTCTCCAACGCGCACGCCACCCTCGTCGCCCGCGACCCGGTCCCGGTCGTGCCCGAGCACGGCACCCGCGTCGCCTTCCTCACCACCTTCGTCCCCGGCAAGGAGCCGCTGGCGATGGTGACGAAGACGCTGGAGGCGGCGGTCAGGGTGCGCCACCGGGGGCCGCTGGACGTCTGGCTGCTGGACGAGGGCGACGACCCCGAGGTCAGGGAGGTCTGCCGGCGGCTGGGCGTCCACCACTTCACCCGCAAGGGCACGGCCGAGTGGAACCGGCCCAAGGGCCCGTACCGCGCCCGGACCAAGCACGGCAACTACAACGCCTGGCTGGCCGCCCACGGCGACGACTACGACTTCTTCGCCTCCGTCGACACCGACCACGTCCCGCTGCCCAACTACCTGGAGCGGATGCTGGGCTTCTTCCGCGACCCGGACGTCGCCTTCGTCATCGGCCCGCAGGTGTACGGGAATTACGACAGGTTCGTCACCAAGGCCGCCGAGTCGCAGCAGTTCCTCTTCCATGCGCTGATCCAGCGGGCCGGCAACCGCTACGGCGCGCCGATGTTCGTCGGCACGTCCAATGCCGTACGCATCAGCGCGCTCCGCCAGATAGGCGGGCTGTACGACTCGATCACCGAGGACATGGCGACCGGGTTCGAATTGCACCGGCACCGCAATCCGGGTACGGGCCGCAAATGGCGCTCGGTCTACACGCCGGACGTGCTCGCCGTCGGCGAGGGACCGACGGCCTGGACGGACTACTTCACCCAGCAGCTGCGCTGGTCGCGCGGGACGTACGAGACGATCCTCAAGCAGTTCTGGAAGGCGCCGTTCACGCTGCCGCCCGGCCGGTTCTTCCACTACACCATGATGGTGATCTTCTATCCGATGTCGGCGCTGAACTGGATTCTGGCGGCGCTCAGTTGTGCGCTGTTCCTGGGGCTGGGCGCCTCGGGCGTCCAGATCGATCCCTCGGTGTGGATGATGCTCTACGGCAATGCCTCGGCGCTGGGGATCGGCCTGTACGTCTGGAACCGGCGGCACAATGTCTCGCCGCACGAGCCGCAGGGGTCGGGCGGGATCGCCGGGATGGTGATGTCCGCGCTGTCCGCGCCGGTCTATGCCCGGGCCCTGCTCGATGCCGTACTGCGGCGCAAGAGCCGGTTCGTGGTGACGCCGAAGGGCGATGCGTCCAGTCCGGACACGCTGTTCGGGACGTTCCGGGTGCATCTGTTCTTTCTCGTGGTCTTCGGGGGGTTGCTGGGTGCCTCGTTCGTCCTGGGGCACAGCCATCCGGCGATGACCACGTGGGCCACGCTGGCGCTGCTGATCACGGCCGCACCGATCGTCGCCTGGCGGGCCTCCGTCCACGGGGCGAGGCGCAGGAGGCGGGCGGTGGCCACCGCCGGTGCCGCTCCGGGCCCGGCGGACCGGCCCGTTCCGGCCGTTTCCCCGGCCGCCTCTCCGGCCGCCTCTCCGGCCGCCGACCAGACCAGGCAGATCGCCCTTGGGGGACGTCAGACATGAAGTACCGTCCGAGCCGCCGCGTCCGCAGAGTGGCGATAGCGACAGCGGTGGTGCTGGCGCTGGCCGGGATGAACGGCCCGGCGCTCTACGACTTCGCCTCCGAGCGGTACCACCAGTACGAGATCAACAAGCCCGAGTACAAGGCGGCGAACGGCCACTGGGACGTCGTCGACGTCCCGGACGCCTACCGCATCAACACGATCCATGCGGCCCTGCTGCACACCGGGAAGGTGCTGCTGGTCGCCGGTTCGGGCAACAACGCCGCCAACTTCCGGGCCAAATCGTTCCGTACCGTCCTGTGGGATCCGGAGAGGAACACCTTCAAGAACATCGACACCCCCAAGGACCTCTTCTGTTCCGGGCACACCCAGCTCCCGGACGGCAAGCTCCTGGTGGCGGGCGGCACCCGGCGCTACGAAAAGCTGGGCGGCGACGTGAAGAAGGCCGGCGGCCTCATGATCGTCTACAACGAGAATCCGGAGGGGCCCCGTACCTTCCCGGCCGGCACACGCTTCACCGGCAACCAGAACGGCAAGACCTTCGCGTCCAAGGACCCGGTCGTGGTGCCGCGGGCGAAGAAGACCAAGGACCCGGTGACCGGCAAGGTGACCGTGACGCACAGCGAGGCCCGGGTCTACGTCGAGGCGCTCAAGGACGGCCGCGCGTACTCCACCGGCGCCCAGGACCACTACCGCATCCGCGGCCTGACCGGCGTCGACGCGCACAATCTCTACGGCATCGCGCAGAAGCTGTCCTTCGACAAGAAGGACTTCCAGGGGATCAGGGACTCGTTCGAGTTCGATCCGGTGGCCGAGCGCTATGTACCCGTGGACCCGATGAACGAGGCCCGCTGGTATCCGACGCTGACCGGCCTCCAGAACGGCAAGGTCCTCGCGGTCTCCGGGCTGGACGACATCGGGCAGGTCGTCCCCGGCAAGAACGAGATCTACGACCCGCGGACGAAGAAGTGGACGTACCTCCCCGGGCGGCGCTTCTTCCCCACCTATCCGGCCCTCTTTCTCACCGACCGAGGACGGATCTTCTACACCGGCTCCAACGCGGGCTACGGCCCCGACAACCTCGGCCGCACCCCGGGCATCTGGGATCCGACGTCGAACGGCTTCCGGGCCGTACCCGGGATGAGCGACCCGGACATCCTCGAGACGTCGATGTCCGTGCTGCTGCCACCCGCCCAGAAACAGCGGTACATGGTGCTCGGCGGGGGCGGGGTCGGCGAGGACCCCCGGTCGACCGCGAAGACGCGGATCGTGGATCTGCACGAGCCCAGCCCGCGCTTCAGGGACGGCCCCGACCTCTACGCGAAGGCCCGCTACCCCAGCAGCGTGATCCTGCCGGACGACTCGGTGCTGACCACCAACGGCTCGGGCGACTACCGCGGACGCAGCGAATCCAACGTCCTCAAGGCGGAGCTGTACGACCCACGGGCCAACACCGCGCACCGGGTGGCCGATCCGCTGGTGGGCCGCAACTACCACTCCGGTGCGCTGCTGCTGCCGGACGGCCGGGTGATGACCTTCGGGTCCGACTCGCTCTTCGCCGACAAGGACAACACCAGGCCCGGCGTCTTCCAGCAGCAGATCGACCTCTACAGGCCGCCGTACCTCTTCCGGCATGCGCGGCCCGAGCTGAGGGATCCCGGGCCGAAGACGGTGGCGCTGGGCGGGCGGGTGACGTACGGGACGAAGCGGGGCGCCGCGATCACCAGGATGCGGCTGCTGCGGCCGGGGTCGTTCACCCATGTCACCAACGTCGAACAGCGCTCCATCGCCCTGGACTTCACGAAGACGGCGAGCGGGGTGACGGTCACCCTGCCCAAGGACCCGTCGCTGGTGCCGCCCGGCTGGTACATGCTCCATGCGGTCGACGGCCACGGGACGCCGTCGAAGGCGGTGTGGGTGAGGGTGCCGCCGGCGGGGGGCTAGCGGATCGCCACTGTCCCCCTCCCCCTCCCCCCGCCCCACCCCTCCCCCGTCTGCATCGCCCTCCCGTCCTACTCCTTCGCGTTGCGGGCCAGTTGCAGGGCGTACTCCGGCCACCACTCGCCCGCCTCGGGGCCGCCCTTGCAGGTGCCGTCCGACTCGCCCGGCCGCTTGATCCATAGATAGGCGGCCGTCTGCGGGTCGCCGGTCCTGGTCGTGGGCGGCGTCCCGAGCGCCCGGCCGGGCGGGTTGCACCAGTTCTCCGGGGCGTCGCCGCCGGGTGCGGGGCCGTTGCCGTTGCGGCCGGTGTCGATGACGAAGCGCTTGCCGCCGACCATCGGGGCCAGCCGCTTGCCGTACGCCGTGTTCTCGGCCGTGGTCTGGTAGTTGGAGATGTTCAGCGCGAATCCGTCGGCCCGGTCGATGCCGGCCCGCTTCAGCGGCTCGACCATCCGGCCCGGGTCCTTGATCCAGTGCGGATTGCCGGCATCCAGATAGACCTTGGTGTGCGCCAGCCCCTTGAGCTTGCCGACCGCCTCCGCGAGCAGGGCGTAACGCTCCTCGTGGAACTGCGCCGGCGTGCACCCGTCCGCGAGATGCGGCAGCGCATCGGGCTCCAGGATGACGGTGGTGGCGCGGTCGCCGATGCCCTTGAGCACACCGCCCAGCCAGCGCCGGTACGCATTGCCGTCCGCGGCGCCGCCCCGGGAGTAGCTGCCGCAGTCGCGGTGCGGGATGTTGTAGAGGACGAGCAGCGCCTCCCGGCCGGCCGCGGCGGCCGCCTCGGTGAAGCCGCGCGCCTGGCCCTCCGGATCGTCGACGCCTATCCACTCGGCCACCGGCTGCGCCGCGATCCGCTGGATGAGCCGGGCGTCGTCGGACCTGCCGTCCTTGGCGAGGGCTCGGACCTGGCGGGCGGCCGTGCCGTCCGGATTGACCCAGAACGGGGCGATGGACCGCGGGCGTTGGGTGGGACGGGGTGGCAGGCCGTCCCCACTCGTGTCCTGACCGTCGGGGGATGAGGAACAGCCGGTGAGCAGGGGCAGGGCCGCGAGCAGGAGAAGAAGCAGCGGAAGGAGAAGGAGGCGAACGCCGGCGAGAGGGGGTGGGAGAAGGTGGGGCCGTAAGAGGCGTGGGGCGTCGGGCGGTGCGCCGGCTGCCGCCCCTCGAAGACTTCCGTTGCCGTCCATCGACTCCCCCCTCGGAGCACGGAACCCGGCCGGCGGGACCTCGCCTGCCGCAGCCATCGTGGCACATGGCCCGCGAGCCCAACTCGGCCTGTGGATAACCTCCGGAGCGCTGAGTGCCGCCCGCGCCGACTCCGCCAACTCCACCGGCTCCGGCCCCTGACTCCACCGATTCCGTCGAGACCCCGGCCCGTCAGCCGTGTACCGGCGGCGCCTCCCGAAATCCCGTCAGGTAGGCCGAGACCACCACCCGCGCCCCGTGCCCGCGCCGTACGGGATCGACGGTGCCGCCCCAGGCGATCAGCCGCAGCTCGGACCGGCCTTCCTCTCGGATGCCGTACGCCTCCCCGGCGTCGAACGGGTCGCGGTCGTAGTGCCGGACGTCCTCGACGGTGAACTGTGCGGTGCTGCCGTCCGAGCGCCGCACGTCCACCCGCTCCCCCGGTTCGATGCCGGTCAGCCCGGAGAACACGGCGCGGCGGGTGTCCGTGTGGGCAGCGGAATCGGCGTCGGAACCGGCATCGGCCTCGGCCGCGGTGCCCGCTTCGAGGCGGCCGACCAGCAGCGCCGCGCCCGGGGCGCCCGGGGCGGGGCCGCCGGCATACCAGCCGACGAGGTCCGCGGCGGTGTACGGGGGCGGGCCGACGTCGCCTTGTGCGTCGCGGCCGCGCGCGACGATCCCGGCGCGTACGCCGAGGGCCGGGATGGCGATCCGGGTGGGCCGGACGGTGGCGGAGGCGAGGACCGGGTCGTGGACGCGCGGGGAGGCCGGGCCCAGTGGGCGCCCGACGGCGGCGACGTCCCCCGTGGCCGGCGGCCGCTCGGGGGCGCCGGCCGGCACGCCCCGTCCCCAGAACCACCACCCCAGCAACAGCAGCGCGAGGGCCACGCCGGTCAGCAGCCGGCCGTGGCCCGCGCGGGCGGCGGCCGTGCCCGGCGCCGCCTCCCCTCCCTCCCCTCCCTCGTCAGTTCGCATCCCCGCTGCCCCCGCCTTCCCGTTCACGCCGGAGGCGCAGCCGTAGCCGCAGCAGCTGCCCCGCGACCACCAGCAGCGCGCCCCCGGCCAGGACCAGGCCGACGGCCGAGGTGCTGCTCAGTTCGCGGTTGGCGTCGGCCTGTTCGGAGGGGGTCGCCCGGGGGGCGCGGTGGTCGCCTCCGGCGCCGTCGTCGGCCGGTACGGGCCGGTGGGAGGCCGCCATGGCGACCCGCACCGTCCCGGTGACGAGGGCGCCGGACGACGCCCGTCCGGCCGCCGCCCGGCCGGCGGCCGCCGGGCAGGTGACGGTGACGGGGTAGGTCCCGGGCGCGGCCTCACGACGGATCCGGGCGCTGCCGGCCAGAGCGTGGCCGTCCTCTTCGGCGCTCCGGGCCAGCGGCACCGTACCGGCGAACACCGACGACTCGGCGGTGGCCCGTGCGGCATCACAGCCGGCGAGGTGGAGGGTGACCGCGGTGTCGGGGGCGGCCGCGGCGGGGGTGACGGAGACGGTTGCGGTCCCGGCGCCGCGGTCGTCGGCGGCGTACGCGGATGCCGTCGTCACCACGCACGCCGCGACGGCGGCGCAGAGAGTCAGTTGCGGTGAGCCCATGGTGAACCTCCGAATACTTCGAAGGTCCGCCCGCGCGAGGCAGTCCGCATCCGGTGCGGCCCGGCACTGCACCGTTCCGGTGAGTGCCGGGGCGTGTCCCGCCGCGGCGGGCCGGTCAGACCAGCTCGACCAGGTCCGCGATGGAGTCGACGACCCGGGAGGGCCGGAACGGGTGCCGCTCGACCTCCTCGGGGCGGGTCAGCCCGGTCAGCACCAGGAAGGTCTCCATCCCCGCCTCCAGACCGGCCAGCACATCGGTGTCCATCCGGTCGCCGATCATGGCGGAGGTCTCGGAGTGCGCGCCGATGACGTTCAGCCCGTGCCGCATCATCAGCGGATTGGGCTTGCCGACGAAGTACGGCTCGACGCCCGTCGCCTTGGTGATCAACGCGGCGACCGATCCCGTCGCGGGCAGCGCCCCCTGGGGCGAGGGGCCCGTCTCGTCGGGGTTGGTGGCGATGAACCGGGCGCCGTCGTTGATCAGCCGGATCGCCTTGGTCAGCGCCTCGAAGGAGTACGTTCGCGTCTCGCCCAACACCACGTAATCAGGGGCGTGGTCGGTCAGGATGTAGCCGATGTCGTGCAGGGCGGTGGTCAGGCCCGCCTCCCCGATGACGTATGCGCTGCCGCCGGGCCGCTGTTCTTCGAGGAACTTCGCGGTGGCCAGCGCGGACGTCCAGATCGACTCCCAGGGCACGTCGAGGCCGATCCGGCTCAGCCGGGCGTGCAGGTCACGCGGCGTGTAGATGGAGTTGTTGGTCAGGACGAGGAAGGGCTTGCCCGATTCGCGCAGCCGCTTGATGAAGGCCTCCGCCCCGGGGACCGGGACTCCCTCGTGCATCAGGACGCCGTCCATGTCGGTGAGCCATGACTCGATCGGCTTGCGCTCTGCCACTGCCGGACTCCTGCCGTACGTGTAGACCCGATTCGCCCGCCGCCCACCGCGGGTCACCCGGGTGACCCGCGGTTCGTACATGCGGCCGACGTGCCCACCCTAAGTCAGGGGGCACGGCACTGCTCCTGCCGGCCATGGGGGAATCAGGGGCGGGGTCGGGGTCAGGATCCGGGCCGTCCCGTCGTGAGCTTGACCCCGTCGATCGCCCAGTACCAGTTGTTGCCGCCGATGTAGTGGAAGTGGAACCGGGCGTCGCGTGCCCCGGCCGGGACCGTGAGTGCGAGCGTCTCGGTCCGGGCGAGGGCGTCGGCGGTGTAGGTCTTGACGGGGGTTACGGGGCCGCCGTCGTAGGAGACCAGGACCTCGGCCTTCTGGGCGCCCTCCTGGCGGTAGTGGGTGGTGTAGGTGAGGGTGGCCGTGGTGGCGCCGTCGAGCGGCCAGGCCGGGGTGCTGAGGGTGGAGTCGAAGGTGCCGGTGACGGCCTTGTCGGACCACTCGTCGCCGTCGGCGACCGCGAAGACGCCGCGGGCGCGGACGTTGGACTCGCGCTCCTGGCCGGGGGCGGTCTTGGTCCAGAACTCGTCGGTCGTGAAGGACCAGCCGCGCCATTCGGTGACGCCTCCGCCGCCCATGGTGCGGTTGTCGACCGACCAGCCGGCGGGCGGGGTGTGGGTGAAGCCCAGTACGGAACCGCCCACCCCGGTCTCGTCCACGGCGGTGCCCAGTTCCGGGCGCAGGGTGTCGAAGTCGTCGGCGGCGGAGGCCTGGAGGGGGCGGCCGTCCAGGCGCCAGGCGGGGTCGGCGGGGACGCCCAGGTGGTGCAGCGCGGTGGCGGCGATGTCGACGATTTTGACGTCGTGGCGGAGGGTGCCGGCGGGGAGGCCGGTTCCGGTGGCGAGGACGAAGGTCTGGCGTTCGTCCCAGGTGGCGCCGCCGTGGCCGCCGGGGTCGGTGTGGCCGTGGTCGGCGGTGATGAGGACGAGCCAGTCCTCGGCGGCGCGGGCTGGGCGGGACGCGAGGGCCGAGAGCAGTTCACCGACCTGGGCGTCGACGGTGTGGAGGGCGTCCAGGTAGGCCTGGGAGGCGGCGCCCGAGGAGTGGCCCGCGTGGTCGACGTTGTCGAGCTGGACGAAGACCGCGTCGGAGTCGCCGTCCTTCAGCTGGGCCACGGCGCGGGCGGTGGTGCCCTTGTCGTACTCCGCCTCGGGGGTGGCGATGCGGGTGTCGACCTCGGCGGAGAAGATCCGGTCGGGGATGGGGGCCCAGGAGGCGATGGCGTAGGTGCGCAGCGCCGGGCGGGCTCGCTCGATACGGGTGAGGAAGTCGGGGTAGGTGGTGTAGTCGGCGCCGGTGAAACTGTTGTCCTTGACGCCGTGTTTGTCGGGCCAGACGCCGGTGATGATCGTCGACCAGCCGGGGGCGGATTCCGTACGGGCCATGGGGCTGGCGTAGAGGCTGGTGGGGGCGGTGACGCCGGCGGCCATGAGGCCGTCGAGGGTGGGGGTGTCGGCGTCCTTGACGCGGTCCAGGCGGCCGGCTCCGTCCAGGCCGATGACCAGGACCTTGGGGGTGGCCGAGAGCCGGGCGGCGGCTCGGGACAGGCCGACGAGGGGCCCGGTGGCGAGGGCGGCGAGCGCCAGGCCGCCGGTGGCGCCGGTGAGCCAGGCCCTGCGGGATATCGCTGACGACATGGGAGTCCTCTGGGTATGGGGTGGGGAGGGCCGCGCTGTTCGTGCGATGGCGCGCCAACTCCCCGGAGCAAAACGGGGAGTTGGCGCGTACGGGCTTCCGGGGCCTGCGGGAGCGGTCAGCTGCCGGTGGCCGTCTTCCAGGCGGTGACGTAGGTGTCGAGGTTCTTGTCGATGTCGCTCCAGTCGGGCCGGAAGACCTCGACCCCGTCCATGATCTTGGCGAGGGCGGTGGCGTTGGCGTCGGTGGCCTTGATGTCCGTGCGGGAGGCGAAGCCGCCGCCGATCGCGGAGACCTCCTTCTGGACGTCCTCGGACAGCAGATAGTCCAGGAACTTCTTGGCGTTGGCGCTGTGCGGGGCGTTCTTGACCAGGCCCGCGGCGTAGGGGAGGGCGAAGGTGGAGGGCTTTCCACCGGGCTTCGCCGCGGGGAAGAAGATGCCCTGGTCGGGCATCGACTTCATGTTGGCGTAGTTCATCTGGACGTCGCCGTTGGCGACCAGGAGTTCGCCCTTGTCGGTCTTGGGGGCGAGCTGGCCGGTGGAGGAGGACGGGCCGACGTTGTTGGCCTGGAGCTTCTTGAGGAACGCCATGGCGGGGCCCTGGCCGCCGAAGTCGTGCATGGCCTTGATGAGGACGGCGGTGCCGTCGCCGGCGACACCGGGGGTGGAGTACTGGAGCTTGTCCTTGAACTTGCCGTCCGCCAGATCGGCCCAGGTCCGGGGCGCCTTCTTCAGCTCCTTCTTGTTGTAGATGAAGCAGAAGTAGTTGTTGACGACGGAGGTCCACTTGCCGTTCGGGTCCTTGTCGGCGGCGGCGACCCGGTCCGAGCCCTTGGGGCGGTAGGCGTCCAGCAGGCCCTTGCCGTCGGCCTGCTGGATGAAGGGCGGGAGGGTGACGACGATGTCGGCCTTGGTGTTGGCGCGTTCGCGGGCCAGGCGCTGGACGGCGGCTCCGGAGCCGGACTCGACGTAGTTGACCTTGATGCCGGTCTTCTTCTCGAAGTCCTTGAAGACCTTGTCGTAGAAGCCGTCGCCCTTCTCGCTCTTGAGGCCGTCGGCGCTGTAGACGGTGATCTCCTTGGCGTTGGGGTCGGCGGCGGAGGCGCCGCAGGCGGTGAGGGCGGCGGAGAGGGAGAGGGTGCCGAGGCAGGCGGTGAGCGGCATGCGGAGGGGGCGGGACATGTCGGTGCAACTCCTCAGACGTTCATGGGGTTCAAAAGGGTGGAAGGGGACGGAAGCGGGAGCGCTGGGGGACGGAGGGGGACGGAAGCGGGAGGGCGAGGGGCGGAAGCGGGCCGGCGGCTGGAGGCAGGAGGCAGGAGGCAGGAGGCCCAGCTGTAGGCGGCCTAGCGGTAGGAGGCCCTGGTGCGGATGCGGGAGACGGCGAGAAGGACGAGAAGGGTGGTGGCCATCAAGGCCACGGCCAGCGCGGCGCCGGTGAAGAGCGAGCCGCGGTCGGTGGCGGCGAAGATCTGGACCGGGAGGGGCACCCAGTCCGGGGGGTAGATCATCATCGTGGCGCTCAGCTCTCCCATGGAGAGGGCGAAGCACAGGCCCGCGGCAGCGGTCAGCGACGGCAGGAGAAGGGGGAGCTTGACCCGCCACAGGACGTAGGCGGGGCGGGCGCCGAGGCCGGCGGCGCTCTGTTCGTAGGCGGGGTCGAGGCGGGCGAGGGCGGCCGTGACGGACTGGTAGGCGAACGCGGTGACCAGGACCGTGTGGGCGGTGATCACGATCTCTGGGGTGCCGTTGAGAAGGAACGGGGGCCGGGAGAAGGCGACGAGGAGGGAGAGGCCGACCACGACGGAGGGGACGGCCACGGGGAGGAGGAACAGCGCGTCGAGGAGACGGCGCGCGCGGCGGCCGAGTTTCTCCGCCGCGAGGGCGGCCCAGGTGCCGACGGTGAGGGCGGCCGCGCTGGCGGCCAGCGCGGTCAGGACGCTGGTGGTCAGGGCGCTCACCGAGTCCCCCCGCGCGATGTCCTGATAGTGCGTGAGCGTCGCGCCGGAGGGGAGGGCACCGCTCCAGCTGGTGGCGAAGGACGCGGCGACGATGACCAGCAGCGGCAGTGCGAAGACGGGGATGAAGAGGAGGAAGAAGAGGGTGTGGACGGCCCGGCGGGCGGTCTTGCTATGCACCAGCACGACGCGGCTCACCTCCTGAGCGGGAGCCGGTCCGCAGGCCCGTACGGGCTGCCACGGTCCGGTAGAGGGCGTAGAGGGCGACGGACAGGGCGATGTTGACGACGGCGACGACGCAGGCGCCGGTGTAGTCGCCGTCGAGGATGGCCTTGGTGTAGACGAGCATCGGCAGCGTCACGACGTCCTTGGCGCCGGTGAACAGCACGATGCCGAACTCGTTGAGGCACAGGACGAGGACGAGCGCGCCGCCCGCGGCCAGCGAGGGCAGCGCCTCGGGCAGGATCACCTTCCGCACGATCGCCCACGGCCGGGCGCCCAGTGACGAGGCGGCCTCCAGCTGGCCGGTCTCCACCTGCGAGAAGGCGGCCAGCAGGGGCCGCATCACAAACGGGGTGAAGTAGGTGACCTCGGCCAGGAGTACGCCCCAGGGGGTGTGCAGAAAGTTCAGGGGGCCGGCTGCGGCTCCCGTGGCGTCCGTCCACAGGCCGTTGGCCACGCCCATGGTGCCGTAGAGGAACAGCAGGGCGAGGGTGACCAGGAAGGAGGGGAAGGCGAGGAAGATGTCGATGAAGCGGGCGAGGGCCTTGCCGCCGGGGAACGGCACAAAGGCGATCACCAGGGCGAGCACCAGGCCGAGGAGCAGAGCACCGAGGGTCGCACCGACGGCTATCAGGACGGTGTTGGTGAGGGCCTCGCGGAAGGACGCCTCGGCGAGGACGGCGGTGTAGGGGGCGAGGGAGTGGCCGCCCTCGTCGGGGGTGAAGGACTGCCACACCACCAGGGAGAGGGGGTAGAGGAAGGCCAGCCCAAGGGCGGTGAGGGGCGGGAGGGCCCAGAGGGCCGCATGGGTGCGGGGAGGCCGCGCCGGTTCGGCGGCCGTCGCCGGGGCCGCCGCCGGACCGGCCGGTGCGCTAGCCATCCTGGCCTCCGTCGGCGCCGATCCCCGCGGGGACGAGGACGGCGTCCTCGGGGGCGAAGTGCAGTGCGATGCGCTCCCCCAGGGCCGGGGTCTCGCGAAGTTCCCGCAGGTCGGCGGTGATGCGGTGGCCGTCGACGTCCGCGTACAGGCGGTGCGTCGAGCCGCGCCACTGCACCTCGGTGATCGTGCCGCGGAGCGTGTTGCCGGCCTTGTCCGGGCTCTCGCCGAGTCCGACGAGATGGGGGCGTACGCACAAGGTGGCGGCGGCGCCCGCGGCCACGCCGTCCACGGGCACGGTCAGCCTGCGGCCGGCGAAGTGGACGCCGTCGCCGGCGACCGTGACCGGCAGCAGATTGGCGGTGCCGACGAACGACGCGGTGAATTCGGTGCGCGGGCGCCGGTAGAGCTGCTGGGGGGTGCCGCAGTCGCGCAGCCTGGCCTGGTCCAGCACGGCGATCCGGTCGGCCAGCGTCAGCGCCTCGACCTGGTCATGGGTGACGTAGAGGATGGTGACGTCCGGCAGCTCCCGGTGCAGACGGGCGAGTTCGGCGAGCATGCCGGAGCGGAGCTGGGCGTCGAGGGCGGAGAGCGGTTCGTCCAGGAGCAGGACACCGGGGCGGATGGCCAGCGCGCGGGCGATGGCGACGCGCTGCTGCTGGCCGCCGGACAGCTCCCGGGGGTGCCGGCCTGCGTAGGCGGCCATGCCGGTCATCTCCAGCGCCTCGGCGACCCGTCCGGCGATCTCGGCGCGCGGCACCTTCTGCGCCTTGAGGCCGAAGGCGACGTTCTCGGCGACCTTCATGTGCGGGAACAGCGCGTACTGCTGGACGACCATGCCGATACCGCGCTTGTACGGCGGCAGCCCGGTGACGTCCCGGCCGCCGATCAGCACCCGCCCGGAGGCCGGCCGGACGAATCCGGCGACCGTCCGCAGCGCGGTGGTCTTGCCGGAGCCGGACGGGCCGAGCAGGGCCATCACCTCGCCCGGTTCGACGGTCAGGGAGAAGGAGTCCAGGACGGTGTTCCCGCCGCCGTCTCCGCCGTCTCCGCCGTCCCCGCCGGCCCTGCGGGCCCTGCCGTTGGTGCCGTTCTTGCCGTTCTTGCCGTTCTTGCCGTAGACGACGGACACGTTGTCGAAGCGGATCCCGGCCTCCGGAGCGGCGGCCATGTCAGATCACCCCTGCCAGGGAGGGCAGTTCGGCGACCGAGCCGAGGACGTGGGTGGCGCCCGCCTCGGTCAGCCGCGCCCTGTCGTGCGCCCCGGTGAGTACCCCGGCCACGATCCCGGCGCCCGCCCGCCGCCCGGTGAGCATGTCGTACGCGGTGTCGCCGGCGACCGCGATCTGCCGTACGTCATCGGCGGCGCCGGTGCGCAGCAGCGCGGCCAGCACCATGTCGGGGTAGGGGCGCCCCCGGCCGCCCGCGTCGGCCGGGCACAGCGTCAGGCCGACGAGGTCGCACCAGCCGAGCGCGTCGAGGATGGCGTCCTGGGTGACGCGGGCGAAACCGGTGGTGAGCACGACGGTGCGGCCCGCTTCCTGGAGGGCCTCGATCGCCTCGCGGGCACCGGGCACCGGCGCGATCAGCCCGCCGTCCACCAGCTCCCCGTATGCCTCCTCGAAGGCCTCGTTGGCGCGCTGGGCCGCGTCCTCGTCGCCGAACAGGTGCCGGAAGACGGAGATCTTGGACTCGCCCATGGTGGCGCGGACATAGGCCAGCTTTTCGGCGTGGTCGGCGCTGCCCGGCTCGACGCCCAGGCGCTGCGCCGCCGCGTCGAAGGCACGCTCGACGAGGCCGCCGTCGGCGACGGTGGTGCCGGCCATGTCGAGCACCACCAGGGAGATCTTCTCGTTCAGTGGAGGGTTCTCGTTCACTGCGGTCTTCTCGTTCACTGCGGTCTTCTCGTTCACTTCGGTCCGCTCGCTCGGATCGTTCAACTCGTTCACCAGCCCAGGTCGTTCGCCGTGGTCTCGGCGATCGCCGGGGAGCAGGTCATGCCGCGTCCGCCGGGGCCGGTGACCAGCCAGACGCCGTCCCGTGCCCGCTGGCGGTGGACCACCCGGGTGGTGTCGGTGCACTGCGCGTACACCCCGGCCCAGCGGTGGCGGATGCGCGGCAGTGGGCGGCCGAGGATCGATTCGACAACGCCGGTCAGGTGCTCGTACGGCTCCTCGACGGTGTCGAAGGCGAACGGCGCCTCGTACTCATGGGTGTCGCCGATGGTCAGTCCGCCGTCGGCGCGCTGCACCATCAGCAGCTGCATCTTGTGCGCGGCGGCGGTCGGCGCCTGGGCCTGGCCGGCGTTGAGCGCGTCCAGGGCGTCGCTGCGGTACGCCGGGTAGTAACGGAAGCTGTCGGCGTCGGCGACGGAGGTGGTCAGCGGCTCGCCGAGCGGGTCGGTCTGCATCATCTGGAGGCGTACGCGGCGCACCGGCAGGTCCGGGATCAGCTCGCGGACCAGGCCGCCGAGCCAGGCGCCGGTGCACAGGATGACGGCGTCGCCGTGGTGGGTGTCGCCGTGGTCGTCGCGTACCGCGCGCTCGCCCACCACCTCGCGGACCTCGCGGCCGCCCAGGTAGGTGTACCGGCCGGACTCCAGCAGCGCGGCCTTCAGGGCGCGTTGGGCGGAGCGCGGTTCGACGGCGCCGTCCCGCTCGCACCACAGGGCGCCGGCGAACTCGCCGCGCAGTGCGGGGTTGATCTCGCGGGCCTCGTCGGCGGAGAGCAGTTCGTAGCCGCGGGCGGCGGCGTCGGGGCGGCGGGTGGCGGCCTCGGCGACGGCCCTCTCCGCCGCGTTCTTGACGACGGTCAGCGAGCCGATAGCACGGAAGCCCAGCTCGGGGACCCGGGCGCCGATGCCCTCCCAGAGTTCGCGGGCCCGCAGCGCGGTGTCCAGCTCCGCGCCGCCGGCCCGGCCGCTGACCCAGATCTGCCCGAAGTTACGCACCGAGGCGCCGCGGGCCTCGGCCTCCCGCTCGATGTGCAGGACTTCATGACCTCGTTCGACCGCGTGCCAGGCGTGCATGGTCCCCAGCACCCCGGCTCCGACAACTATGACTCGCATGCCCCAGACGGTCGTGGCGGGCGGTGACCCGTCGGGGGACGTTCAGCGACGTGACGGTGAACAAGGGCTCAAGTTTGGCCTAGACCCGTTATCTTTTCGTGACATTGAGGGGGTCCGGGGGCGCGGCCCTTCCCCTGGCTCCGCCCTCGCCCCCGTGCGCCTCAGCCCGGCGCCGGCGTCCCCAGATGCGTGGTGAACGAGAACCGGTCCCCCCGGAAGAGCGAGCGCACCCGCTCCAGCGGGCGGCCTTCGGTATCCCGGGACAGCCGGTGGATCAGCAGCATGGGCAGCGCACCCGGCGTGCCGATCAGGAGCGCCTCGCGCGGGGTGGCCAGAACGGTCTCCAGCCGTTCGTCCGCGTCGCCGAAGCCGATGCCGAGCCGGTCGTGGAGGTAGGCGTAGAAGGAGGAGTCGGGGATAAAGTCGGTGTCCAGGTCCGGGACCCGGTCGGCCGCGACATAGGTGCTCTCCAGGCCGACCCGCTCATCGTCGGCGAGCAGCACCCGCTCCATGTGCCATACGGAATCTCCCACTTGGAGCCCGAGGTCCTCGGCGAGCGGCGCCGGGCACAGGAAGCGGTCCAGGCCGACGAGATGACGGCCGGGCGCGCGACCCTGGCGGCGTACGCCCTCGGTGTAGCTGGCCAGCGAGAGGGGCTGCTCCATCTTGGGGCCCGCGACGACCGTGCCGCGCCCCAGGCGGCGCAGCCGCCCCTCCAGGATCAGCTCGCGCAGGGCCTGGCGCAGGGTCTCGCGGGACACCTCGAAGCGCAGCGCCAGATCCCGCTCCGCCGGGAGCGGCTCGCCCTCCCCCAACTCCGTGAGCAGCGCGGCGATTTCGACCTTCGCCGCGTAGTACTTGGGGATGCGTCCGTGCTCGGGGACGCCGGACCGGATGGGTGCGCCAGGTTCCTGGCCGTACTCGTACTCCACCTCGTGATCCTCGCATCACGAAAGATCAGCGGCGCAGGCGGCGGGCCCCGGCCAGCAGCAGGGCACCGGCGGCGAACAGCCCGCCGGCCGCCACGGCGAGCGACCGCACCGGTCCTTGGGCGGTGGCGGCGAGCTCCCGCGGCCCGGTGGGGGCCGGGGACGCGGCGCGGTCCGGGGGCGCGGCGGCCTCCGGGGAGGCGGGTGCGGCGGAGGCGTCCGCCTGGACGGCGAAGCGGTAGTCGCCGGACTGGCCGATCCATTCGCCGTCGCTGCCGCGGCGCTGGACGGTGGTGACGTTGGCGGTGACCGGGCCCGGGGCGGTGCCGGCGGCGAACCGCAACCGGATCGGGACGGTCACCGTCCCGTTGGCCGGTACCGCCAGCCCGCCACCGGAGGCGCGCCCCCGCTCCCCGCCGCCCGGCCCACCGGCCCCGGCGCTCCCGGGGGCCGTCGCGGACTCGTCAGACTTGGCGGACTTGGCAGACTTGGCGGACTTGGCGAACACCCCGATCTGCTCCTCGTGATCGGTGGCCTCGAAGGGGACCGGGCGCCAGTCGCCGCCGGCCGGGTCGCGGTACTCCAGCCGGATCCGCTCCGGCCGCAGGCCATGGCGGGCGGCGGTCAGGACGACGATGGGGTGGACGTCCTCGCAGACCGCGTCGGTCGTGTTGCGCAGTTCCAGCTGCCAGGTCCCCCAGTCGCCGCCCGCCGGGTAGGCGGCCGGGCCCCCGCGGACCCGGGAGTCGATGGGGAAGCTCGGGCTGTCCGGGCGGCCGCAGGAGACGGTGGGGACGGGGCCGTGCGGCAGCCCCCGCCCCGGCGCCCGGCCGTCGGCCGGCTGGGCGGCGGCGAGGGCGGCGGCGGCGGTGGTGCCCAGTACGCCGGAGAGCAGGCCGGCCACGAGGGCGGTACGGGCCGTGCGGTGCGCCGTAGCGGAGAGGAGCGTCCGGCGTACGGTGCGCGGACGGCGTGCGCCGGGCGGATGCATGGCGTTCCTCCGCTGCTCGAAGGGCTCGGGGCCACGGGCCGTCGAGGGGCTCGGGTGCGCGAGGGGACCGGGTGCGCGAGGGGACCGGGGCCGGGATCCTCACAGGACCCTGCCATGCCCGCCCCGCGGCACCGGACGAGCGCGACGGCGGATGCGCCCGACCGGCCGACGGATCCCGCCTTATCAGCTGACTTTCCGTCGATCGCGGTTGGCCGCCATCCGGCGGACCTGAGGAGCGGGCATCGGCGGCGGCCCCCGGAAGGACTTCAGGGGCGCCCCGCCCGCGGATTCCGGTGAGCGGCGGATGCCCGTGAGAGGCGGATGCCCGTGAGAGGCGGATGCCCGTAAGCGGACACCCCCGCTACGGGAGGTCCCGGCTCGCCGCGAGGGCGGGGTGCCGCGGCCCGAACAGCGGCGCCAGCACCAGCTGCGCCGCCCCGTCCGCGACCGTCCGCGCGCCGCCCCGGGCGAGCGCGACCGGCACCGCGGCCCCGGCACCGCCCCGGGTACGGGCCTGCTCCCCGAGAACCTGCGCCACGCCCGCGGCGAACCCCTCGGGGTTTTCCCATACGGTGCGCCCGCCGAGCAGCACCCGGTCGACGTCGAGCAGTTCCACCAGATTGGCCGCGCCCACACCCAGCACCCGCGCCGCCTCCACCAGGTCGCCGCGCGCCACCGCCGCCAGGCACAGCGCCTCCACGCAGCCGCGCTTACCGCACCCGCAAACCGGGCCGTCCAACTGCACCACCTGGTGACCGAACTCCCCGGCCCCGGTGCGCGTCCCGCGGTACAGCCCGCCGCCCAGCACCAGCCCGGCACCCAGCCCGGTCCCCAGATGCAGATACGCGAACGACCCGGCGCCCTCCGGTATCCCCTGTGCCAGGCCGAGGGCGGCCGCGTTGGTGTCCTTGTCGAGCACAACGGGCAGGCCGAGCCGTTCGGCGAGCGCGTCCCGCAGGGGAAAGCCGTCCCACTGGGGCGCGCCGGTGACCCGGTGCAGCACCCCGGCGGTGTGGTCCAGCGGGCCGGGGCAGGCGACGCCCACCCCCAGGACAAGCGGGTCGCCGGCCCCGGCCCGCAGCGCGGCCACCTCCCGTTCGGCGTCGGTCAGCACCTGCTCGGCACCCGCCTCGAAGGCGAGCGGGGCGCGGCGCACGGCGACCGGTTCGCCCGCGAGGTCGGCGAGCACGGCGGTGAGCTCATCGCGGTCCAGGTGGAGGCCGATGGCGTGCCGGGCCCCGGGGACCAGCCGCAGGACCGTACGGGGCTTACCGCCGGTGGAGGCGCGGTGGCCCGCCTCGCCCGCCAGGCCGTCGTCCCGCAGCCGCGCGGTGATCTTGCTGACGGCCTGCGGGGTCAGCCCCGTGGCCGCGGCAAGCTCCAGGCGGCTCACGCCCTGCTCCCCCGCCGCCCGCAGCAGCCCGAGCACCAGCGCGGCGTTGTGCCCGCGCAGCGCGGGGAGGTTGGCGCCCGGGTGGCCGGCCGATTCATTACGCGTCACCCACCCATTGTCCCCAGCACTTGCGCTTTGGCAACAGCGTTGCTTAAGTGGAAACCATGAGCGAGTTGAGCGAAATGAGTGAGATGAGCGAGCCGCGCGCCGCCGGGGACCCCCACGGCACCCCCCACCCCCCGCTCCGCGTCGGCCTCATCGGCTACGGCCTGGCCGGCTCGGTCTTCCACGCCCCACTGATCGCCGCCACCGACGGCCTGGTCCTCGACACCGTCTCGACCGCCAACCCCCAGCGGCAGGCGCAGGCCCGCGCCGAGCACCCGCAGGTCCGTACGGTCGACAGCCCCGACGCCGTCCTCGACCGCGCCGCCGACCTCGACCTGATCGTCCTGGCGAGCCCGAACAAGACGCATGTCCCGCTCGCCACCGCCGCCCTGAAGGCCGGGCTGCCGGTGGTCGTCGACAAGCCGCTCGCCGCGACCGCCGCCGAGGCCGAAGAGCTCGCCGCGCTCGCCGCCGACCGCGGCCTGCTGCTCTCGGTCTTCCAGAACCGCCGCTGGGACAACGACTTCCGCACCGTCCGCAAGCTCATCGAGGACGGCGCGCTCGGCGACGTCCGGCGCTTCGAGTCCCGCTTCGAACGCTGGCGGCCGCAGCCCAAGGGCGGTTGGCGCGAGTCCGGCGACCCGGCGGAGATCGGCGGACTGCTCTACGACCTCGGCAGCCACCTCGTCGACCAGGCGCTGACCCTCTTCGGCCCGGTCGTCTCCGTATACGCCGAGTCCGACGTCCGACGTCCGGGCGCGGAGGCCGACGACGACACGTTCATCGCGCTCACCCACGCCGACGGCGTCCGCTCCCACCTGTGGGTGAGCGCCACCACCCCGCTGCTGGGCCCCCGTTTCCGGGTGCTGGGCAGCGAGGCGGGCTACACGAAGCACGGCCTGGACCCCCAGGAGGCCGCGCTGCGCGAGGGCCTGCGGCCCGGCACCGAGGGCACGGAATGGGGCGTGGAGCCGAAGTCCGCCTGGGGCCGCCTCGGCGCCGGGGCGTCCCCGCGGTCCGGAGGCGGCGACCCCGTACCAACGCTGCCCGGCGACTACCCCGCGTACTACGCCGCGATCGCGCGCGCCCTGCGCGAGGGCGGTGACCCGCCGGTCACCGCCCTTGAGGCTGCGGCCGCGCTACGGGTGCTGGAGACGGCCAAGCGCTCCGCGGCGGAGGGCCGTTCGCTGCGCTTGGCCTGAGCCGTTGTTTTTGGCTTTCCCGCCGTGGGGGTTTGCCGCCGTTGCGCCTGCCCCTCCGCTGCGCTTTGCCTGAGCCGTTGTTTTTGGCTGCCCCGCCGTGGGGGTTTGCCGCCGTTGCGCCTGCCCCTCCGCTGCGCTTTGCCTGAGCCGATGTTTTTGGCTTTCCCGCCGTGGGGGTTTGCCGCCGTTGCGCCTGCGGCGGGCTGGTGCCGCTTGCGCGGGGCTGTTCGGCTGCGGGACCGGGCCTCCGGACTCCGT
>NZ_JBIWOD010000002.1:340555-726514 GCF_044767545.1 Streptomyces sp. NPDC101227 | reverse complement strand
GCTCTGGTCCCCGCAGTACTTCGGCGCCAAACCACAACTGATCCTCAAGTCCGGCTTCCCCGCCTACGGCGTCACCGGCGACCCCAACGCCGCCAATGACCACTGTGAACCCCTGGTGCTCGGAACGCAGTTCGGCGCCCACGGTGCGACGGCGGCGGATCTGTCGGTGGCGTTCGTCAGCCGGGCCGCCGCCGAGTCGGGTTCGTCCGGCAGGCCCTACGACGCGCTGGCCACCCGACGCCGCAGGGTAGCCGTGCGCGGCACCCGCGGGATCGGTCCCGCCGACCTGGTGAACAACGCGCGCCTGGGCGAGGTGCAGGTCGACGCGGAGAGTGGCCTGGTGACGCTGGACGGGGAGCCGATCCGCTCGGAGCCGGTCGAGGAAATGTCGCTCAGCCGCCTGTACTTCCTGTGAAGGGCCACAGAGTCCACGTGTAGTACTGCGCGGAGCGGATCCCGCGGCACGCCACCCGGTGGCGCCCCGTCGCGCCGATCCGGCGTGCCCGGATTCCCCCGGGCCCCGCCTCCCCCTCTGAATACTCGCGGATTCCTCGCCCCGAACTTCTTGACTGAATTTTCAGTTCGGGGCAGGATTCCCGCACATCGACGGTCCCCCACGCGCTGGACCTCCGAACGGGCCCCAGTTCTACGGCCATCACCTTGCTTCTGCCGTCTCGGCACCCGCCGCGTCTCGCACTCGGCCCCCTCCTCCAGACCCCGGACGAACCGGAGAAGAGAGTTCCTATGAGCTTCCGCATGCCCGCTGAGTGGACCGAGCACGAACGCTGCCTGATGGCCTGGCCCACCCGGGTCGACCTGTGGGGCACCGTCCTGGAGACGGCCAAGCAGGAGTACGCCGAAGTGGCGCGTGCCATCGCCCGGTTCGAGCCGGTGACCATGGTCGCGCCGCCCGGCCACGCCGACGAGGCCCGTGCGGTGTGCGGTGAGGGCATCGGGGTGACCGAACTGCCCATGGACGACTCGTGGTTCCGGGACTCCGCGCCGCTCTTCGTCCTCGACCCCGACGGCCGGCGGGCCGGCGTGGACTTCCGGTTCAACGCCTGGGGTGGCAAGCACCACCCGTTCGATGCCGACGACCGCGTGAGCAGCCTGCTCCTCGGCCTGCTCGGCGACCGGTCCGTGCGCTCTGAGATGGTCCTGGAAGGCGGCGCGATCACCGTGGACGGCGAGGGCACGCTCATCACCACCGAGCAGTGTCTGCTCCACCCGAACCGCAATCCGGGGATGAGCCGGGCGGAGATCGAGTCCGAACTGATGGCCCGGCTCGGTGTCAGCAAAGTCGTCTGGCTCCCGTACGGCGGTCTGCTGGACACCGAGACCGACGGGCACGTGGACGGCGTCTGCGCCTTCGTCGCCCCGGGCAAGGTCGTGGTGCAGATTCCCGATGACCCGGAGCACCCCGACTACGCGCGGATGCGGGCCAACCGCGCGGTGTTGGAAGCCACCACGGACGCCCGCGGGCGCCGCCTGGAGATCGTCGACCTTCCGCAGAGCGCGTTCGTCGAGGTCGCCGGTGCGCCGGTGGAGGTCGGGTACCTCAACTTCTACCTGGCCAACGGGGGTGTCGTCGTCCCGGTCGCCGGTCTGCCGCAGGACGCGGAGGCGCTGGCCGTTATCGCCGCGGCCTGCCCCGGCCGGAAGGTGGTGGGCGTACCCACCCGCGTGATCGCCCACGGCGGAGGCGGGGTCCACTGCATCACCCAGCAAGTGCCCGCCGTGCCCCCTGGGGCCTGAACACCGTCCACCCGCCCCGTCCCCGGGCCGCCCGTCGACCGGTGGCCCCGGGTCGGCCCGCCCGCTCTGCTCCCTCCCACCGTGTACGGAGAGGAATTGCACCGATGCTCATCCCTCCACCCCGACCGGGGAGACGCCGCACCCGTCGGCGGACCCCCGCGGCTGGGGCGCTGTCCGCCCTCCTCCTGTTGTCCGCCTGTGCGGGGCCGCCCGACGCCGGGGCCTCCGGCACGAGAGCGGATTTCCGCCTCTCCGCGAGCACCCCCGCCGCCAAGGGAGAGATCAACTCCTTCAGCTGGGCCCTGTACGCGGAACCCTCCACACTCGACTACATCTCCGCCTTCGACTACCCGCAGAACATGATCCTCTCCAATGTCTGCGAGAGCCTGATGCGGTGGACTCCCCGGCTGACCGTGGCCCCGGGCCTGGCGCGGAAGGCCACCCATCCCGACCCGCTGACCTGGGTCTACGACCTGCGGCCGGGTGTGCGCTTCCACGACGGCGGCGTGCTGAACGCCGACGACGTGATCTTCAGCCTCAACCGGCAGATGAATCCCGCCAATGGGTCGGCGTGGGCATCGGTCTTCAAGAACGTCGGCTCCCTCGCCAAGACCGGCCCGCTCCAAGTGACCGTGAAGCTCAAGCGGCCTGACTCGCAGTTCCCCCAGTACATGGCGACCACGGCCGGAGTGGTGGCGAGCCGGTCCGGCGTCCGGGCAGCCGGCCGGAACTACGGCACCTCAGGCAGCCTGGACTGCACCGGCCCGTTCCGGCTCGGGTCCTGGAGCAAGGGCCAGTCCGTCGAACTCCGGCGCTTCGACGGCTACTGGGGCGCCCGGGCCAAGTCGGCGAAAGTGGTGTTCCGCTTCCTCCCCGACTCCTCCGCACGGACCAAGGCGATGCTCGGTGGTGAGGTGGACGGCGGATACCTCATCCCCACCGAGAGCTATACCGCGCTGCGTTCCAGTGGTGTCGGCACCCTCTCCTTCGGCGAGGGACTGAGCAGCGTCAACGTCAACGTCACCACCATGCGTGGCGCGCTCGGCGACGTCCGGGTCCGCCGCGCGCTGTCCTTGGCCCTGGACCGGCGGGGCTTCGTGAAGACCGGTCTGAGCGGGGCGGGAACCGCCACCAGCTCCCTCACCACCAAGGCCGCGTGGGCCGCCGCCCCCGCAGCCGTCACACATGCCGCCTTCGGCGGACTGCCACCCCTCACGCGAAACCTGGCCGAGGCCAGGAAGCTCATCAAGGAGGCGGGTGCCACCGGCAAGACGGTCACCATCGCCACCAGCTCCATCGGCCAGGACGTGTCACTGCTGGCCACCGCGGTGCAGGCAGCCGGCACCCAGATCGGGCTCCGTGTCCGCCTCAAGACCATCGCCCCCAATGCCTTCAGCGCGCTCTTCACCGACCCCAAGGCGCGCGAGGGGATCGACATGTTCCCGGAGACGTACTACGACTCCATCACCGATCCGCTGGACCTGCTGAGCAACTTCCGGACCGGCGCGTACCAGAACTACGCCGGCTACCACGACCGCGCCTACGACACCCTGGTCGACCGCGCCCGGGCCACCGACGACCCGGCGCGGCGGCTGGCCATCGAGGCCGAGCTCCAGCACAAGGCCGCAGAGCAGGCCCTGTGGATCCCCGTGGCCGAGTGGCCCACCGCCGTGTTCCTCAACAAGCGGATCACCGGCGCCCCCACCACCATCTCCTACCTCTACTCCCCCTGGGCCGCCGACGTCGGGGCCGCGCGATGAACTTCGTGAGATTCGCCCTGCGGCGGCTGGCCGAGATGGCCGCCACGCTGCTCGGTGCCTCGTTCGTGATCTTCGGCGCGATGTATCTGGCACCCGGCAACCCGGCCGGCTTCCTGCTGTCGGGACGGTCGTCCTCCCCCGCGGCCCTCGAAGCCATCAACGCGCAGTACCACCTCAATGACCCGTTCGCCGTACGGTACTTCCGCTGGCTCGGCCAACTGCTGCACGGCAACTTCGGCCGCTCGATCACCTACCGCACCGACGTGTCCCGGCTCCTGGCGGACCGGCTGCCGGCCACCCTGCTCCTGGTCACCATGGCGCTGCTCCTGGTGCTGGTCGTGGGCCTCGCACTGGGCCGGATCGGCGCGGTCCGCGGTGGCGCCGTGGACTCGGCGATCCTGGTCGCCACCACCCTCGCCGTGGGCACTCCGTCCTTCGTCGCCGCGGTCATGCTCCAGGGGCTGTTCGCGCTGCGGCTGCACTGGTTCCCCGCAGGCGGCACCGGAGACGGTCCTGGGCAGATGCTCTGGCACCTGACCCTGCCCGCGGTCGCCCTCGCGCTGTATCTGATCGGCATGCTGGCCCGCGTCAGTCGCAGCGCGATGCTCGACGTACTCGGTCAGGAACACGTCACCGTGGCGCTCAGCCGCGGCGTGCCGAAGCGCAAGGTCGTCGGTCGTCATGTGTTCCGCAACGCACTGGGCACGGTGCTCACCACCGGTGGCCTGATCGTCTCCACCCTGCTGGTGTGCACCGTCCTGGTCGAGTCGGCGTTCGGCGTGGGCGGCATCGGCCAGCTCCTCGAACTGTCCATCACCACAAAGGACTTCCCCACGGTGCAGGCCATCTCCCTGATCATGGTCGGGCTCTTCATGGCGGTGAACCTCGTGGTCGACCTGCTCCATCCGCTGGTCGACCCCCGCGTCACCTTCGCCCCCGGGAGGTCGGCCGGATGACCGCTGTCGTCCCCCTGCGCAGGCCCGGGTTCGCCCGGATCCGCACCGCGGGCGCCCCGCTGTACGCGCTCTGCCTCGGATGCGTCGCCGTGCTGGTTCTGGCGGCACTGGCCGCGCCCTGGATCGTCCCGGCCGACCCCAACGCGGTCGACCTCGGGAACGCGCTCGCCGGACCGTCGCCGGCCCACCCGTTCGGCATCGACGCCTCCGGCCGCGACACCCTCTCCCGCCTGCTCATAGGCGCCCGCACCTCACTACTGGGCCCGCTCGGTGTGGTCGCCTTCTCCACACTGACCGGTGTCGTCATCGGCGCGACCGCGGCGTGGCGGGGCGGCTGGCTGGACTCGGTCCTCTCCCGCAGTACGGAACTGGTCTTCGCCTTCCCCGGGATGCTGCTCGCGATCCTGATCGTCTCCGTGTACGGCGAAGGGCTCGTGGCTCCCGTCCTCGCCCTCGCCGTCGCCTATCTCCCGTACGTCAGCCGGCTCACCCGGTCACTGGTCCTCGCCGAGCGCGAACGCCCCTATGCCAGCGCCTATGTGGTGCAGGGGCACTCGGGCATCCAGATCTGCCTGCGACATGTCCTGCCGAACATCGCCCCCGTCATCCTCGCCCAGTCGACCATCAACTTCGGTTACGCCCTCATCGACCTGGCCGGCCTCTCCTTCCTCGGCCTGGGCGTCCCGGCGCTCACCCCCGACTGGGGCCGGATGGTCTTCGACGGCCAGACCGCCGTCCAACAGGGCTATCCCCTGTCGGCGATCCTGCCCTGCGCGGCGATCGTGCTGACCGTCGTCGCCTTCAACGTCGTCGGCGAACGCTGGGCCGACCGGGTCGCCAGGAGGAACCGCTGATGAGCGCCCCCGACACCCCTCCCGTCCTCAACGTCCGAGGTCTGCGGCTGTGGCTGCCGCGCACCGCCCGGCCGGTACTGGACGGCGTGGACCTCACCGTCGACGCCGGCCGGACCGTCGCCCTGGTCGGCGAGTCCGGCTCCGGCAAGACCCTCACCTCGCGCAGCGTCCTGCGCCTACTGCCTCCCGGCGCCACCGCGGAGGGGCGCATCGAGGTCGCCGGCGCGGACGTCCTCGGCATGACTCCCCAGCAGCTCCGCGCCCTGCGCACCGGCAGCGCGGCGATGATCTTCCAGGACCCCCGGGCCGCCATCAATCCACTGCGCCGCATCGGCGACTTCCTCACCGAGAGCCTGCGCCTGAACACCGGAATGCCCGTGGCCGAGGCGAACGAACGCGCCGGCGAGATGCTCGACGCCGTCGGCCTGTCCCCCGCGATACTGCGCCGCTACCCGAGCCAGGTCTCCGGCGGCATGCTGCAACGCGTCATGATCGCGGCCGCGTTGATGGGCGAACCCGCCCTGCTCCTGGCCGACGAAGCCACCACCGCCCTCGACGTCACCAGTCAGGCCGAGGTCGTCGCCCTCCTCGCGGACCTTCGCGCACGCTTCGGCACCGGGCTGCTCTTCGTCACCCACGACCTCGGCCTCGCGGCGGCCATCAGCGACCGGGTGTGCGTCATGTATGCCGGCCGGATCGTCGAGTCCGGCCCCGCCGAGGCCCTGTTCGCCCGGCCGCGGCACCCGTACACGGCCGCACTGCTCGCCGCGACCCCGCGGCTCGACGCCCCACGAAAACGACTGGCCGCCATCGAAGGTCAACCTCCTGACCTACTGGCGGAGTTGACCGGCTGTCCGTTCGCCCCGCGCTGCGCGTCCGCGACCGATGTCTGCGCCGAACACATACCCGCTGAGCGCCCGGTGCCGGGCGAACCCACCCACCTCGTCGCCTGCCACCACAGTGACCGGCTCGAAGGGAGCGCCGTCCATGACTGAGCCCGCGCTGGAAGTCACCGGCCTGTGCCGCTCGTACGGCACCGTCCGCGCGGTGGACGACGTCTCGTTCGCCCTCCCCACCGGCGGATCACTCGGCATCGTCGGCGCATCCGGCTCGGGCAAGACGACCACGGCCCGGATCGTCGTGGGCCTGGAAGGCGCGGACGCCGGCCGGGTCGTGGTGCACGGCCAGGAGCGCGGCAGCCGGGTCCGTGGACGGGCCGCCCGGCTGGCGCGCGCCCGCGAGGTGCAGATGGTCTTCCAGGACCCCTACCTCTCCCTCGACCCGAGAATCAGCGTCGACGCGGCGCTGCGGGAGACCCTGCGGCTCCACTTCCCCCGGGCCGGCCATTCCCGCCGGCCGGCCGAGCTCCTCGGCCAGGTCGGCCTGGGTGCCCGGGCCGCGGGCGCACTGCCCCGGGAGCTCTCGGGAGGCCAGCGGCAGCGGGTCGCCATCGCCCGGGCCCTGGCGGTGGAACCGGCCGTCCTCGTCCTGGACGAAGCCGTCGCCGCCCTGGACGTCTCGGTACAGGCACAGATCCTCAACCTGCTCGCCGACATCCGCGAACAGACCGGAATCAGCTACCTGTTCATCACCCACGACCTCGGCGTGGTGCGCTGCGTCACGGACGACATCGTCGTCATGCGCCAAGGCCGGATCATCGAATCCGGCAGCACATCTCAGGTGCTCAGCGCTCCCCAACACCCCTACACCCAGCTGCTGTTGGACTCCATTCCCCGTCCGGGCTGGGCCCCGCAGGCCCTCTCCAGTGCCCGACGGAACCGCCACGCCCAGTTCCACCCGAACCGCACCAGAGATCCGTACGCCACTGATCCGCAACGACCGACCGGAGGCCAGAGATGAACGAGCAGGCTGCACCCCACGGCACCTCCCGCCACACCCTTGGCAGACGAAGCTTCCTGGCGGCCACCGGCCTCGCCGCGGCCGGTGCTGCCTGGGCGGCCGCCGGCGCCGACAAGGCCCTGGCGGCCGGCCGGGCACCCGCGTCGGCGTCGGGCTTCGCCGTACCGATCGACACCGTCGCGCACACCCGGACCTGGATGGCCTGGCCCGACAGTACCGACATCTGGGGCCCGAAGCTGCGCGGCGTCCAGGCGAACATCGCCCTCATCGCGAGAACGGTCGCGAAGTACGAACCCGTCACCCTGTGCGCCAATCCCGCCGGCGTCCCCGCAGCCCGGAGCGCCTGCGGACCCTCCGTGACCGTCCTCGACACGATCCCGGTCGACGACTGCTGGATGCGCGACACCGGCCCGGTCTTCCGCACCGACGGCGCAGGCGGCCTGAACGCCATCGGGACGAACTTCAACGGCTGGGGCAACAAACAACCCCACGCCAACGACGCCCTGGTCGCCGAACGCCTCGCTGCCCACCTCGGAGTGCCCTTCACCGCCGCCGGCTTCGTCGGCGAGGGCGGCGCGGTGGAGACCGACGGCAACGGCACGCTCATGGCCACCAGAAGCAGCCTCATCAACTCCAACCGCAACCCGGACCTGTCCCAGGCGGGGATCGAAACCGCCCTGTGCGACGCCTACGGGGCGTCCAAGGTGATCTGGTTCAACGGTGTGACCGGTCGCGACATCACCGACGACCACGTCGACGCCACCTCCAGGTTCCTGGCCACCGCCGCCGGGCTGGTCCAGATGCCGCTCGCCACGGACACCGATGCCTGGTCGCGGGACGCGCGCCGGCAGTACCGGATCCTCTCCACATCCACCGACGCCCAGGGCAAACCGATCGCGGTCACCCGGCTCCAGGGCCCCGACTACAAGCGCATCCGCGCCACCGACCCCGACTTCGTCGCGTCGTACGCCAACTACTACGTGTGCAACGGCGCCGTGGTCTCCGCCCAGTTCGGCGACACCCGTGCCGACGCCGCGGCCAAAGCGACCCTCCAGCGGCTCTTCCCGGACCGGGTCGTCGAACAGCTCGACATCGACGGCCTCGGCGCGGGCGGCGGCGGCATCCACTGCGTCACCCAGCAACAGCCCCGCCCCTGAGCCCACCCGGAGCGGGTGGGGCCGCGCGCCGTACGCCTTGCGCTGGAGCCGGTGTCGGCGTCCGTACGGGCCGGGGAGCCCGGACGTCGGCACCGGCTCTGCCGCCGCTCAGACCGCGCCGCACGGAGTCGAATTCACCGCGCGCTCCGGCCGGTGGCTCCCAGGCTGTAGGTGCCCGGTCCCTGGTGGGTTCAGGGGTTCACCACGCTCCAGCGCTGGGCCGGGATGTCGTTGCACGGGGCGAGGCGGACGCTGCCGCGGTCGGCGTCGGGGGCCAGCAGACAGAGGTGATTGGCTTCGTTGCGGTAGCGGACGGTGCCGTCCGCGTAGGTCTCGGCCAGCCAGCGCTGGCCGGCCGCGTCGACGCCGCGCGCGTCGTCACACGTCCGCAGCATGGCGTCGGTCTGCGAGGTGGCGTGCTCGTCGCGGACACCCAGGCAGTAGTTGCCGCCGAACTCGCTCTCGAAGCGCACCAGGTTGTCGTCCGGGCTGATGCGCTGGATGTTCCAGCCGAAGTCCAGGCGCTCCTGGCGCAGCCAGTAGATCCACCACCACTTGGGCGGTGCGGGCTGGGTGTAGATGGCCGTCCCGGGAAAGGATCCGTTCAGCATACGGCCGCCCAGGAAGGCGGATTCCAGGCGTACGTTGCCGGTGGTCGTCGACCAGTTTTTGGGAAGCGAGGCGGGGTTCTCCCACCACCGCTGGGCTGGGTCCTCCGCGCACGGTGCCACGGTCACCTGCTTGCCGGACGGGGTCAGGCACATCCCGGGGAAGGCCACGTTCTGCCAGCGCTGCGGCCCCCCGCTGTCGTTGTTCCACGCGGGGTCGTCCTCGAGGTGGCTGATCGTCCACTGCGCCCGCGGATCAGCACAGTGGCCGACGACGGCCTGGGAGGACGTATCCCGCCGGGCACGCGTCGGGGCGGCGATGCAGTCTCCCGTGCCGGGGTTTCGCAGGTAGTGGGTGAGGGCGTCGCCGTTGGTGTACATGCGCCAGGTCTGGCTGCTGTCATTGCTGGGGGCGCCGATCCCGACCGAGCGGTCCGGGTTCTCCTGCAGCTGATTGCCGTTGGGCGCGGCCAGCCTGGTGGCGTAGACGTGTGACGGGCCGGTGGGCGCGACGGGCGGTGGTGTCCCCGCGAAGTGCACGGCCACGTGGTCGGATCCGGCACCGTCCGCGCGGTTCGCGGTGAAGCCGCCGGGCAGGCCGCTGGTGACCGCGTAGTCCAGCTCGCTCGGGTGGTCGCCGTTGATGTACGTCGGCTGGCCCGTGCGCAGCAGGCTCTCGCCGGCGCGCAGGTGCAGTGACTGGCGGGCCTGGTCGTTGTTGCGGTTGAGGATGTTCACGTTGTAGTCGCCGGCCAGGACCCAGTTCCGGCCGCGCTGGTCGCGCCCGGCCATGAAGTTGCGGACCTGGTCGAGCAGTCCGGGCCTGTTCACGTCTCCGGTCACGTCCTCGCCGCGGGCATGCGTGTTCCAGTACCAGGTGTTCCCGAACCGCAGGCCGAGCAACGGGCGGGCCCGGTAGCGGTTGTTCGGGGCGTTCGGGTCCGGGTCGTAGTAGTTGTTCTCCAGGACGCGGACCTCAGTGGCCTGGGTGTCGGTGACCGTCGCCAGGTTCATCTGGCCGCCGTCCCACGTGTCCTCATTCGTGTTGCTGATCCTGCGGGGGTCGGTCTGCAGGAAGTACACGTAGCGGTTGGTGCCGCTCGGGCCGCCCGCCCAGGTCGAGAGCGTGTAGGAACTGGGCTGGGGGTTGCGGCTCGGAGCGAGCCGCATCTGCCGGTAATTGGTCCGGTGGTCGTCCGCCGGCTGAGGTGGCCCGCTGCCGGCCTCCTGCAGCATCACCACCGGGTAGTTCGCGACCAGCCGGTTGATCTCTGTAGTCCACCTCGCACCGTTGTCCGAGCCGTGCATGTTGTACGTGGCGAACGGCGAACTGCCGTCCAGGTTCACCGCGTGCGCAGGCGCAGCGGTCAACGGAACGGTCAGCAGGGCCGCCACCGTGCTCAGGACGGCGAGCACGGCGGTGATCCACCGCCGCGATCGTAATCGCGTCCTCGTGGTCCGCAGGGTCCCCAGGGTCTGCGGACGGTTGTCTCTGCTCAACGATCAAGCCTTCCCGTCGGCCACGCGCCCGGTGGCGCGGGGAGACTGCCGGAGCCGCCAACTCCCCGTGGCGGCCCCGTGCTGCCGTACCGGCAGCGGATCGGGACCGAGCTCGCCCCCGATCCGCTGTCGGGCGAGTGGTGCACGGACCGTCGAACGAGCGATCGCCGGCCCGTCGGTCACAAGAGACGGAAGATCGAGCTCACGGGGTTCAGGACCCCATCGATATCCGGCCCCTCCGCCACACCCCGCGTCCCGTGCCGGCCTTCAGGCGACCGGCCAGTGCGAACGGAACCGTAAAGTTCGCACACGCACTCGACATGGCGGCCCGGCGTCACGGCCCCGGATCGTCCCGGGCAGGCGCCCCTGCCTGGCGATACACCGCGTCGGGCGGCACACCGAAGAGCCGAGGCGACATTGTCCTGAATCGGGGTCCGGTGCGGGGAAGGAGGAAAGACGAGCGCCCGTCCGCCAAGTGCCGAACCGGCCGCACAAGCGAACCCGTCCGCCCCGTCAGCCCCGCCCTCGCCGACACGCCGCTCCCGCACACCGCGGCAGGGCGGCGTGCGGGAGCGGCACGCGGGCCGAGGTACGCGGCACGCGGCGGGTCAGGTGATCTCGACCAGGAGGTCGCCCCCCTCGACCTGCTGGACCTGGTTGATGGCCCGCCTGGCCACCTTCCCGGCCTTCGGGGCGGTGATCGCGGCTTCCATCTTCATCGCCTCGATGGTGGCCACGGTGGTGCCGGCCGCCACCTCGTCGCCCTCGCTCACCGCGAGCGTCACCACCCCGGCGAACGGGGCGGCGACATGGCCGGGATTGGCCCGGTCGGCCTTCTCCGTGACCGGCACGTCCGCGGCCGCGGCGGTGTCGCGCACCTGGATCGGCCGCAGCTGGCCGTTCAGGGTGGACACCACGGTGCGCATACCGCGTTCATCGGCCTCGCCGACGGCCTCCAGCTCGATCAGGAGCCGTACGCCCGGTTCGAGGTCGACGGCGTACTCCGCTCCGGAACTCAGCCCGTAGAAGAAGTCCTTGCTGTCCAGCACGCTGGTGTCGCCGTACGCCTCACGGTGCGTCTCGAAATCGCGCGCCGGGCCGGGGAACAGCAGCCGGTTGAGGGTCGTGCGCCGGTCCTTCTCGAGTCCGCTGCGGTCGTCCGCGGTCAGTTCCTGCACCGGCCGGGGTTCGGCGCGGCCCTGCAGCGCCTTGGCGCGGAACGGCTCGGGCCACCCACCGGGCGGATTGCCCAACTCGCCGCGCAGGAAGCCGATGACGGAATCGGGGATGTCGAACTCGTTCGGCGTCGCCTCGAAGTCCTCCGGCGTCACCCCGGCGCCCACCAGGTGCAGGGCGAGGTCCCCGACCACCTTCGACGAAGGGGTCACCTTCACCAGGCGGCCGAGGATCCGGTCGGCGGCGGCGTACATCGCCTCGATCTCCTCGAAACGGTCACCCAGGCCGAGCGCGACCGCCTGCGCACGCAGGTTGGACAGCTGCCCGCCGGGGATCTCGTGGTGGTAGACGCGGCCGGTCGGCGAGGCCAGGCCCGCCTCGAAGGGCGCATAGATCCGGCGGACGCTCTCCCAGTACGGCTCCAGGTCCCCGACCGCCTTCAGATCCAGCCCGGTGGGCCGTTCCGAGTGGTCGGTCGCGGCCACGATCGCCGACAGCGACGGCTGTGAGGTGGTGCCGGCCATGGACGCCACCGCCCCGTCCACCGCGTCCGCACCGGCCCGGATCGCGGCGAGGTAGGTGGCCAGCTGACCGCCCGCGGTGTCATGGGTGTGCAGGTGCACCGGCAGGTCGAACTCGCGGCGCAGCGCCGATACGAGCGTCTCGGCGGCCGGAGCCCGGAGCAGCCCCGCCATGTCCTTGATGGCCAGGACCTGGGCGCCGGCTGCCACGATCTGCTCGGCCAGGCGGAGGTAGTAGTCGAGGGTGTAGAGCCGCTCGGACGGGTCGGACAGGTCGGAGGTGTAGCACAGGGCGACCTCGGCGACGGCCGTTCCGGTCTCCCGTACGGCGTCGATCGCGGGCCGCATCTGGCCGACGTCGTTGAGCGCGTCGAAGATCCGGAAGATGTCGATGCCGGTGGCCGCGGCCTCCTGCACGAAGGCGTCGGTCATCTCGGTCGGATAGGGGGTGTAGCCCACGGTGTTGCGCCCGCGGAGCAGCATCTGCAGGCAGATGTTCGGTACGGCTTCCCGGAGCGCGGCGAGACGCTCCCAGGGGTCCTCGGCCAGGAAGCGGAGTGCGACGTCGTAAGTGGCACCGCCCCAGCACTCCAGGGACAGCAGTTGTGGCATCGTCCGCGCCACCACCGGGGCGACGGCGAGCATGTCCTTGGTGCGGACCCGGGTGGCGAGCAACGACTGGTGGGCGTCCCGGAAGGTGGTGTCGGTGACGCCGATGGCCGGTGACTCCCGCAGCCACCGGGCGAACCCCTCCGGGCCGAGCTCGGCGAGCCGCTGCCGGGAGCCGGCCGGTGGTTCGGTGGCGGGCACGGGCGGCAGTTTGGTGGTGGGATCGCTCAGCTCGGGCCGCGCGCCGTGCGGTTTGTTCACCGTCACGTCCGCGAGGTAGGTGAGCAGCTTCGTACCACGGTCGGCGGAATGGCGTGCGGTGAGCAGATGCGGGCGCTCCTCGATGAACGAGGTGGTGACCCGCCCGGCCCGGAAGTCCGGATCGTCGAGCACGGCCTGCAGGAACGGGATGTTCGTGGCCACGCCGCGGATGCGGAACTCGGCCACGGAGCGCCGGGCCCGGCCGATGGCGGTGTTGAAGTCCCGGCCCCGGCAGGTGAGTTTGACCAGCATCGAGTCGAAGTGCGCGCTGATCTCCGTACCGGCGTGTGTGGTGCCGCCGTCCAGGCGGACCCCGGAGCCGCCCGGCGACCGGTAGGCGCTGATCCTGCCGGTGTCCGGACGGAAGCCGTTCGCCGGGTCCTCGGTGGTGATACGGCACTGCAGTGCGGCGCCGTGCAGGGTGACGGTGTCCTGTGAGAGGCCGAGATCGTCCAGCGTCTCACCTGCGGCGATACGCAGCTGCGCCTGCACGAGGTCGACATCGGTGACCTCCTCGGTCACCGTGTGCTCGACCTGGATGCGCGGGTTCATCTCGATGAAGACGTGGTTTCCGTCGCGGTCGAGCAGGAACTCCACGGTGCCCGCGTTGCGGTAGCCGATCCCCCGGGCGAACGTCACGGCATCGGCGCAGATCCGCTCGCGCAGCGCCGGGTCGAGGTTCGGGGCGGGCGCGAGTTCGATCACCTTCTGGTGCCGGCGCTGCATCGAGCAGTCGCGTTCGAAGAGGTGGATGACGTTGCCGTCTCCGTCGGCGAGGATCTGCACCTCGATGTGGCGGGGGTCGACGACGGCCTTCTCCAGGAAGACGGTGGAGTCGCCGAACGCGGCCGCCGCCTCGCGGGCCGCCGCCTCGATGGACTCGCGCAGTGTGCCGGGGTCCTCGACGCGGCGCATCCCGCGCCCGCCGCCGCCCGCGACGGCCTTGACGAACACCGGGAAGCCGATGTCCTCGGCGGCCCGGACGAGTTCGTCCACGTCCGTGGAGGGCTCGGAAGAGCCGAGCACCGGTACCCCGGCCGCGCGGGCAGCGGCCACCGCGCGCGCCTTGTTCCCGGTCAGTTCGAGCGTGTCCCTGCCCGGCCCGACGAACGTGATGCCCACCTCCTCGCACGCACGCGCCAGGTCGGGGTTCTCGGACAGGAATCCATATCCCGGGTACACCGCGTCCGCTCCGGCCTGCTGCGCGGCGCGGACGATCTCCTCGACGGAGAGGTAGGCACGCACCGGGTGGCCCGGCTCGCCGATCTCATATGCCTCGTCGGCCTTCAGCCGGTGCAGTGAATTGCGGTCCTCGTACGGGAAGACGGCAACGGTTTTCGCGCCCAATTCATAGCCGGCGCGGAAAGCGCGAATCGCGATCTCACCGCGATTCGCGACCAGTACCTTGCGGAACATTCTCGATCCCTTCGGTCTGCCGTTGACGTACAGCACGGTGTCGGCGACGGACAGATCAGACGCCGGACCTGCGTGGACGTATTACCTGCGGGGCCGTCATGTAACGCGGAGGTGGTCAGCATGCCACCTGCCGAACGTGATGAAAGGCGCCGACAACCGCACACACGGCAAATGACGCGACCCCATCTGACCTGCGAAAACACCGACCGGAACAGCGCGGCGACCTGTACTGCGGCCTCCGCGCCGATACCGGCTGGAGCGTCACGAAAGAACTTCACCGCAGGTCAGAGCCCTCTCCGAGGTCAGCACGGCGCCACCTCGCGGCGACCGTGAGCAGTGTCACGCCACAGAAAACCCCACAGGGCGATGCGGCCGCGTCCACCGCGCCGGTTCCGCGTACGGATTCCCTGGGCGGGAGCGTCGCTCACACCCCACCCGGGCGGCGGCCGCTGGGGTGACGCACCTCACATAGTCCAAAGTAGACGATTGCATTTCGCCGGCCCGCGTTCGGCGGTTGGCTGACGCCGTGGTTCTCGTCCTGAACGCCTTACCCACACATGGGAAGTGATCGCTTGTTACGCACCCTGCGCATCCTCGGCCTGGCACTGCTCCTGGCCTGTGCCGGCCTCGCCACCGCCCCGGCGGCGAGCGCGGATACCCGCACGGCCATCGGTGGCGGCACCGGGATCATCTTCCGGCTGACACCGTCCCCGGAGACTCCGACCGGCTACTACGTCTGCACCCTCACCGCGGTCGGCCGCGACTCCGCCGGCAACCTCGTGGGCCTGACCAACGCCCACTGCTTCATCGACGAGCAGGGCAACAAGCTCGTCGGCGAGAAGGTCTACCGGGACACCTCGCCCGCGGGGACGGCCTTCTCCCCCGCTCCGATCGCCGACAGCCGCCCCGACCTGGAAACGGGAGCCATCGGCACGGTGACGTACGTCAGCACCCCGAACAACCTGCTCAGCACCGGCCCCAAGGGGCTGGATTACGCGGTGATCCAGCTGGACGAGTCCAGGGTCGCGCCCACCAGCACCGTCGGCGGAGTGTCCATCACCTCGATCGGCGCCCCGCCCGCCAACGGCACCCGCATGTGCAAGCAAGGCCACCGGACCGGCCTCACCTGTGGCATGAAGCTCGGCACCAACGGCATCTGGTTCACCCACCTCGTCTGGACCGATGGCGGTGACTCCGGCTCTCCCGTCGTCGACGGCCAGACACTGGTCGGGAACGCCTGGGGAGCTCAGCACAGCTCGCCCATCCTGAGCATCATCGACGAGATGAACGCCCACGGCGGAGTCGGCGCGGGCTTCCACCTCGCGGTCTGAAGCGCTCCCGGACGTCATCTCCCGCGCCCCCTTCCCTGCCGGAAGGGGGCGCGGGCAGCGGCTTTCCACCTGGCCCTCCAGAGCGGGGACCGAAAAAGCGGGCCGCCCACGGTGCCGTCGCTCAGGCATACTGGATCAAGGCCGCACTTGCCGCCACGGCGGGAGGGGCGTCCGCGGGTCCGCCGCGGCTTTCGAGCAGCCCGCGGCCACGGACCAGGACGGAAAAATCACATGGCTCCGCCAAGTGGCCAGGGCGTACAAAAAGAGCGGCCCGGCCCCTACACAAAGCTTGCTCACCGCCAGGGGGACGACCACGTGACGAGTTACGCCATTACGGCCCGGACCGTCACTGATGTCCTTCAGCCCCGTAACGTCCTCGTCGTCGGCATGGTCGGCATCGGCCTGGCGGCCGCCGGCGACTGGACCGGCATTCCATGGGGCCTGCTCGGTGCACTGTGCGCCGGGCTCATCCCGGCCGGGTACATCGAGTGGGAGCGCAAGCGGGGCACCTGGGGTGACCGGCACGTCGTAGACCGTGCGAAGCGTGCCCCGATCTTCCTGGTGATCCTGGCATCCATCGGGCTCGGGTCGCTCGTCATGGTCCTCGGCCACGCCCCGACCGGCATCCTCGTCGCCATGCTCGCCCTGTGGGCCATGACCATCGTCCTCCTGACCGTGAACACGGTATGGAAGATCAGCGTGGACTCCGCGGTCGCGTCCGCGGTCCCCGCATTGCTCGCCGTCGTGCACTCGCCCTGGTGGCTGCTCGCCTACCTGCTCACCACCGCGGTGTGTTGGTCCCGGGTGGCACTGACCTACCACACCATCGCCCAGACCGTGGCCGGCGCGTGCCTCGGCGCGGCGACGGCCGCGGCCTTCCTCCCGGCCTGATCCGGCCCGAGGACCTTGGCTGCTGCCACGCAACCCTTCCGTACGCCGAGCATGCCCGCCGGCCCTCTTCAGCGGAACATCTTGGCGCCGAGCGGGTGCTGCTGGTCGAAGCCGGGGAGGATGAGGAATGTTGCGCTGGCGGTGGTGGTGGTGAATCGCAGCAGTGCGTCGGAGTCATCCATACGCGCAAGGGTGTTGGTGAATGTGCGTATGTCGTTCTGGAAGCTGATGAAGAGCAGGCCGGGGGCGGGCTCGTCGGTGCTGTAGGAGCGGCGGAGCATGAGGCCGACGCCGACCACGTTGGGGTTGGCCCGGCGGACGTGGGCGTCGGCCGGGACGAGGTAGCGCCCGTCCGGTGTTTTGGCGCCGAGGTCAGGGTCCCCGGCTGCGGTCCCGCCGGAGAGGGGCGCGCCGGTGGCTCTGCGTCGGCCGAAGACCGCCTCCTGGTCGGCGACGGAGAGCGCGGTGAACCGCGGCAGGTCGAGTTCCATGCGCCGTACTACGGCGATCGTGCCGCCGCCGACGGCAGCCGGCCCGGCCAGCCACAGATGGCGTTGGTGTTCGGCGGCCGTGTGCGGGCCCACTACGCCGTCGATGAAACCGAGCAGGTTTCGTGGCGCGGAGATGTCCTTGTCCACGGGGACGTTCGGACCGCGGCGTCCGGACTGCCGCCAGCGTTCACGTATCCGGTGGCCGGCCTGCTCCAGAAGTGCGGCGGCGACGACCGGTAACAGCAAGGGGTCGCCGGCGCAGATCTGCATCAGCAGGTCCCCGCCGCGTGCTTGCGGGGCGATCCGCTCGCGGGAGAACCGGGGGAGGTCTGCCGCGCCGGGCAGGGAGGGATCGGCCCTGCGCACCAGCCGTGGGCCCACCCCGATCGTCACGGTGAGATCGCCCGGCGGCAGGCCCAGCAGTCGTGGATCGGTCCCCGCGGTGAGCGTGAGAACGGCCTGACCGAGTTCGGCAAGCAGGGGGCCGACGGCCACGGCGTCGCCGAGGTCGGCCACCACCGCCAGGAGATTCGGCTGGGCAGGTTGCGGGAGCGTGATGCCTGCCTGATAGCGGCCGGTTGGCGACACTTTCGCAGGTGACGCGGGGGAAGGGTGCCGACTTGGCTTCGGCGCGGGCGATTCGCACCCGGCGGTGAGCCCGGTGGCCGCCACGGCCCCGGTGGCACCGATGAACGCGCGGCGTGATGGACGGGAGTCAGCTCGGCTCACGGTGTGGAGAATGCCATATCCCTTCTGCCGGAGGGCGAGTTCGTCGAATGCCATATCCGTTGTGACGGAGCCGAGTTGGTTGGCCCCCGTGCAGGGATGACTTCATGCCAGGATGCGGCCATGCCTCGTCTCCGGCTTAGCCTGATGGTCGCGTTACTGAGCACCCTGACATGCGTACTGGCGGGCTGCGGGCCCGGCGATGACGGGTCGAACCACGGCCGGCGACCACCCGGCGCGCACGTGACGATCAGAGTGCCGGCTGATGCCCCGACGATCGCGGATGCGGTGTCGCTCGCTCACCCTGGTGACCTGGTGTTGGTCGCGTCGGGGGTGTACCACGAGTCGGTGAAGGTCTCCACGCCTCGTGTCACCCTTCGTGGTCAGTCCCGGGACAAGGTCGTCATCGACGGGCGGTTGCAGCAACCGAACGGCATCGTCGTCACCGCGCCCGGGGTGGCTGTGGAGAACCTGACCGTGCAGAACAACACGCAGAACGGGGTCCTGGTCACCGGTTCGGCGAAAGCGGCCGCCGGGCTACCGGGGCATGCCGGGGGCTACGATACCGGCCACGAGCCCGTCACCTTCCTGAAGTCGTTCCTGGTCTCCTACGTGACCGCGACCCGCAACGGTCTGTACGGCATCTATGCGTTCTCCGCGCAGAACGGTGTCATCGAGCATTCGTACACCTCGGGCGGGGCCGACTCGGGGATCTACGTCGGACAGTGCAAGCCCTGTCACATTGCGGTGCGGGACAACATCGCCGAACTCAACGCGATCGGTTACGAAGGCACCAACGCCAGTGGCGACATGTACGTGGTCGGCAACCGCCTGGTCGGCAACCGGGTCGGCCTGACCACCAACTCCGACCACCAGGAGAAGCTGCTCCCGCAGCAGGGCGCCGTCATCGCGGGCAACCTGATCGCTGCCAACCAGCAGACGGCCACCCCGGAGCAGGCCGACGGCGGGTGGGGCACCGGCATCGGCATCGACGGCGGCAGCGACAATCAGTTCCTCCGCAACCGCATCGCCGACAACCGCAACGCCGGGCTGGTGATCAGCGCAACCGCCGACATACCTCCGGTCGGCAACCAGATCGTGGACAACACGTTCACCGGCAACGGCATCGACGTCGGCTGGACGTTCCCCAGCGCCACGCGGGGACGGGGCAACTGCCTGCGTGGCAACGATCTGCGCACCACAGTGCCCGCCCGTCTCGCGACCACCGTGCCCTGCCCGCTTCCGGACCGGTCGCCTTCGCCGGCCGGCAGGTGGGCGATGCCGACGGCGCCCGGTGGCATCCCGTTCACCGAGGTCACGGCGCCGGGTCCGCAGCCGCAGTTCCCCCACGCCACCACTACGGGCGCCACCGCTGTCCCGGCCGTTCCGGCGCTGCCGAAGACATCAGACGTCACGCTGCCGTCAGCGTCCCTGCTCGCCGCGAACGCGCGGGTGCAGACGTCCTGAACAGCGGCTACCGGGCCGGGGTGACTCCGGGCACCGGCTCGACCGGCACGTACTTCCGGGTGTCGAACTCGATGACCACCGGCTGCGACTCGGAACCCACGCTGACGCGGACCCGGTACATGGTGCCGTCGGAGCCGATCCAGTAGCGCACGTTGCCCGCCGTACCGGCGCGGTCAGGGGAGGACGGCCCGGCCATGACGTCCACCCGATGCCCGTTCACCTGGTCTCGTCCCCACCAGGCGGCACCGTTCTGCGGCAGCAGTTCGGCGTTGTCCGGCCGGTCGCTGCCGAGCCTGAGCGCGATGGCCAGCGAAGTGTCCAGCGCGCTGCCGGACGACAGCAGCGGACGGTCGTACCAGCCCGAACGGGGCGGCGACGTGGGTGCGTGCGCCGGGGCGTCCGGCAGCGGGCGGACCTGCACCGAGGTGGGCGTCCACTGGATCAGCCCGTCGCTGGACTTGTCGCGCCCGGTGCCGTGCACCACGCCGTAACCGACCTTGCGCCGATAGTCGACGGACCCGGTGACGGTCAGTCCGCCGGCAGCGCCCGGCACGGTGAGCGTCACCGCGCGGCCCTGCGCCTGGTAGTTACGGAATCGCGTGATCGCCAGCCGGCTCGCCTCATCCGTCGTCAGCGGGCGCGGACCGCCGGCGTCGGAGCCGCCGTCGGCGACCAGGAACGCGGCCACCGCGGCCACCGCGACGGCCGCGATGCCGATGACGGCCGCGGCCCGGCGCGGCCGCGGCCATCGGCGCCGGTCACCTGGACGCCCTGGTGGGGCTTGCCGGATTCTCACGCTCCGCAGGCGGTTCGACGCTGACACTCTCCCCTTCATCCTTTCGATCACCACACCGTCCGGCCGCCGCGGGCTCGCGGCGGCACTTGGCAGTCCGGTGGCAGACCACGCCAGGGCCGGCCCTCGTGGACCGGCCGGGACGTGATCTGCCCGTCCGTGCCGTCCGGATCGCGGACGGGCAGATCACCGTTGTGCGGTTCGTTCAGTGTTGCCGGGCGCGACGATTCCGGGTCACGAACGCGATGACCACGCCCGCACCCACCAGCAGACCGACGATGCCGATCATCTCCGCCAGCCCGGGCGTACCGGTGTGCGCCAGCGAACCCGCGCCGCCACCGGACGGGGCCGGGTGGTTGCCAGGCGGCGCGGGCGACGGCGGCGTGGAGGCCGCGGGCGGCGTCGGAGTCGGTGTGGGCGTGGGTGTGGGCGTCGGGGTCGGCGTTTCCTTCGGGACGTATACCCCGGCGTCGATCGTGTGATCGACCCCGCCCGGCTTGTCCGGCGCCGTGACAGGCGCGTAGCCGTTGCACAACGGTCCGGTGGTCGGCGGGGTCACATTGGAGTCGTGCGCACGGTTGGCACCGGCCCGCGGGAGCGTGAACCTCAGCTCGCTCGCCGGGGGCTGCTCGGGCACCTGGCTGGTGTCCGCGGTGCACACGTCGAACTGCACCGTGTACTTCGCGCCCGGCGTGAGCTCGTACGCGGCGCCGACACCACCGAAGTAGTACTCGCCGGCGGCATTGGTCCTGGTCGTGGCGACCTGTTTGCCGTCCGCGTCCAGCAGGTTGATCGTCGCCCCCGGCAGCAGCACGTGCCCCGGGTCCTGGATCCCGTTGTGGTCGCCGTCGAACCACACGACGTTGCCGATCTGGATCGGCGCGTTCGCCGCCGCGTACGCGATGTCACCGAGCCCGCCGGCCTTGCCGAACCCGCCTTGTTCCCGGCTGACGAACTGGTACCCGTTGGCGGACGGGTTGTTGCCCGGGCCCTGACCGGTCGTGATGTTGTGGTACCCGGTACCTGAGGTCGCGACGTTGACGACCGGGTCGAACTCCGTGCTGACGACCCACTGCTGCTGCGGGATATAGGCCACCGACCCCAGCGCGGTCTCCTGGTGCGCGTTGGCATAGAAATCGCCCGGGAAGTATTCGACGACATCGGCTGCCTGGCCGCCATTGTTGGCGGGGGTGGCGTGGTTGGGGCAGCTCCCGGTGCCTTCCCACTGGTATTCACCCGTGGGCGTGGCGCAGACCATGGTGATGTCACCACCGGACATGCCGTTTTCCGCCGTGTCGTTCCCCGGGCGGGGGTCCAGCCCTCCCCAACTGAGCACGTCCATGAACCGGTCGCGGAAGCCCAGGATCATCGAGCCGTCGCGGGCGAAGGCGAGGGAGGCCAGCTCCGGCTGCGGATCGATGAAGACGTTGCCCGCCTTCCGGTCGTCCCACGTGTCCGGGCTGGTGTTCCACGGGTTCCAGTGGGTGGCCTTGTCCCCGGAACCGAAGACACTGCCGCGCTCGCCCGTGAGCGGGTGGCTCAGCACCGTGGTGAACCGCTTGCCGTCGTAGGTGGAGACGAAGGCCTTCAGGTCCGCGCGCTGCTGCGTGCTCTCCGCGCTGCACACGCCGCCGACGTACAGCGTGTTGTTGTGGACCTGGAGACCGAACGGCCGCCAGTCGTCGGGACTCGCGCACCCCGGGTCCGGGATCGGGACCGACGACTCGGTCGCCGCGGCGGTGGCCCCTGTCGCGTCGAAGCTCACCAGGCTGCGGGTCCGCAGGTTCACCGCGTACAGCGTGGAGCCGTCCGCCGACAGGGCCAGGCCACCGATGCTCTCCTTGCCCGGCGCGTCGGTGAACCCGGGATCCTTGATCATGTTGGCGGTGTCGTGCCGCGTCACCGCCGCGTCCGGCACCCGCGCGAAGAGCTCCGGCGCACCCGAGCCGTTGACCGGCACCGTGTAGATCGCGCCCCCGCCCTGCGGCCCGTACGGGGCGTACCGGCGGGCGAACGCGCTCTGGAACAGCCGGGTCCGGTACTTGTCGTACGCCAACCCGAACGTCGTGCCCACCTGGTCCTGCGTGGCCAGCGTGGTCGGGCACGCCACATCGGTGGGACACGTGCCCCGGGTCTTCGTCCCGAACGCCACCAACGCCCGGTTGTCGGTCCCGTTGGCGCCGTTGTGGACCGGCACGAAGTACCGCGAGTCCGGCAGCGCGTAGTCGGCCGGATCCCACACGCCCGTCACCACCGAGGCGTTCTGTCCGTCCGACACATCCACGAACGACGTGAAGCTGTCGAAGTGGTTCCCCGCCGTCGACGCGGGCGCCGCCCGCAGATAGTCGCTGTACGGTGCCGGGATGCTGACGTCGACGCGGTACCGGCCGCCGCTCAGCACGGTCGACGCCGACACCACGACCTTTCCGGTGGCATCGGTGACGCCGGTGACAACGTGCCCGGCGGGGTCGGAGATCTTCACCCTCATGCCCCGCTGCGGCACGTCCATCGTCGCGTTGATCACGCCGGTGCCGAAGAAGTCGCGCAGCACCTCGACCGTCAGCGTGCCGTCGGCGGTCGAAGCGGCGGCCGGTCCAGCCGTCACTCCCACGGCACCGCCTGCCAGCAAAAGAACAGATAACCCCATGCGTGCCAGCGGCCCCACAAGCCTCCAGGCCGACCGGCGAGAGTCTCTGCCGACTCGGTTCATGGCATCACACTCCACACTTCTCTTGTCAGGAAAACGAAGCACCCGCTTCTCGCTGCACGTCAAGTTCGCGGCCCCAGACGCGGACGCCAGTGCGAACACCACGAAAAAGAAAAAGGGCCCACGCTGTTACGTGGACCGCTTTGTGATGATCGCTGGAGGATATTCCGGCGAGTGGTAAGCGTCGCAGGCCAGGAAAGGCGAACGCGCGTTCAGCGCCTCCGGCGAGTCGGCCCCGGATTGCGTGTTCTTCCAGCTCAACCACGGTGCTCTCCCCCCATCGCCGACCTCGCCGACCTCTCGACCGCCATCGCGAGCAGCGCGCGATACTCTATCCGCTGAACTCTCGCCGCCACAGCAGAACCCCGGAATACATCGGGATCCGCGATAGACCCCGAGTATCCAGAGAATGGCGACCGGAAGAATGTGCGACAGCGACGTGATGGCCGCATACCGGTGTCATTGGGGGTGGCTTCGTTCACTTCTGGCCTGCGCCCTAAGGGTGTTGCGGAAGGGTGATCACGATCAGATCCGGCCACCGACAGCAAGGTCACCCAGCCTGTCAGGAAAAGTCGTCTGCAGCGCCCTTTAGAGGTCCCTTGGCCGCACCACCATCCGGATCCCGTCCCGTGCCCACAGCACGAACCGTTCCACCGGCGTCACTTCGTGCCCCGGCGCGGGCCGAAAGCGCAGGCGCTTGAGGAGAACGGCCAGGACGAGCTGGGCCTCGACCGTGGCCAAAGCGGCGCCCTCGCAGCTGCGTGGCCCGATCCCGAAGGGGACGTACGCGAGCCGCGGCCGCTTGGCCACCTCCAGCGGCGTGAACCGTTCGGGGTCGAACCGCTCCGGCTCGGGCCAGTGCTCAGGGTTCAGGTGCACCGCCCAGAACGGATAGAACACCGTCGTCCCGGCCGGGATCTCGTACGGGCCCAGAACCAGGTCCTCGGTCGTCTCGCGTGCGCCGTACGGGCCGGGCGGGAACAGGCGCATCGACTCCTTGAGCACCATGTCCAGGTACCTGAGCCGCCGCAGATCACCGTAATCGGGCGTGGCGCGATCGCCCAGCACCTGGTCCAGTTCGGCGGCGACGCGATCGGCCGCGTCGGGATGGCGGCCCAGCAGGTGCAGCGTCCACGAGACGGCGACGCCGGTGGTGTGGTGGGCGGCGAGCAGCGTCACCATCACGGTGTCCCGGATCCGCGCCGGGCTCTGACCGGCCTCGACGAGCGCCCCGATCAGGTCGCTGCGGTCGGTGCGGCCGCCCGAGCGGTGCGCCGCCACCACGCGGTCGACCGTCGCGCGCAGATATGCAAGGGCCGCCTCGGCCCGCTCCGCCGAGCGCGGGTCGGCCCGCGGCACCTGGTAGAGCCGCCCGAGGTGCTCGGTGAGCACCTCCTCGAACGCGGCGACGACACGGTCGGTGTCGGTTTCCGCGCCGCCGAGCGCGAACCCGCAGATCATACGGAGCGACAGCGCGGTCAACTCCTTTTGCAGCTCGACAGGTTCGCCGTCGGCCTGCCCCGCCCAGCGGTCCGCAAGCTCCCTCGCCAGCTTGCTGAAGCGCGCGAAGTGCCGCTCGTGAGCCGGCCGTCCGGCGAGCACCGAGAGCAGTAGTCGGCGCCAGGGGGTGTGCTCGTCGACGGGCAGCACTTGCAGGTTGCCGGCCTCGCACAGCGGGTCCAGGAACGCGAAAAGCCCCTCGGGCCGCGTGTCGATGTGCGCCGTGGCCTCCAGAAGCACGGGATCGGCGACCGACACGGCCGCGCCCGCGCCCGGCAGTTGGAAGCCCACGACGGGTCCGTGCGCCTCGTGCAGGCGTAACTGGTACCGGTGCAGCCCGCCCGCAGCCACAACGGCGCTCAGCCCGCCGTCCTCCTGGTGCTCGGGCCCGGGGATACGCATAACGGTGCCTCCTGTCTCAAGTCCTGCCCTTGAGTCTGTTCCGAGGGGCCCCTCAACTCGCCCTTGTATCAGCCAGTTCCCCCCTCGCCCCTGCTTCCGTACCTCACAGGCGCGAATGGTCAACCCGCACCGCGCCCCCGACATCGTTGTCGAAGGCGCGGCCTGCACGGATCGCGGCCCTACGGGATGTGGCAAGCCCCGAGGGGGCGCCGCGCGCTGGGGAGTGCGGTCGCCTTACGGCGTGTAGACGGCGTCACTGCCGTACAGCTCCCTGGTGAACGCGGAGACGTCGGCGCTGCGGTCGGCGCCGTCGAGGTTGTACGTCAGATAAACGCCGTACCCCTCGTCGACCGTGCGGCGGGCGAGGGAGGCGGCCGTGCTCTGCGAGGTCCCGCCGATCTCGACGGCCGCCGGCGACAGCTTCGACTTGGGCAGTGCGATGCCGGGGACCTGCCAGGTGCCGTAGTACGGGTTCCAGGCGTAGTCGAACTTGGACGAGACGTCGACGCCGCCGTAGGAGAGGCGCGACGCGGCCGGGCCGATGTTGTAGAGGCTGATGATCTTGCCCGGCATGTTCGCGCGCAGCGCCGTCACCAGGTACACGAACGAGCTGTCGTTGGGCTGGCCGGTGCCGTTGTTGCCGTACTCGGCGTACTCGTCGTCGAAGTCGATGCCGTCGAGGCCGTACTTGGCCACGGTGTCCGACAGTTGTTTCGCGAACGCCGAAGCCGCTCGCTGTGACGGGAAGTTGGCGAAACCCGCGCCCTGGTGGTTGCCGAGCACCGAGAGGACGACCTTGATGCCCTTCTGCTGCAGCGGCCGTATCTCCGTGGCGGCGTTGTCGAGGACGCGCTGCACGTTCTCATTGAAGTACAGATGCGCCGCCTTCGTGCCCGTGTCGTAATTGATGTTCGCCGCGAAGATCACGGCGACGTCGAAGACATTGCCGCCGCCGTTGGCGAGGGTGTACTTGCCGACGTTCAGCATGCTGTTGTTGTTCACCTCGACGTACGCCACCGAAGTCGGCCCCTGTTTCGCGGGTGCGGGGGTCGCTGCTGCGCCGGTCGTGGCGGTCGCGCCTAAGGCAAGGGCCACGACGGCTGAGAGCGCGAGCGCGGCCATCCGCGCTCTGCTCCGTACCAGAGTGAACACCATGGGTCGGTCTCCCATCGCATAGGTCGGCGCCCGACCTGTTCGGGAGCGCCGAGTGAGCCCTCCGAGTTTTCCGCTCCCGTGACCGAATCCCGAGAGTCATGCCCGAACTCTTCACAGCCCCCACGCACGTCGCGCCATAACCCGGCGCCCGGGCAAGGGAGTTGGTGCGTGCGGATTACGGTCGACATGCGCCTCATCAGGCCAGGAATCCGTCAAGAAGTGGCGTGCGAGTGCGAGCTGCGTCGGTGACGGATGCTCTCCGCTGCGGACGCAGCCTTCGTCAGCTTGTGCTTGGCAGAGCGTTTTCCAGGAGGACCTCTGCTGCCGCTCGCGCGTGACGTCTTAGCGCACCGGAGCCGTGAACGTCGCAGGTTGGACGAACAGCCCGAGGATCCGTTCGCGCGCCGGGACGTAGCCCTGCGCCGCGTCTTTCCCCGCAGTGTTCACCGCTTTGAGGCCCCCTGCCCAGGAGCTCGGTAGGTGTTCGGGCCGCGAACGACCAGCCAGGCTGCCGAGGGCATGGCTTCCTGGCCGGTCACTGCTTGCGACTGGTCGTTTCAGACGAGCGCCGGTGCGGGAGCGGGCAGATAGGGGGTGATGTTGCGCCACGCGCGCTCGATGTATTCCGCCTTCTCGCCGACCGGGGCGACGTAGTGCAGTGCGCTTTCGGCGGCGTCGTTGCCCTCGAGGCGGGCGATGATCCAGGCGGCGAGGTAGTGCGAGGCGAGGCAGCCGCCGGCGGTGGCGATGTTGTCCTTGGCGTAGAAGGGCTGGTTGAGCACCTCGACGCCGGCGGCGATGACCCAAGGCTTGGTGGTCAGGTCGGTGCAGGCGGGGATGTCGTTGAGCAGGCCGAGCTTGGCCAACACGAGCGCGCCGGAGCACTGCGCGGCGATGAGTTGGCGCGAGGGGTCCAGGCCGCGCAGGGTGTTCATGATCGCCTGGTCTTCGACGACCTCGCGCGTAGCGATGCCACTGCCGACGATGACTGCGTCAGCGGCACGCGCCTCCTCGAGAGTGGACATCTGCTCGATGACCACCCCGTTCATCGACGTCACCTTGGGGCTGGGGGTGGCGATGGTGACGCGCCAGTCGGCGGTCTTGATGCGGTTGAGCACACCGAGCGCGATCAGGGAGTCGAGCTCGTTGTAGCCCTCGAAGGTGAGGATGGCGATGTGCACGGCGGCTGTCCTTCCGGATGACTGGGTCTTGACGGTAAGGACCCGCGAACAGGACAGTCAAAGAATTGTCATGGATACAATTCGGTGCATGGCAGCCTCGCGGTACAAAATCCTGGTCGACGCGCTCGCATCCGACATCCGGACAGGCCGGCTCGCCGCAGGCGTGCGGCTGCCGACACACCGCGGGCTCGCCGCCCGCGAGGGCATCGCCGTGGTGACCGCGACCCGGGTGTACGCCGAGCTGGAAGCGATGGGCTTGGTAAGCCGGGAACAGGGCCGCGGCACGTTCGTGCGTGACATCGCGGTTCCCGCCGGGCACGGCATCGATCAGCAAGTCGTCGCCACGGATGCGGTCGACCTCAACTTCAACTATCCATCGCTGCCCGGCCAAGCCGATCTCCTCCGGCAGGCTCTGCGGGAGGTGGCCACCTCTGGTGAACTCGACTCGCTGCTGCGCTACCAACCACATCGAGGGCGCCCCCAGGACAGAGCCTCGATCGCACGGCACCTGAGGCGTCGCGGCATCACTCCTGACGCGGATCAGATCCTCATCGTCAACGGTGCGCAGCACGGCCTGGCCATCACCGTCATGTCCGCGCTCAACGCCGGCGACGTCATCGCGGTCGACGCGCTCACCTACCCGGGTTTCAAGGTGCTCGCGCAGGCCTTTCATCTCGACCTGGAGCCCATACCCACAACCGCCGACGGGCCCGATCTCGATGCCTTCGAGAAGCTGTGCGCGACCCGCCCCGTGCGCGCGGTCTACGCCATGCCCACCTTGCACAACCCTCTGGGATGGGTCATGCCGGCAACTGTCCGCACCCGTCTGATCGAGATCGCTCGCCAGCACGGTCTGCTCATCATCGAAGACGCCGCATACGCCTACCTGGTCGAGGACCCTCCACCGCCTCTGGCTGCAAGTGCACCGGACATCACCGTCTACGTATCGGCACTGTCCAAGAGCGTCGCCACCGGTCTCCGGGTCGGCTTCGTCGTCGCCCCGCCGTCCAGGGTGCCGTCGCTCGAACGCGCGATTCGGGCGACCACCTGGAACACCCCGGCCCTCACCACCGCGATCGCCTGCCGCTGGCTCGAGGACGGCACGGTGGACCATTTGGAAGCGCAGAAACGAGACGACGCCAAGGCCCGCCAAGCAGTCGCCGGACAAGAACTGGCAGGCCTGCCACTAACCAGCCACCCTTCGTCCTACTTCACATGGCTCACGCTGCCCGACGACGCACGCGCCGACCGCCTGACCGCCACTCTCGCGCGTCAGCACATCTCGGTAAGCACAGCGGAGCCCTTCACCACCTCGAAGCACACACCACAGGCGCTCCGCCTCGCTCTCGGCTCGACCGATCTGGACAGTCTCCAGTCGACGCTGCGCACACTGCGACGAGTCGTTATCGAGGACGCCTACGCCTGAAACTCCCCTCGACCAGCCGATTCCCGCCCGCACCGGCCTCTGCGGACGAAAGGCCGTCGGCGCTGGAGCGTGGCGGCCGGTCGGCCTGGGACCCGAGCCGCTGGATGCCCCGGCAGACGGTGGCCGGGGAGATCCCGAAGAGTGGGGCATCACCGGCGCGCTGGAGATCCAGCACGATGTATTCCCTTGCCTCGACTGGACCTTCCCCCACCGATCTTGGATAAGTCGGGACCGCCGGCCGACGCAGAGACCCTGTTCACGGGCCCCTCCGTGCAGCCCGGCGCGTTCAGCGGGTATCTGCACATGCCGTTCCGCAAGACGCTCTGCAGCTTCTGCTACTACCGCGTGATCCCCGGGCGTGAGCGGGAGGAGAAGAGCGCCCACACGGACTGCCTGATCCGTGAAATCGCCATGCGCAAGAACGCACTGCAGGGGCAGGTGTCTAAATCCGTCTACCTGGAGGGCGGCAACCCCTACCTATCCGAGCGACCACGAACTCGACTGAATTTTCAGGGCGTTGCATGACGCTTTCGGCATCGCGCCGGACACGGAGATCACCATGGAATCGGCGCCTGACGCAATTCCCGCGGCGAAGCTCTCCGCCTTGCGGCAGCTGGGCGTGAACCGGCTCAGTTTCCGGCCCGAACTGCTCGACGAGCCGGCCGCCTTCGTGCCCGCCGGCCAGTCCGCCGACGGCCGACTGGCCGCCAGTTCCGTGGCGAGCCGCAGCCCCCAAGTGGTCGGATTCTCCGATGCCTTCGCGCTGGACGGCGACCCTGACGCGGCCTGGCCGTTCGTGCTGGACGCAGTGAACCGGCTGTTCCCCACCCTGCTTGTGGTCGGCTACGAGCAGGGCGACGACCTGGCGGCAGCCACCCGCCATGGCTTCGAGCCGGTCGGTCCGCTGCGGATCTGGGGCACGGCCAGTAAGGCGGCGGATCAGCCGGGTAGCGCTCGCCTGGGATCGGTGGGGCCAAGGCCCGCGCAATCTCGCGGATCATACGGCCGAAGAGCTCTATCGCCCGGTTACCGCCGTCGGACCGCCACAGCCAGCACTCCGGGATGTCGCCCGCGATGGTCAGCAACGGCACACCGGCCAGATCCTCAAGTGTCCCGTATTCCGTCCGGCCAAAGGATGGTCGGCCGCGACAGCAAGGACCCTGTCCTCCGCGAGGCGCGTGGGTCCGCGGGGCAGGTCGTCCCCGATACCGCGGTGGTGCGGTTCGAGGTCGTCACGGAGGCAGCCGCCCAGACTGGTGAGGGCCACAAGCCGGCTCGTGCGCGTGAACAGAGGCGCTCCGGACGGCTGCGCCAACGGTCAGAAGGCCGGCTAGGGCAGCGGAAGCCGCCCCTGTGCGGATATGCACCTGGAGTTCCCCCGCAATATTCGATCATGTAACGGGTGGCATCTTATCTTCGCGCGAGGGTTCACTTCGCATTCCCTCGCGCGCCAACCCCCTACCTTCTAAGCTTTGTTGGTGGCATAAACGCCGCTTTCCGCGAGGAGTTCGGGAAGAGGCCCAGCGGCAGTACGCCTGACCGGTAGCCGGAGAAGGGCTCTCTCCGGAATTACAATTCCTCGCTGCGGAAGTTCAAATTTCCCTCAAAATACAGTCGCCGCGACAGTCGAATGAGTGGTCGGACGGTCACCGTCCGCTGCCCCGCCTGCCCTTTTGGCTCGCCGGCTCACATTCGACGGATTGTCCAGAGCGGCGGACCTAATTTTAGGTAATGAATTCTCCAAGGAATAGAAGTATTCAGCTGACAGCTCTTTGCAAGGCCGTCAATGCTCCCTAGCCTGAGGCAAATTTTCAGCCAGTCCTGTCCTGAAAGGCCTCCTATGGCAAGCGTTGACGAGATCGCTCCCCCGAGGACGCGCGAATCCGGTTCTCTCCGCAGGGACGTGGGGCTGATCGGCCTGATGTGGGCCTCGGTCGGCTCCATCATCGGATCCGGTTGGCTGTACGGAGCTCAGAAGGCCGTGGTGGTGGCGGGTCCCGCCGCGGTCATCTCCTGGGGCATCGGCGCGATCGCGATCGTCCTCCTGGCACTGGTGCACGCCGAGCTCGGTGGCCTCTTCCCGGTAGCCGGTGGTACGGCGCGGTATCCGCACTACGCCTTCGGCGGCCTGGCAGGCATGTCATTCGGGTGGTTCTCCTGGCTCCAGGCCGCGACGGTGGCCCCGATCGAGGTCGAGGCCATGATCGGCTACGCCGGTCACTGGTCGTGGGCCCAGGGCTTCCTGCACGCGAACGGAACCCTCACGACGAGCGGCTTCATCGTTGCGGTCGTCCTGATGGCGATCTTCGTCGCGGTGAACTTCCTCGGCGTGAAGGTACTGGCGCACACCAACAGCGCCGCGACCTGGTGGAAGATCGCCGTACCCCTCGGGGCGATCTTCGTCATCGCGGCAACCAACTTCCACCCGCACAACTTCACCTCTCACGGCTTCGCGCCGTTCGGCGCCAAGGGCGTGCTCAGCGCCATCAGCACCAGCGGCATCATTTTCGCGCTGCTCGGCTTCGAACAGGCCATCCAGCTCGCAGGAGAGAGCCGGAACCCCAAGCGCGACCTGCCGCGTGCCACGATCGGGTCGGTCCTGATCGGCGCGGTGATCTACATCCTGCTCCAGGTGGTCTACATCGGCGCACTGCCGCTGGCCTCCTTCGCGCACGGCTGGGCCAAGCTGGACTACGCCGGCATCTCCGGCCCGTGGGCCGGTCTGGCCACGCTGGTGGGCCTGGGCTGGCTTGGCTGGGTCCTGTACGCGGACGCGATCATCTCCCCCGGTGGCACAGGCTTGATCTACACCACCTCGACCTCGCGCATCTCCTACGGTCTGAGCAAGAACGGTTACGCACCCAGACTTTTCGAGAAGACCGACGCTCGCGGCGTGCCGTGGTTCGGCCTGATCATCTCGTTCGTGACCGGCGTGATCTGCTTCCTGCCCTTCCCGAGCTGGCAGGAGCTGGTCTCCTTCATCACGTCGGCGAGCGTCCTGATGTACGCCGGTGCGCCGCTGGCGTTCGGTGTGTTCCGTAACCGACTGCCGCACCACGAGCGCCCGTACCGTCTGCCCGGCGGCAATGTGATCTCGCCGCTGTCCTTCATCGTCGCGAGCCTGATCATCTACTGGGCCGGCTGGGACACCCTTCAGCGGCTCGGCTGGGCGATCATCATCGGGTACGTACTGCTCGGCAGCTACGCCTGGTACGCGACGAAGAAGCAGCTGCCCAATGCTCCGCGACTGGACTGGAAGGCCGCGCGGTGGCTTCCGGTGTACCTGATCGGCATGGGCCTCATCTCCTGGCAGGGCGGCTTCGGCGGCCAGAGCCACCTCCCGCTGTGGTGGGACATGGTGATCGTCACGGCGTTCTCTCTGGCGATCTACTACTGGGCCCGCTCCACCGCCGTTTCGGCCGAATCGATCGAGCAGAACATCGAGGAGGTCGCGGTCGTGGACGAGGGTGGTCACTGACCCCACACCATGACCTGACCACCAGGCAAGCCGTGAGTCCGGCCGGGCATCCGACCGGACTCACGGCTGTCGCTTCCGCCGGGTCCCAGGTCGTGGCTCCTGCTGTGGGCGGCCGTGGCGATGTGCGCCGGGGCGACGTATCCGGCGGCGGGCCTTCCGGAGAAGGCGCGGTTGAGTCCGCCGAGGATCTGCCGGCCCTGCTGCGAGAACGGCTCGGAATCGCTGGCCGCCTGGAACTGCCTGCTGTTGATGCGTGGGAACGCGGGGAAATCGCCGTCACCCGCGCCGATGTTGAAGGGGTGCCGGCGCCCTTCTCGTGCGCTGCGCGCAGGGCCGGGGCGGCGCCGGCGAAGTACACGTCGTTGATGGCGACGGATTGGGTTCGCGAGCCGTTTTCGCTGCTCTCAGAGCGGAGGCGGTGGGACGTGAACCCACGGTGGCATCGCTGCCACGACGGTTTTCAAGATCACGTGCGGGGCACGGACTGTCGACGCAACCCCCACGCCCGGAACCGGCGACTCACGTAGATACCGACGCCGATGGACAGTGCGATCAGCGGAGTCGAAGCCCCGCTGTCCATGGTCACGTGGCGGCCCTGCGCTGCCGACGCACCCAGAAGAGCGACGACCGCAGCGAGAGTCGCGGCTGCCACGGCAAGGCCGATTGCCATTTCAGCCCACCACATCGCCCGTGTCAGTCGAGTCGTCATGGCGTTGTTGTACATCGCGTACCTCGCTGCTGTACAGCCGCGAGGTACAGCGACCATCGAGACCGGAGTCAACCGTCAGCGCTCCCGCATGACCGTCTGACCAGGCGAGCAGACCCCAGCGAGCACTTCAACGAGAGCAACGACGGGCGCGGGCACGCCGCCGGCGACCGCGGCCCAGCCGTCACCGCGCAGCGGCTCACCACCCGGGCGGGCAGTCGCAGCGCGGTCGTCCGCCTCTGGGAGACGAGTTCGCCGTCGCCATACGGATCGGCGCCGGGCGCCGCGAGGGCGGTGGAGTTCCGCTGGTTGAACAAGGTGCCGAACGCCTCGAGGACGATGGACTTGTTCCGGTCTTCGGTGGTGCCCGGGTCGGCGCGGCGGTCGCCCTCGAGCCGGGGCCCGAACGACGGCCGAGGGACTGCCTGAGTACGTCAAGCATCAGGTCGCCGCCCACATGTACCCGCGGAGGGCATGGCTGACGGTCGCACTGCCCGAGGGGCCCACCGGCAAGATCCTTGAAAGGGAGATCGTCCCGCCGGCCGAGCCGGAGAGGCGATGAGACGACCGGGCCGGCACGGATCGAGAACCGCGAGCGCGGCCGGCCGGGTCGGGGTGACTGGCAGCCACCGGACCCTGGTGGTTGAATATGAAACAAATATCGCGCGAGAGGCGGTCCACGGTGAGCAATCTCGAAACGAAACCCATGGAACTGCGCTGCGGCGCCGCGGTGGACAGCGGGTCGCCGGCCGAGGCGACTCGGGTGGAGGTACTGACCGCCCGCGAGGTGCCCCTCGGCGGCCCCCGGGCGATGACCGTGCGGCGGACACTGCCGCAGCGCGCCCGGACGCTGATCGGCGCGTGGTGCTTCGCCGATCACTACGGCCCCGATGACGTCTCGCTGACGGGTGGCATGGATGTGGCCCCGCACCCGCACTCCGGGCTGCAGACGGTGAGCTGGCTGTTCAGCGGGGAGATCGAGCACCGTGACAGCCTGGGCAGCCACGCCTACGTACGGCCGGGCGAGCTCAACCTCATGACCGGCGGTTCCGGCATCTGCCACTCCGAGGTCTCCACCCCGCGGACCACCATCCTGCACGGCGTCCAGCTGTGGGTGGCGCTACCGGAGGAGCACCGCAACGCCGAACGGGACTTCCAGCACTACGCCCCCGAGTCCGTACGGATCGACGGGGCCGAGATCAGGGTCTTCCTGGGCCCCCTCGCAGGCGACGTCTCCCCGGTACGGACCTTCACCCCCCTGGTCGGCGCCGAAATCCTCCTCCAGCCCCGCGCGGCTGTCACGCTCGCCGTGGACCCCGGCTTCGAGCACGGCCTCCTGGTCGACCACGGCGACGTGCGCCTGGGCGACGCCCTGGTCCGTCCCGCGGAAATGGGCTACGCCCATCCGGGCAGCGACGCGCTGACACTGACCAACGCATCGGACGACCTCGCACGGACGGTCCTGCTCGGCGGAACCCCCTTCGAGGAGGAAATCGTCATGTGGTGGAACTTCGTCGGCCGCACTCACGAAGACATCGCGAAGGCCCGAGAGGACTGGCAGAGCGCCTCCGACCGCTTCGGCGCCGTCGAAGGGTACTCAGGCGGCCGCCTTCCCGCCCCCGCCCTGCCGAACGCCATCATCAAGCCGCGCAGGAATCCGACGCGCGACTGACCCGTCCGACGCGTCACCAACCTTTCTGGCAGGCACCGATGAACCAGCCTCGCACCGTGTTGACCGTGGAGCGGATGGACACCGAGAACCGCTACGCCATCCTCGTCGACGGGAGGCGCGCCGGACTCACCGCCTACCGCGACCGCGGCGCACAGCGCGTCTTCCACCACACCGAGATCGACGACGCCTTCGCCGGACAGGGCCTGGCCTCCGAACTGGTCCGGGAAGCGCTCACCGACGCGCGCGAATCCGGGAAACGGATCGTGCCCGTCTGCCCGTACGTGGCCAACTTCCTGGAGAGACACGACGAGTTCGCCGACATCACCGACCCCGTGCGTCCCGACGTGCTGAAGTGGCTGGAGACGGAACTGGACTGACCCCTCACGGACACCGAGGCACGCCGTCGTCGCCGGCGCCACCGGTGGGCCGCCCCGCGAAGAGCGGATCGCCGCATCCGTTCCGCTGGGCCTTGTCCGGTTTGCGGCGGGCACGGAGGACCGTGCCGAGGTTTCCAGGGCCCGCGCCCCAAAGTGGCGTATTGCGCCACCCCTGGCCCACCTGCCAAACCAGGTATTGCCCGCGCAACTGTGCGGGCAGCAGCGACCGGACGAGATCCCCTTCGGCATCGGACAGTTCATGGCGTCGTATCACCAGGCCACGACCCACGAGTCAAGATCACGACCGATCCTGGGACTGCGGGGGCGGTGTGTTCCTCAGGAGGTGGTCGAACCCGAGCGGGGGCGTCCGAGGAGTTCGGTGATGTCGTTCGTGGCGCGGTCGTAGCGGCTTTCGCGGTGGAGCCGGGCCATGGTGGCGATGTGCTCGAAGACGTGAGGCGGCAGTGGCTGCTTCTTCAGGTCGTCTTCCAGCCACTCCTCGTACGGCGCGTCGACATAGGTCACTGGACGGCCCAGGGCGGTGGAGAGTTCGGCCGCGATGGCATCCATGTCGCGCGCGTGGGCGCCGGTCAGTTCGTAGACCCGGCGGGATGGCGGGGTCGGAGCGAGCAGGAGGTGTGCGATCGCCTCCGCCACGTCGGCCGCGACGACCGGAGAGGTGCGCGCGGAACCGAAGGGCGTGCTCCAAACCCTGGCCAAACTCCTCGGCGCCCAATTGGACCCCATTACCCTCTGGCCGCGACCCCGTACATGCACTCGACACCGACTCGCCTCGGCGACGACGTGATGACCTGCTCAGGGCACGAGGAAGCCCATGAAGCTCGCGCATGCAGCGAGGGCCAACTGGCGGGTCGGAGCGCAGGGAGCCTGCCGTTGTCCGGAAACGACGGTTTGTCCCAGCCGTCGGCGGGCCAAGACACTCGACATGGTCGATCAACGTACGGAGACAACGGAGAACGGACCGGGAGCAGCGGCAACGGGGACGGGAGGTACAGGGGCCGCTGCAGCCGCGCGTGCGTACTACGACAGCGGCGACGTGGACGCCTTCTACGACAGCTTCTGGGGTGGCGATATCCACATCGGTATCTACGCACACGAGCGCGAGCAGGTCGGGACGGCTTCCCGCCGCACCGTGGAACGCATCGCGGCCAAGGTCGCCCACCTGCTGGGCCCCGGTCGTACGGTCCTCGACCTGGGTTCCGGCTACGGTGGCGCGGCTCGCTACCTGGCCGAGCGCTTCGGCTGCCGGGTGACCGCGCTCAACATCAGTGAGCAGCAGAACCGGCGCCATCGCACGACCAACGCCGAGCGCGGCCTGGATGGGCTGATCGAGGTGGTCACCGGCTCCTTCGACGACATCCCCTTCCCCGCCGGGCACTTCGACGTTGTCTGGTCCCAGGACGCCCTGTGCCACAGCGGCGACCCGGCCAGAACACTGAGCGAGGCGGCTCGGGTACTCGGGCCGGGGGGCGAGTTCGTCTTCACTGACATCATGGCGTCCGACGACACGCCCGCCGAGGCCATCCGGCCGCTGTTGACACGGCTGGCCGCGCCCTCACTGCCCACACCAGGCCAGTACCAAAAGCTACTACCGCAGCTCGGCCTGGCCCAGGTGGAGTTCGAGGATCTGAGCGAGCAACTCCGTACCCACTACAACCGGCTGACCGAGGAAGCGCAACGGTTCCACGCCGAGCCGGACGGGGCGATCAGCCCCGACTATCTGGCAAAGGTGCGGGAGAACCTCCCGCTGTGGCAGCGGGCCTGCCGTGACGGCCTGCTGGTGTGGGGCATCTACCACTGCCGCCGTTGAGGTGCCGAAACCGGGCCCGAGCCACGCGCCTAGGTGTGAGTAGCTGCCGGCGCCGATCGTCGAGCTTGCATGCGCAATCCGGCAGGTACGGCGAACGTCCGGGAGCCACGTTTCCTCACCAAACGACGGCCAAGAGCACTGCACCACAAGCGTCGAGAATGACCGTGCCCCATCCGTGCCCTCCAGCCGGTCAACACCGGTCAGGAGGGGCACGGTGGGGCACCTTCAGCCCCTGGCATGAAGCATCGTTCCCCCAAGTCAAAGCAGAATGATCGCTCCAAGCCCCGGTGAACCCAAGCTCACGGGTTCGTTTCGCGTCACCCGCTTCAGAGTTGAGCCCCGGGTCAAGCGGCCTGGGGCTTAATTATTGTGTTGAGCTCTCGCGCTCAACGTGCCCACGTGCCACATCCGGAACCGCGGTCATTCGGTGCAGCCGCAGCCCGCGACAGCCTTGGCCACAGTCGGTGTCCGGGCGCTGTCGAGGGCCCCTTATCGGGGGTGGAGCAGGCGGCGGCGCCGCAGCAGATGTCCGGGACGGCGTCGGCGCTCTTAATTGCGCATCCTCAACACCGCGCGCTCCGGCGTCCGTCAGTCCCAGACCCTGACCTCTGACCGCTGACATGGTTTCCGACCACACATACCGCCCCCGAACTATGGCGCCCCGCCACATGGGCCACCGACCTGCGTGTTCCTACCTTGTGCCGATACGCAATCGACGTCCTCGCCAACCGCCTGGAAGTGGTGCACATGGCCCGCGCAGCAACCGCTCCCCCACCGTCCGCGCACCTCCGGCGGATCGTCGCCGCCAGTCTCATCGGCACCACCATCGAGTGGTACGACTTCTTCCTCTACGGCTCGGCCGCCGCCCTGGTGTTCAACACCCTGTTCTTTCCCACCTCCGACCCCCTGGTGGGCACGCTGATCGCCTTCATCACGTACGCCATCGGGTTCGCGGCCCGGCCGCTGGGCGGCATCGTCTTCGGGCACTTCGGCGACCGGGTCGGCCGCAAGAAGCTGCTGGTGGTCAGCCTGCTGATGATGGGCGGTGCGACCTTCGCCATGGGTTTGCTCCCCACGTTCGGCACCATCGGCGTCGCGGCGCCGGTCCTGCTGACCGTGTTGCGTCTGATCCAGGGCTTCGCGCTGGGCGGGGAGTGGGGCGGCGCCGTACTGATCGTCTCCGAGCACGGAGGCGCCAAGCACCGCGGCTTCTGGGCGTCCTGGCCACAGACCGGTGCCCCCGGCGGCAACCTGCTGGCCACCGGCGTCCTGGCCCTGCTGGCCGCCCTCCAGTCGGATGCCGCCTTCGCGTCCTGGGGGTGGCGCGTTCCCTTCCTGCTGTCCGGGGTGCTGGTGGTGATCGGGCTGTGGGTCCGTGTCTCGGTCTCCGAGTCCCCCGTGTTCCTCGCGGCGCGGGCCACGCCTCAGGCCGACGACGCACTGGGCCGCAAGGAGAAGGCACCCGTCGTGCAGGTGTTCCGGCGCAGCTGGCGTGAGGTGCTGTCGGCCATCGGCACCCGGTTCGGCGAGAACATCTCGTACTACGTGCTGACGTCGTTTCTCCTCGTGTATGCCACCGCGCACTTGGGCCTGGCCAAAAGCACCGCACTGAACGCGGTCCTGATCGGCTCCGCCGTCCACTTCGTCACCATCCCGCTATGGGGCGCGCTGTCCGACCGCATCGGCCGCCGGCCTGTCACCCTGGTCGGCTCTGTGGGCATGGCCGCCTGGGCCTTCGTCTTCTTCGCGCTGGTCGACTCCACGTCGTTCCCTGTGATCACCCTGGCCGTGACCGTCGGGCTGCTGCTGCACGGCGCGATGTACGGACCACAAGCGGCGTTCATCTCCGAGCTGTTCGACACCAAGGTCCGCTACTCCGGCGCCTCGATGGGCTCGCAGCTGGCGTCCGTGGTCGCCGGGTCGCTCGCCCCGATCATCGCGGTCGAACTCCTCAAGGACTACGAGTCGTCCCTCCCTGTCAGCCTCTATGTCTGTGTGGCGGCAGTGGTCACCACCGTCACCGTGGCCGTCACCCGGGAGACCCGAGGCCGCGACCTCACCCGCAGCCGGGAGGAGGAGAAGGTGGAAGGGAGGGAGGGAGCGGTGGGCGAAGCGGTCGCCCCCGCCACGCCGAAAGGGGTCTGACACACTCACCGGAAACCGCCGCCCGGTCCCGGCGAGACCGCCGCCCGGCTTTCCGTCGGCGCGCCAGGACCGGGCCACCGCACCGCGGGTGGGCACGCACGGAAGGACACCGTCATGACGGCCACCAGCCCCTCGTCCCACACCGGGGCGCCCGGCCGCGGTGCCGCCGCGCTGCGCCGGCTCCTCGATCTGCTCGCCGCCGACGCCCCCGCTCAGGACCTCGCCGAAGCGGCCGCCCGCGCGCGGGCCGACTGGGCCGACGCCGCCGAAGCGGCCTGGATGGAGGAGACCGTCCGGGCCGCCCTGGCCGTCCGGCGCGAACTGGACCAGCACCGCCGTCGCGAGGCGGAACTGGCGGCGCTGTTCGACACCGCGGGCGATCTGGCCGCGCTGCGGGACCTCGACGCGGTGCTGCGCGCCATCGTCCGCCGGGCCAGGACCCTGCTGGGCGCCGACGTCGCCTACCTCACCCTCAACGATCCGGCGGCCCAGGACACGTTCATGCGGGTCACCGACGGGTCCGTCTCCGCGGCTTTTCAGCAGCTCCGGCTGGGCATGGGAGAGGGCCTGGGCGGCCTGGTCGCGCAGACCGCCCGCCCCTACGCCACCACCGACTACCCCTCCGACCAGCGGTTTCGCCATACCAGCGACATCGACGGCGGGGTCGCGGAAGAGGGGTTGCGCAGCATCCTCGGCGTTCCCCTGCGGCCGGGCAAGGAAGTCATCGGGGTGCTGTTCGCCGCCAACCGCGCCCCGCGCGAATTCACTCCCGACGCCATCGCCCTGCTCACCTCGCTCGCCGACCACGCCGCCGTCGCCATCGACAGCGCCCGCCTGTTGGAGGAGACCCGCAGCACCCTCGCCCGGCTCGAAGCCGCCAACGAAACGGCCCGTGCCCACAGTACGGCGCTGCACCGGGCCTCCGACGCCCACGACCGCCTCACCCAACTCGTGCTGCGTGGCAGCGGCATCGACGACGTGGCGGCGGAGATCGCGGCACTGCTCGGCGGCGGACTGGCCGTCCACGACACCGACGGCAGCGAGCTCGCCCGGGTCCACACACGGCCGGTCACACCGTCCGCCCAGGGCCTGTCCGCCGCACGCGCCGACGGGCGGGCGGTCTTCGCCGACGGCGTGTGGACCTGCGCCATTCTGGCCGGCGCCGAGTTCCTGGGCAGCATCGTCCTGACCGGACGCGCCGATCTGTCCGACGCCGACCGCCGCCTCTTCGAGCGAGCGGTGCTGGTCACCGCGCTCCTGCTCCTGCTGCGCCGGTCCGTGACCGAAGCGGAGGACCGGGTCCGCGGGGAACTGCTCGACGACCTCCTCACGGGTCCCGCCTCATCGGCACGCTGGGACGGCGGAAGCCTGTCCCTGCGGGCCCGGCGCCTCGGCGTCAACCTGGCCGAGCCCCATGCCATCGCCGTCCTCGACTGCGAGCCGCCGCACCGCCCGCGGCTGTCCGCCGAGACCGCCCGCACGGCGCGCGGCCTCGGCGCGCTGGCGGGAACCCGTGGCGGCCGCGCCGTCATCCTGGCCCCCTGCGACCGGCCCGGGACACTCGCCCGCACCCTGGCCCAGGACCTCAGCCGCATCCTCGGCTCCCCGGTAACGGTGGGAGCGGCCGGCCCCGCGCACGGCCCGGACCAACTCCCCGCCCTCCACGCCGAGGCCCTGCGCTGCCTCGATGCCCTGTCGGCCCTCGGCCGCTCCGGGGACGGTGCCGACATCGCCGACCTGGGCTTCCTCGGCGTTCTCCTCGGCGACCGCGCCGACGTGACCGCCTACGTCGAACGCGTCCTCGGCCCCGTCCTCGCCTACGACGCGAAGCGCGGCACCGAGCTGATCCGCACCCTGGGCGCCTACTACGACCACGGAGCCAGCTTCTCCCGCGCCAAGGACGCCCTCCACGTCCACGTCAATACCGTCGTACAACGCCTCGACCGGGTGGCCCAACTGCTCGGCCCCGACTGGAACACCCCGGCCAGGGCCCTGGAAACCCACCTGGCGCTGCGCCTGCACCGGCTCACCCGCAGCGGTCCGGCGGGGCGGGGCGCCGTCCGCCGGCCCTGATCCGGAAGCCGCCGAACCCGCGGCGTCGGAGCTTGCGCCGGCCTGCGCGCCGGGCTCCCCGGACGTACCCTGCGGCCCGGGGAGCCCGGACGTGGATGCCGCCGGGAACGCGGGCTAGAGCGCGATCCACTCGCTGGCGGTGGTGACCTCGTCGAGGACGTCGGCAAGCGGCTCGGTGCCGAGGCCTGGGCCGGTGGGGACCTCGAGGTGGCCGTCGGTGAGGACGAACGGCGGGGTGATGTCGGTGGCGAAGTAGCGGTGGGAGCCGGAGGTGTCGCCGGGGAGGGTGAAGCCGGGGAGGGCGGCGAGGGCGATGTTGGCGGCACGGCCGATGCCGGTTTCGAGCATGCCACCGCACCAGACGGGGATGCCGTGGGCGCGGGCGAGGTCGTGGATGCGGCGGGCTTCGAGGTAGCCGCCGACCCGGGCCGGCTTGACGTTGATGACGGAGCAGGCGCCGAGGGAGATGGCCGCCGCGGCGTGGGCGGCCGACTCGATGGACTCGTCGAGGCAGATCGGGGTGCGCAGGAGCTTGGCGAGCTGGGCGTGCTGGACCATGTCGTCGTTGGCGAGGGGCTGTTCGATCAGCAGCAGGTCGAACGGGTCGAGTTTGGTGAGGTGTTGGGCGTCGACGAGGGTGTAGGCGGCGTTGGCGTCCACTTGCAGGAGCAGGTCGTCGCCGAAGCGTTCGCGGACGGCGCGGACGGGCTCGATGTCCCAGCCGGGTTCGATCTTCAGCTTGATCCGGACGTAGCCCTCGGCGATGTACTCCTCGACGGCGTCGAGGAGCTGGGGGACGGAGTCCATGATGCCGACCGAGACGCCGCAGGGGACGCGGTCGCGGGCGGCGCCGAGGTAGGAGCCGAAGCTCTCCCCCGTGACACGGAGTTGGGCGTCGAGGACCGCGCTTTCCAGTGCGGACTTCGCCATGTGGTGGCCGGTGAAGGGTTCCAGGATCCGGCCCACCGTCGCGGCGTCGACGCCGTCCTTCGGCAGTGCGGGTATGAGGAACTTGCGCAGGATGTCCTGTGCGCCGTCGACGTACTCGGAGCAGTAGCGGGGCTCGGACATGGCCGCGCATTCGGCCCAGCCCTCTCCTTCGGAGGTGACGACGCGGACGAGCAGGACGTCGCGGCTGGTCTCGACGCCGAAGGAGGTGCGGAACGGGGCGACGAGGGGCATGGCGATCCGGCGCAGTTCGATGCCGGAGATCTTCAGCTTCATTACGGGTGGCTCCTGGTGCGTTCTGCCGCGTGGGTGACGGAGGGGGTGGTGCGGTGGACGACGTAGCTGCGGCGGTTGTGGAAGCCGACGACCTGGGCTCCCTCGGCGAGCAGGCCGCCCAGGGTGTGCCGGACGGCCAGCCGCCAGGCCCGGGCGGCGCCGGCGTCCCTGCGGCGGAGGGCTTCGATGTCGTCGGGGAGGTCGATGAGGATGAACTCCTCGCCGGTGGTGCCGAGTTCGGGGTGACCGCCGCGGTCGCGGACGCCGTGCGCGGCAGCCGCCGGCACGTCGAAGTCCGGTGTCCCGGAGGCCGGCGCGGAGGCCGTCAGGTCCCAGGCCGTAAGGACCCGGTCGGATTCGTCGCCGCCGTTGATGGCGTCGTCCATGGCCCCGTAGAAGGACCGCAGGTACTCCTCGGGGCGCGCGCCGAGTTTGACGAGGTTGAAGTGGGCGTTGCGGCGGATGAGCGGGTCGTAGGTCCAGGTGATGCGCTTCAGTCCGCGGGCGAGGGCCCACTGCCGCTGGTGCAGTTTGAGGGCCAGTCCGATGCCCCGTCCCATGGCGGCGCCGGTGATGTGGGAGTGCAGGGTGGTGCCCGCCGGCGTGCCGAAGAAGGCGACGGACGCGCCCACCAGCCGGCCGTCCTCGTACGCTCCGGCCACGTAGTTGCCGGCGTGGGCCAGGGCCCGCATGACCTCGGCGGAGACGGGCGCGCCGGCCGGGCCGGTGCCCCAGATGTCGGCGTAGAGCAGGCTGGCGCTGCCGAACTCCGCCACGCCGTGGAGTTCGCGCAGTTCCAGCCCGCTCATTGCAGCGCTCCGACGAGGTGGGCCAGCAGTCGGGCGCGGACCGGCATGGCGGCGGTGACGACGTGTTCGTGGTCGGCGTGGGCGCCGTCGCCGACGGCGCCGAGGCCGTCGAGGGTGGGGCAGCCGGCTCCGGCGGTGTAGTTGCCGTCGGAGGCTCCGCCGACGGCCGCCTGCCGCGGGGCGTCGAGGCCGAGCCGGGCGGCCGTTTCGGTGGCCAGGGCGAACAGTTCCCGGGAGGCTTCGGGGTCCAGGGGCGGGCGGTTGGGGCCGCCCCCGATTTCCAGGTGGGCGCCGGGGAGCCGCGGCGGGAGGGCCCTGATGAGCGCGTCGACCTCCTGCTGGGCCGCCGCGTTGGGGACGCGGACGTCCACGCTCAGTGCGGCCCGTGCGGGCACGGTGTTGTTCGCGGTGCCGGCCGACATCAGGGTGGGGGTGACCGTGGTGCCGGGCCCGGTGCGTGTGGTGACGGTGTCGGCCAGGTGCTGGAGGGCGAGGATCTGGTGGGCGAGTTCGGTCGCCGCGTTGATGCCCTTCTCGGGTTCCAGTCCGGAGTGGGCGGCGCGGCCGTGGACGGTGATGTCGTAGGCGGATACGCCCTTGCGGCTGGTTTTCAGCGCGCCGCCCGCGGCGGAGGGTTCCAGGACGAACGTGGCCGCGCACCGGCGCGCGGTTTCCTCGATGAGCGGGCGAGAGGTGTCCGAGCCGACCTCTTCGTCGCCCGTGACCAGGACGCAGAGGCCGTCGAGGGAGGGCAGGGAGGCCAGGGCGTGGAACATCTGGACCAGTCCGGCCTTCATGTCGAAGACGCCGGGGCCGCGGGCGATGCCCGCTTTGACGGACCAGGGGTGCGTCGCGAGGGAGCCGATCGGCCAGACGGTGTCGTGGTGCCCCAGGAGCAGGATGCGCGGGGTGCCGAAGCTCCACTGGACGTGGGTGACGCCGTCGATCACCAGCGTCCGGGGCGTCGCGCCGAGCAGTCGCTCGCCCTGTGCGGCGACGACCTGCGCGCTGCGGGCGACGGCCGCATGATCGGCGGAGTACGACTCGCATATGACGAGTTCTTCGAGGTCGGCGAGCATGGCGTCGAGGTCGGGCGGGTGGTGCGCTCGCGCGGAGAGAATTTCGTCGCCAACCGGCATGGGTGAGTCCTCCATCGTGGGGTGACCTGGGATGACCGCCACGCTAGGCACGGCGAACGGGGCCGGGTTGGTGGCTGCGGCACAACGTGAGCGGCCGATTCGTACGGCGGTCCCAAACCGCACGAGCCACAGGTGCCCGGCCCGTCGTACGACCGGCCGGGCACCTGTCCGGGGCGGGTGGGCTCAGCCCGGGTTCAGCCCATGTGCGCGCTCATCAGCCGCCGGATGTTCCCGCCGAGGATCTTGCGGATGTCGTCCTCGGCCAGGCCCCGGCGTACCAGCGCGTCGGTGACCAGTGGCATGCCCGCCGGACCCGCCAACTCGGGGAAGTCGAACATCGGGTCCTCGTCGTCCGGCGATTCGCAGCACGGCGGAGTGACGTCCACCATGACCTCGCGGACGAAGTCCGATCCGAGGCCGACGTGGTCGATTCCGGCGACGGAAGCGATGTGCACGATGTGGTCGACGACCCGGTCGACGCTCACCTTCGCCTGGTCGTCGGTGAGGAAGTCCGGTACGAAGTTGACGCAGACCACCCCGCCGGTCGCGGCGACCCCGCGGATCTGTTCGTCGGTGAGGTTGCGGTGGTGGTCGCGCAGGGCGCGGGCGCAGGAGTGGGTGGCGATCAGCGGGCGGGTGGCGAGTTCGAGGACATGGGCGACGCCGCTCGCCCCCAGGTGGGAGATGTCGAAGAGGATGCCGAGGCGTTCCATCTCGCGCAGCGCCTGGATGCCGGGGGCCGTCAGCCGGCTGCCGGTGGCGTCCTCGCGGCTGCCGTCGGCGAGCGGGGTGCGTCCCCAGTGGGCGATCGACGCGACCCGTACGCCGAGCCGGAACAGGGTGGAGAACAGTTCCACGGACGCGTCGACGCCGGGTGCGCTCTCCAGCGCGAGGACGAGGGCGATGCGGCCTTCGGCGAGGGTCGCGTCGATATCGGATCCGGTCAGGCAGAGGGCGACCTGGTCGGAGTTGGCCTCGGTGAGGACATGGGCGCACTCGATCATCCGCAGGGTCTGCCGGAGAGCGCCCTCGGGGCGGTACTGGTCGTCGATGAACACCGGCAGCACCTGGATGTCGATGCCGCCCTGGCGCAGCTGGGGCAGCCAGCGTTCGCGGAAGAAGCTCGCCCAGCGCTTCGGGGGGCGCGCGGCGACGGCCATGAGGAGGTCGTTGTGTGCGTCGGCGACGACGGCACGGCGGTGGAGGTCGTGGGGCACGACGGGGCCTTTCGCGTGGGTGGACGGTGCGGCCCGGCGGCCGCCGGGCGTGGGGGCAGGCTCAGGTGCGGGCCAGTTTCGGGACCGCGGTCAGCAGCGTGCGGGTGTATTCATGGCGGGGCGCGTCGAGGACGTCCTCGACGGGGCCGGACTCCACGAGCTGCCCGTGGCGCATGACGGCGAGAGCGTCGCAGACGTAGCGGACCACGGCCAGGTTGTGGGAGATGAACAGCATCGTCAGGCCGAGTTCGGCGCGCAGTTCGCGGATGAGGTTGAGGACGGCGCCCTGGACGGACACGTCGAGGGCGGAGGTGATCTCGTCGGCGATGAGCAGGTCCGGCCCGGCGGCCAGGGCGCGGGCGATGGCGACGCGTTGGCGCTGGCCGCCGGAGAGTTCACGGGGGTGTCTGCTCGCGTAGGAGGCCGGGAGCGAGACCAGTTCGAGGAGGCGGGCCACCTCGGCGCCGTGCCGGGCGCGTGGCTTGCGGGACCCTTCGGCGATGGCGTCGCCGATGCGCATCCGCGGGTTGAGCGAGGAGTACGGGTCCTGGAACACCATCTGGATCCGGCCGCGTTCGGCACCGGAGACCGTGCCGCGGTAGGGCGTCAGTCCGGCCACGGCGCGGGCGAGGGTGGACTTGCCGGACCCCGACTCGCCTACGAGGCCGGTGGCGGAGCCCGACGGTATCTCCAGGCTGACGCCGTTCACGGCGGTGAATCCGCCGAATCGCACGGTGAGTTCGCTGATGTGCATCATGCCTCCCAGCAGGCGACCGAGTGCCCGCCGTCGCGGACGGTGAGCGGGGGACGGAGCGAGCACCGCGAGGCGACCGAGGCGCACCGGTCGGCGAACGGGCAGCCGGAGCCGACGTCGGCGGGCGAGGGCTGGCGGCCGGGGATGGTGGTGAGCGGCAGTGAGCGGTCGGTGTCCATGTCGGGCAGCGAGCCGATCAGCGCCTTGGTGTAGGGGTGGCGGGCCCGGCGCAGGGCGTCGGCGGGGAGTTCCTCCACGATGCGGCCGGCGTACATCACGGCGACCCGGTCGCACAGTTCGCTGACGACGGCGATGTCGTGGGAGATGAACAGGGCGCCGGCGCGGGTGTCGTCGACGACTTCGCGCAGGACCCGCAGCACCTCGCGTTGGACGGTGACGTCGAGGGCGGTGGTCGGCTCGTCCGCGACGATCAGGCGGGGTGTGCCCATGAGTCCCATTGCGATGACGGCGCGTTGGCGCATCCCGCCGGACAGCTCGTGCGGGTGCTGTCCGACGACGTGTTCGGGCCGCTTGATGTGGACGCGCCGCAGGCGTTCCACGGCCCGGTCCCGTGCCTGGGCCGGGGTGGCGCCGTCGTGCAGGGTGGCGACCTCGGTGAGCTGGCCGCCGACGCGCAGGGCGGGGTTGAGGGCGGAGGTGGGGTCCTGGAAGACCATGGCCAGGGACGAACCGAGGAGGGTGCGGCGCTCGGCGTCGTTCAGGCCGTCGAGGTCCACGCCGCACAGCCGGGTCCGTGCGCTGCCGGTGAGGCCGGGGTAGGGCACGATCTGCCCGATCGCCGCGGCCGTCATGCTCTTGCCGCTGCCCGACTCCCCCACCAGCCCGACGATCTCGCCCGGCCGCACGGTCAGCGACAGCTTGCGCACCGGGGTGACGCCGCCGGGGAAGGCCACGGTGAGGTCGCGCACTTCGAGGACGGCGTCGGGCACGGGGGCGTCCTGGGCGGGCGGCACCAAGGGGGCGACGGGTGTGCCGGCGGGGTCGCCGGTGCTCGCCGCGGCCTTGGCGAAGGTGTCGCCGAGGAGCATGAAGCCCAGGCCGGCGAGGGCGACCGCGAGAGCGGGTGCGACGACGACGGACGGGGTGACGTAGACGTGCCCGAACGCCTCGTTCAGCAGGCGTCCCCAGTCGTAGGACGGGGCCTGGACGCCCATGCCGAGGAAGGACATCGCGGACAGGCCCAGGAGGGCGGAGCCCATCGCCTGGGCGGTGTTGAGGATGAGCGGTTCGGCGATGTTGGGCAGGATGTGGCGGGTGAGGATACGGCGGCGGGGCACGCCCAGCATGCGGGCGGCCGCGAGGTAGTCGGCTCCGGCTATGGATGCCGTCAGGGTGTGGGTGAGGCGGGCGAAGGTCGGCGCGAGCGCGACTCCGATGCCCAGGACGGCGCCGCGGGCCCCGAGTCCGGTGACGACGGCGGTGAACATCGCCAGCAGCAGGGCCGGGAAGGCGACGAGGATGTCGACCACGGCGATGACGACCCGTCCGGCCCGCCGCGGCAGGAGTGCGGGCAGTGCCCCCAGCAGGATGCCGCCGAGGGTGCCGATCAGGGTGGCCAGGAACGCCAGGCCCAGCGTCAGCCGGGTGGCGACCAGGGTGCGGGCGAGCAGGTCGCGGCCGAGGGCATCGGTGCCGAACGGGTGCGGCAGCCAGGCCCCTTGGTTGATCTGCCCGGGGTGGATCGCGGCGGCGGCATCTCCCCACAGCGGCGGGCCGATGAGGGCGAGCAGCACGAGCACGGCGACGAGTGCGGCGCCCAGCAGGCCGGCGGGGTTTCTCATGAGGCGGCGCATCAGTCCTCCTGGCGGGCGGGGGCGGCGGACAGGGCGGACTTGGGGTCGAGGACACCGAGGAGGAGGTCGACGAGGAAGTTGATGACGAGGACGAGCGCCCCGTAGAGGAGGATCATGGCCTGGGCGACGGGATAGTCCTTCTGCGTGATCGCCTCGACGGTCCGCTGGCCCAGTCCCGGCCAGGCGAAGACGTTCTCGACCAGCACGCTGCCGGTGATCAGCCCGCCGAGCAGCAGACCGCCCATGGTCAGGGTCGCGGTGAGGGTGTTGGGCAGCAGATGCACCGCGTACAGCCGCCAGGGGGGCAGCCGTTTGGCGTGCGCCAGGCGCATGTAGTCGGTGTCGAGTTCGCGCAGCGTCTCCACCCGCGCCAGGCGGGCGATCATCGCCGCGGGGGCGATCGCGAGGGCGGTGACGGGCAGGACGTACGAGGCGGGGCCGGTGAGTCCGGCGGGCGGGAGCAGTCCCAGGCCCAGCGCGAAGACGAGCAGCAGCGTCAGCCCGTAGAGGTATTCGGGGATGGCGACGGCGGCGCCGGTGAGTGCGGTGAAGGCGGTTTCGGTGCCGCGTCGGCGTCCCTTGTGGGTGCGGACGGCGCCCCACATGCCCAGCGGAATCGCCACGGCCAGCGCGATGAGCGTGGCCAGTACGGCGAGGGAGAGGGTGTTGGGCAGGCCCTGGGCGATGATGTCGCTCACCGGCTGGGAGGAGAAGAAGGACGTGCCCAGATCGCCGTGGAGCAGGTGCTGGAGATAGTGGCCGAGCTGGGTGGGCAGGGGGTCGTCCAGGCCGAGTTCGGCGCGGCGAAGGGCGACGAGCTGCTTGGGGGCGGTCGGTCCGAGCATCTGTCGCAGGGGGTCACCGGGGATCAGGTGGATCATCGCGAACGAGGCGACGACGAGCACGGCGAGCGAGACGGCCAGCCGCAGCAGATGCCGCGCGAAGAAGAGCGGGGTGAGCCGCCGGGTGCGCCGCGGGCGTGCGGAGTCGCCGGTGGGCGCTTCTCTCCTGGTGGTCACTTCTTGTCTCCCGTCATCCGGATCGACGTCGGGTCGAACAGCCCGGCGGTGATGCGGAAGGTGGCGTCGTGGGCGGCGGTGACGAGGGTCTTGTCGACGACGGGGACGATGTCGGCGCTGTCGAGCAGCGCGTGTTCCGACCGTGCCCAGGTGGCGCAGCCCGAGGTGCCCGGGAGCTTGGTCGCGGCGGCCGTCAGGGACTCGTACGTGCGGTTGGTGAGGTGGGCGAAGTTCCCGCCATCGGGGGTGAAGCGGCCCGACAGTGAACCGATCAGCTGCGTGGGCAGGGTGACGCCGAGCGGCGCCCAGTCGACGTCCCAGTCCTGGGTGACCGCTTCCACTTCGCCGTAGGCGGCGTCGGACAGGGCCCGGAGCCGGACGTCGACGCCGGCCTTCTTCCACGCCTCGGCCAGGTATTCGGCGGCGGCCGCCATGGTCTCGCCGGCGGAGGTTCCGTAGATCATGCGGATGGTGAGCTTCTTGCCGGCTTTGCGGCGGATGCCGTCACCGGAGCGGTGCCATCCCGCCGCGTCGAGGGCCCTCCCGGCCGCGCGGGTGCGGAAGGCGGGCAGGTGACCGGTGACGGTGTCGCCGGTGCAGGGGCGCGGTTGCATCACCAGGCCGGTGGGGCGGCGTCCGGTGCCGCCGGTGGCGATCGCGCCGAGGTCCTTGAGGTCGACGGCCTTCAGCAGCGCCTTGCGGACGGCGGGATCGTGGCCGGGGTGGCCCTTGCCCTGGTGGAAGAAGAACTCGTGGGTGCCGTTGGGCTCGACCGAGGTCGTCAGGCCGGGGACGTTGGTCACCCGGGCGCGGTCGGGACCGGCGAACTGGGCGGCGTTCAGCTGGTGGGAGAGCAGCAGGTTGGCCGCGGTCGATTCGCTGCCGACCACCTTGAGGACGACCGAGCCGGGCATCGCGCGGCCGGCCGCGGTGGCACCGGTGCGGCGCCGGGTGAAGGTGTAGCTCTGGTTCGGCCGGGCCGCCGTCAGCCGGAAGGGGCCGGAACCGGACGTGCCGCGCTTGAGCAGGGAACGGTCCTTCAGCCCGGCGCCGCAGACGATGAACAGATAGCGGGTGCTCTGCAGGATGAAGGCGGACGGCTTGGGCGTCGACAGGGTCACGGTGCCGGCGCGGTCGTCGGCCTTCGCGGTCAGTCCTTCGGGGACGACGACGCCGTAGGCGGGCGACTTGGTGGCCGGATCGGTGAGGTGGGTGACGTTGTCGGCGACCGTGCGCGCGGTCACCGGGCTGCCGTCGGAGCAGGTGACGCCGTGCCGCAGCCGGAAGGTGACCGAAGAGGGCCGGACCTGCCATGTGTCGGCGAGTCCGGAGGCGATCCGGCCGCCGGGTTCGATGTTCACCAGGGTGTCGTAAGCCAGCGACAGCGCCGTATAGGTGGTGGTGTTCTGCACCTTGGCGGGATCCAGCAGGCCGGGGTCGCTCTTGATCGCGAAGCTGAAGGCGTCGCCGCCGGCCGACCCGGCCTGACCGGTGCCGCATCCGGCCGCCAGCAGCGACGCCGCGAGACAGGCGGCAACCGCTTTGGCTGTTTTCATGGGTGCTCCTTGGGGCGGAAGGGTTGCCCCACACTCGCTACTCCTGGCCGAAAATGATTCGGTCGGGGACACAAAGTCGATGGGCGCGATTCGGATCCGGGCCCCAAGCTGCGTCCCCGGGACCGGCGCGCATCCGGCGCACCGCCCGTCCGGAAACACGAGCGCCCCGGACCGCAGTCGCGGGCCGGGGCGTGGGCCGTGGGCGGGGCCTGGGCACGGGTTTCACTGTCGGGAGCGCAGCTGGTCGACGGCGGCCCTGGCGGCCCGGCCGATCGCGCGGTCCGCCAGGGGCTGTCTGGTGGCCGGGGTGTGGGTGCGCAGGAAGACGCCGACGGCGTAGCGCTTGCCGTCGGGGTACTCCACGACACCCGCCTCGTTGCGGACCGCGACATCGGTGCCGGTCTTGCCGGCGATCCGGGCACCGTCCGGGAACCCGGACACCAGCCGGTGCTGCCAGACCTGTTGGCGCATGATGTCCCGGACCTCTGCGCACGCCCGGGCCGGGCCGGCCTCGTCCCGCCAGATGGCGGCCAGCAGCGCGGTGACCTCGCGGGGAGTGCTGGACGGGCTGCGCTCGGGGTCGTTGGCTCCCAGGGCCAGCAGCGCCTGGGGTGGGACGCCCGCCAGCTGGTCGTCGATGGAGCGGTCCGCTGCCAGGGACAGTTCGCGGCGGACGTCGTCGTCCAGCGCGGCGCAGGAGGCCACGCCGAATTCCTCGAAGCCCAGGCTGTCCAGTGTTTCGCGGACCCGGTCGAGGCCGACGACGTCCAGGAGCAGGTCGGTCGCGGCGTTGTCGCTGATCGTCATCATCATGAAGGCCAGGTCGCGGGCGCTCATCGCGACGTCGTGCAGACATCCGTCGGTGCCGCTGCCGCCGGCGCGGTACGCGGCCGTCACCGTGTGCCGCCGGGCCGGGTCCAGTTGCCCGGCGGCCGCCTGACGGGCGTACTCCAGGGCGATGGGGATCTTGAAGACGGAGGCCAGGACGACGCGGGAGTCGGCGCCGTGGCCGAACTCCGCGCCGGAGTCGATGTCCCGGACGTGGACGAAGCCGTCGGCCCCGGCCTGGGCGAAGGTGGACCGGAGTGTCGTGCGGACGTCGTCGCCGCCGTCTTGATGGGTGGTCAGGGGCATGTTCTCTCCTGGGGTGTGGTGGCGCGCAGCTGATCGACGGCGGCCCTGGCAGCGCGGCCGATGACGGCGTCGGCCGCGGGGTTCCGGCCGGTCAGCGCCGGGGTCCGCAGGAAGACGGCGACCGCGTAGCGTCCGCCGTCGGGGTACTCCACGACGCCGGCTTCGTTGAGGACTCCCCACAGCGCGCCGTTCTTCGCCGCGACCCGGACGTCGTCGTCGAAGCCGGCGATGAGGCGGTGCTGGGACAGCTGATGGCTCATGAGGTCGCGCACCTCGGCGCAGGCTTCGGCCGGACCCGCCCGGTCGCGCCAGATCGCGGTGAGCAGGGACGTGACCTCGCGGGGCGTGCTGGACGCGGAACGGGTGGGGTCGAGCATGGCCAGGCCCCTGATCCGCTCCTCGCTCACCCGGTCGAGCTGGGCGTCGACATCCCCGTACGGGTCGATGCCGAGCTCTTCCCAGACCGGGTTCCACAGGTCGCGATAGCGCCCAACGGGCATGCGCGGGCAGCCGAGTTCGGCGGCGAGACCGCGGACGTGGTCCACGCCCAGGAGCTCCATGAGCTTGTCGGTGGCCGCGTTGTCGCTCATGGAGAGCATGAAGAACGCGAGGTCGCGGGTGCTCATGGTGACGTCGTGCAGGCAGCTGTCGGTGCCGATGCCGCCGCCCTCGCGGTTCGCTGCGGTGATCGTGTGCCGGGTCGCCCGGTCCAGTACCCCGGCCGCCGCCCGGCGGGCGTAGGCGAGCGCGATCGGGATCTTGCGGAGGGAGGCGACGATGACGGGGGAATCGGCGCGGTAGCCGACCTCCCGGTCGCCGTCGATGTCCCGGGCGTGGACGAAGCCGTCGACCCCGGCGTCCTCGAACATCGGCCGGAGGTCGGCGGTCGCCTCGTGGGCCGTCGTCTCGTGGACGGTCGCCTCGTCGGCGGTCGCCTCGTCGGCCGTCGGCTCGTCGGCGCAGGACGGGTGGGCTGTCATGCGGGTGCTCCGATCGTGGCGCGGTTCAGCGGACCTTGGGTGTGGCGCGGCCGCTGTAGTGCAGGTAGGAGGGGCCGTCGGGCCGATTTTCGAAGACCACCGCATCCCACATCGAGTCGTCTTCGTCCCGGCCGACGAAGGTCGCGGCGTCGACGGCGGTCAGCTCCAGGACCCGGGGCCGCGCGAGGCCGACGAGGATGCCGGTGGGCTCGGTGCGCAGGCGCAGCCGCCCGTCGTGGGCGGTCACATGGATCCTGCTGCCGGCGCGCTCGTACACGCCGGTGAACGGTTCGACGTCCACTTCCACCGGGCGGTCGGGCGGCGCGATGGGGGCGGGCACGGTCAACTGATGCAATTCCTGGAGGAGTTCGCGTACGAGACGGTGCTGGAACTCCGCACTGCGCCCGCCGTTGATCAGCAACGCGATGACGGTGCCCAGCTCGGGCAGGGCCCAGAGGACCGCATGCTGGCCGATGGTGTCGCCGCTGTGCGAGATCACCTGGCGACCGTCCCACTCGTCCAGGCTCCAGCCGATGCCCCACTGCCGCCCGCCGGCATGGGGGTTGGACAGGTCGACCTGGGGCTCTCGCATGACCGCAGGATCGGCGAGCAGGGCCCCCGGGGTGAGATGGGCGCGCCCGAAGGCGACGACGTCGGCGGCGGTGGCGCAGATCAGCCCCGCGGGACCGACGGACCGCGGCAGTCCCCATGCGGGCGACGGTGTGCCCGCTTCCCCGTGGCCCATGGCGGCGCCGAACCGCAGCACGTCCTCCGGCAGGGTCCAGGTGCGGGACAGTCCCAGCGGCTCGCAGATCTGGTCGCGCAGGGCTTGGTCCCAGACCTTTCCGGTGAGCCGCTCGATCACCCGGCCGGCGATGATGAAGCCGGAGTTGCAGTAGGAGTGGGAGTCGCCGACCGGGAAGGTCTGCTCAAGATCCGTGCACGCCTCGACGTACCGCCGCAGGCAGCCGTCGCCGCGGCCGGTGTCCAGGAACAGGTCGCCGTCGATGCCCGAGGTGTGGGTGAGCAGATGGCGCAGCGTGATGGCGGTCGTGGCTTGGGCGTCCCCGACCCGGAATTCGGGCAGCACCTCAGCAACGGGGGTGTCCAGCGCGACGCGTCCCCACTCGGCCAGCAGCATGATCTGCGTCGCGGTCCACACCTTGGTGACCGAGCCGATCTGGAACAGCGAATCGGCGCGCACGGGGGCACGGGTCGCGGTGTTGAGGACACCCGCGACGCACTCGTGGACCTCGCCGTCGTACCGGAACGCCAGGCTCGCGCCGGGCACCTCGGAATCGGCGGCCAGCGCCGCGAGGCGGCTCGCCCAGTGCTCGATGTCGACCTTCACGCGCGTCCTCCGGGGAATCGATGAACAGGCCGGAAGCGTAGGCGCGGCGGGCCCGCGGCTGTTGGTCTCCGCGTACGAACAACCTGGTCAGGGCTTGGTCCGGCGGACGACTCCGGGGGGCGGCCGCGTTTCTAGGGTGGCGTCCACCCCGGACCACAAGGAGACGAAGATGCCGCTGATCGACCGTGACGACTGCGCACTGGTGATCATCGATGCCCAGACCCACTTCTACCCGCCGCAGCGGCTCGACGTGGACCGGCAGCGGTTCCACGACATGGTGCACCGGATTTCCTGGATCACGGCGGTGGCTGACCGGCTGGGAATTCCGGTCGTGGTGACCGAGGAGGACCCTCGGGACAACGGCCACACCGAGCCGAGGATCGTCGACGCCCTGCCGGCCAAGGCCGTGACCCTGCCGAAGAACGCCTTCGCCGTATGGGACAACCCGGATATCGCCGCGGCGATCGAGGCCACCGGCCGCACGACGATGGTGCTGGTCGGGATCGAGACCGACATCTGCGTCGCCCACTCGGCGATCCAGCTGCACCACGCCGGCAAACGCGTCGCGGTCGTGGACGACGCCACCTACTCGCCGGGCCAGGCCCACGAACGCGGTCTGCGGCGCCTCGCCGACCGGGGCATCGAGAGGCTGTCCACGAAGGAGCTGTTCTACGACTGGGTGCGCACCATCGAGTACGCCAACGCCTTCCACGACACCCATGCGGATCTGGCCCTTCCGCCGGGTGTACGCCTCTGACCTCCGGGCGCGCGCCGTTGACCGCGGACCACGGATCCGACCGCCCATACGCGGTTCCGACCGCCGGTACCGCGGACCGTCAGCCGGTCGACGCGGCGGTGGGGCCGGTGCCTCCGGAGCGCCGCCCGCCGCCGTCGTACATGCCCATCAGCCGCAGCTGAAGCATCGCGGCGAACCGTGCGGACGGATCCTGTAGGTCGAACTCCCCCACCTCGGCCACCCGGCGAATTCGGTAGCGGAAGGTGTTGGGATGGACGAACACGCTCGCGGAAGCGGTGATGACGTCTCCGAAGGCGTCCAGCCACGCCCGCAGCGTCTCGACGAGGTGGGCGTTGTGCTTGGCGTCGTAGGCCACCAGCCGGGCGAGGGGGCCGGAGAGCTCGTCGCGGTTGGCGACGGCGAGGTCCCGCATTTCGATCACGAGGGCGTCGACATACACATCGGCGATCGAGGCGACGCGCTGCGCCGTCCGGCCGCTGAACAGCACGCGCAGCGCACGGTCCGCGTTGGCCCGGGAACGGGCGAGGGCGGAGGGCTCCTCGGCGACGGAGCCGATCCCGATGACGAGGCCCGCCCGGTCTCCGGTGCGCTGGAGAAAGTTCGACGCGACGTGCAGGGCGCGCTCCCGGGCGTGGGCGGAATCACCTGGCACCGGAAAGAGGGCGTAGGCCACGTCGCCGAGCAGCGCCACCGCGGACCGCGGCTGGACCGCCGTCAGATGCACGGCCAGCGCGCTGGCGAGGCGCTGGCGCTCCGCGGTGAGGTGGGCATAGTCCTCGCCCCGATCGGCCTGCAGCCCCATCGCCACGACCAGGGTGGGTTCGTTCACCAGCCCCAGCCGGCCGAGCGCCTCGACCGCCCCCGCCCCGCCTTCCAGGGCGGTCGTGACGAGGTCGGCGCGCAGCCGGTGCTCGGCGTCGGTGCCCGCCCGGAATCGCAGCATGTGCAGCGCGACGAGCTTCGCCGCCTCCTGGAACGCCCGCTCCCGCTCCGGGGTGAGCGGCTTGCGCAGCGTCGCCCACACCGAACCCAGGATCTCGTCACCGGCACGCACCGCGATCGCCACCCGTGGCAGCGCGACCTCGCCGTCGACGGTGGGCGGCGGGATGTGCACGGGGCCGTCGCTGCGGTACAGCTCGCGGAAGACCCCGTGCTCCTCGTGGATGCGCACATAGCGCTCGGGCACCTGCCGGGCCAGGATGCTCGCCACCCGCGGCGCGTCCGCTTCGTCCTGCCGGCCGGAGAAGGCCAGGATCCGGGAGCGGCGGTCCTCAATGGTGATCGGGGCGTCCATCAGCGTGGCGATCGCGTTGGCCAGCGCGAACAGGTCTCCGGACGGCACCCCGCCCAGGGTCTGCCCACCCGCCTCGCCGATGTCCCCCTCGGCGAGCAGGGTGCGCAACATCGCCGCCAGCTGGGCCCAGGAGGCTCCCCGCGTCAGGGCGAGCAGGGCCACCCCGGTCTCGGCCACGACCGCTTCGAGTCCGTCTTCGAGTTCGCCTTCGAGCGCATCGCCGTCGCCGACGGGACCGCGGACGACGAGGGCGGCGGCGCCGTGGGCGGCGAGATGCCGCAGCAGCCGGGCGATCTCGCCGGCTCCGTGGACACCGACGCCGAGCACGACGGCGTGCGGCGGGTAGTGCTGCTCGTCGTGCGGATCGTGGATGCCGACGCCGCCTATCTCGCCGGCGGCCTCGGGGTCACCGTGGACCAGGTCCAGGAGTGTGGGGCCGAAGTCCTCGAGCACCCGGCTCAAGCTTCTGGCGGGGTGGGCCGACATGTGCCTGATCATCTCCGCAGGTTAGGACTCTCGAAGCCCTGCGAGGTTCGTACGTGTGGACGAGGATAGGCGACCTCCTCCGTTCCCCGGAACGAAGTCTTCCGGGTCCGGCCCCCACAACCGGGACAGCGCCGCATCCACCAGCGCCTCGGTGGAGTCCACAAGCGGCAGCACCCGCGCCGCCGCCCTGCTGACCAGCGGAATCTCCGTACAGGCGGCGATGATCACCTGCGCCCCCCGATCCTTGAGCGCCTCGGCGGCCGAGGCGATCCACTCCTCGGCGGGCTCCCCGCCCGCCCCGCCCTTGACCGCCCGGATCGCGCCGTCCACGTACTCCCGCTGCACGCGCTCGGACACCTGGATCACCTCGACCCCGATCCGGTCACCGGCCCGCTCATACAGTCCCGCCAGCCGCGTCCCCCGCGTCGAGAGAACCCCCACCCGCTCCGCGCCCGCCGCCCGCTCCACCGCAGCCCGGAGCGCCGCCTCGATCATGTCCAGAACCTCGACCCCCGTGGCCCGGGACAACTGCTCCACATACGCATGCGCCGTATTGCACGGGACGGCGAGGCAACTGGCCCCCGCCCGCTGCAGCCACCGCGCCCCCTCGACCAACGCCGGCACCGGAGAAGGCCCATTGCCGAGCAACGCCGCCGTCCGGTCCGGGACGCCCGGATCGGCCCACATCAACACGGGCAGATGCCCTTGGTCGGTATCCGCCGGAGTGCGCTCGACGAGCCTGCGGTAGAAGTCGGCCGTGGCCAACGGCCCCATGCCCCCCAGAATCCCGAGCACCGGACGACGGCGTCCCACCCCTGGTCACCTCACCCGACAGCAGGAGGCGGGGCCGGAAGGTGCTCCGGCACCACCTGTCGACGGATCAGCGAAACCACCCATGGCATGCGGCCTTTCAGGTCGGTCGGTACGGATCACCCGTGATTCTCATCCGCGCGCTCCCGCGAAATGTGGTGCCCCGATCCAAAAGCCCCGGCCGGTATTGGGCGGGGCAACCAGAAACGCCGCATGCACGTCGGACGCACACCGACCCGCCGCCAGAACGGTACGCGGCCCTGTGATGCGCAGCAGACAGCCGAGCGAACTGCACGGATGAGGTGGGTGCCCGGCAGCCGGCCGGGCGCTCACCCTCGTCGGTCAGTTCACGTGCTGCTCGTGGTGGACGACTGCAGCACGGGTTCCCGCTCCCGTGGGCGGGCTGAATCTTGCCGTCGGCGTCCATAAAGATCGCGTATCCGTCAGGATACTGACGCTTGCCCTTCGTCACCGCATGAAGCGACCCCAACACCTCGCGGGTGCTGGGGTCTTCATCGGCCCGTGCTTCTAGTGGTTCTCGATCCACCAGACGATGAGGCCGATTCCGCCGGCTCCGATTCCGTAGGCGATGCCGCGGAGGAGGCTGGTCGCGGCGACGTTGCGACGTCGTTTGACCCACCGGGCCATGCGCTTCCGCCGGGTGGTCTTGACCATTTTCGGCCCGGTGGTTCCGGTGGTGGTGAGGTTGCCCTTATCCTGCATGACGGCTCCAGTCATCGGCTCTGATGGCGCGGGGCAGCGAGGGGAGCCCTTCCGACGTGGCCTAGGAACCTGGTCGGACCTGACGGGCTCCCCTCTTTACGAGGTGGGCAGGCTGCGGTGGCACGGGCCGGGAGCCCGACGCCTTTCCGTCCATCTCGTGAATCCCCATGTTGCCGCGCTGAGGGACCGCAACGTTTGTGCGGTTCGCGCCCATGTAGTGCAGGCGAATTTGTTGTGTATCAACAAAGCGCACCGTCAAATGTGTTGTGGATGTTGCCAGTTGAGATGCGGGGCAGCATCGGCCTAGCGCCCGAAGGGCAGTTCCGGGCCGGCGGAGCACAGCCCGGCAGTCCCCTTCCGTTCGTCTTGTGAAGTCCGGAAGCCGATCGACGGCCAGGTCTCTTCGCGTGCCGAACGCCGGGGCGGGAGGCTTCGCGTACGCGATGCGGCATCCCGCCGCGGTCACCCGTCCTGACCGGTGTGGCCTCCCTGACGCGCCAGAGGGGTGGTGGCCCAGCCGTGTTCCAGCAGGGCGAACAGTTCGCGCAGGGTGCGGGCCGGGTCAGCGCTCGCGCGGGCGATGCCGGGCGCTTCCATGGCGAAGCGCGCCAGGCCGGTGACGGCCAGGTCGTCCGGGGCCAGCCCGGTGGCATCGGCGAGGGTGGCGGCCAGCGCCTTCTCGTGGCGCGACCACATGCGCCGGGCGAAATCCCGTAGCGCGGGAGTGGATTCCACGAGGACGAAAGTGGGGTCGTCGGTCCGCACGGCGGTACGGGTGCCCACGAGGTGGTCGCGCAGGGCGTGCAGCGCGGACTGCCCGGGGGCTCGGTCGCGAACGGCGGCGACCAGGGCGCTCTCCACGTCCGCGTCCAGATCGAAGACGAGGGCTTCCTTGCTGGGGAAGTGCTTGAAGAGCGTGCTCAGCGAGACATCGGCCGCCTCCGCCACCTCGCGCACACCGACGCTGTCGAAGCCGCGCTCGGTGAACAGCCGCACCGCGGCATCCGCCAGAGCCTTCCTGGTCTGGGCCTTCTTGCGCTCGCGGCGCCCTGTCGTCGTATCGGCCATGGCCCCACCTTACCCCCGTGAGGCGATTCGCTCGCAAAGGCGATCGACTAGAAAGTCGAATCAATTGCACTTTTGGAGCTGCTGTGTTTTCGTGGAGGAGTCAGCCCGGTCGGCGCACGGCGCGACCGCGTTCCACCCCTGGATCCGACCGGCGTGGGGCATCGCGTTCCGGTGCGTCGGCACCGCGTCAGCCCCCCACCCCTCCCCCGGAAACAAAGCACCACAAGGCACCCGCATCTCGTCATCCTTGGAACGGAGCATGACCCTGATGTCCACCACCCCACGCATCGCGATCGTCGGTGCCGGCCTCGGCGGCCTCGTCTGCGCGCGCGTCCTGCAGCGGCACGGCGTGCCGGTCACCGTCTTCGAGCGTGAGTCCGACCCCGACTCCCGCTCACAGGGCGGCACCCTCGACATCCACCACGAAACCGGCCAGGTCGCCCTGCGCGCGGCCGGGCTCTTCGACGAGTTCCTCGCCCTGTCCCGGCCCGACGGCCAGGAGTGGCGCCTGTATGACCGTCACGCGACCCTGATACGCCACGATCAGGCCGCCGAGGACGATCTGAGCAGGCCCGAGATCGACCGCGGCCTGTTGCGCGCCCTCCTGCTGGATTCCCTCGCCCCCGGCACGGTCCGCTGGAGCCACTCCGTACAGTCCGTCATCCCGCTGCCCCACGGCACCGCCCGCCTGCAGCACCACGACCGCACCGCCGAGGACTTCGACCTGGTCATCGGCGCCGACGGCGCCTGGTCCCGGGTACGCCCCGCGCTCTCCGACGCCCAACCCTCGTACGCCGGCGTCACGATGGTGGAAGCCCACTTCGATGACGTCGACCACCGTCACCCCGGCATCGCCCAGCTGGTCGGCGCCGGCACCATGTCGGCCAAGGCGGGCCGCCGCAGCCTGGTGATGCAGCGCAACAGCAACGGACACGTGCGCGCCTACCTCACCTTCCGCGGCCCCCGGGACTGGCACGCCGGCCTCGACCTCGCCGACACCGAGGCCGTACGCGCCCGCCTCCTCGCCCAGTACGAGGGCTGGGACGAGAGCTTGCTGGACATCCTGCGCGACACCGAGGGAGGTTTCATCAACCGGCCCATGTTCGTCCTCCCCGTTCCCCACACGTGGCGGCGCGTGCCCGGCATCACGCTCCTCGGCGACGCCGCCCACCTGATGCCGCCCGTCGGCGTCGGCGCCAATCTCGCCCTGCTCGACGGCGCCGAACTCGCCCAGGCCGTCATCGGCCACCCCACCGTCGACGAGGCCCTCGACGCCTATGAAGGCGTCATGCTGGCCCGCGCCCTCGACAACGCGAAGACCGCCCAGCACCTGCTCGCCACCCTCATGCCCGACACCGACTCCGACGACGCCCTCTTCCCCGACGCCGCCTGGCCGGCCGGCCCCCTCCCCGACCCGGGCCCCGCGCACACCACCTGAGCCCGGCTCACGGCGCGCCCGCGGGACTGCGCCCCGCGCCCGTCCAAGGACAGCCCACCGGGTGATGCGCGCAGCGGCCATGGACGTGCGAGCTCACCGTTCGTCACCGCCCTGACCCGATCCCGGACATGTCCCGGTCGGCCACACATCGGCCGACCGGGACATCGGGATCAGGCGAGGTCGAACCGGTCGAGGTTCATCACCTTGTCCCACGCTGCCACGAAGTCACGCACGAACTTCTCTTCCGCGTCCTCGGACGCGTAGACCTCCGAGACGGCGCGGAGCTGGGAGTGCGAACCGAAGATGAGGTCGACGGCGGTGGCCGTCCACTTGGCCTCACCCGTGGCACGATCCCGGCCTTCGAAGACGTTTTCGGCCGAGGTCGACGCCTTCCACTCCGTGCCCATGTCGAGCAGGTTGATGAAGAAGTCGTTGGTCAAGGCCTCCGGCCGGTGCGTGAAGACGCCGTGCGGGGAGCCCTGGAAACCGGTGTTCAGGGCCCGCATGCCGCCGATCAGGACCGTCATCTCCGGGCCGGTCAGCGTCAACAGGTTGGCGCGGTCCAGCAGGAGAGTCTCCGGCGACAGCTTCTCGCCCGCCCGGAGGTAGTTGCGGAAGCCGTCCGCCCTGGGTTCGAGCACGGCGAACGACTCCACGTCGGTCTGCTCCTGCGTGGCGTCCGTGCGCCCCGGTGCGAACGGGACGGTGAGGGCGTGCCCGGCATTCTTCGCGGCTTGTTCGACGGCCGCGCACCCGCCCAAGACGATCAGGTCGGCGAGCGAAACCTTCTTTCCGCCGGTCGCCGAGCCGTTGAAGTCCTGCTGGATCCGCTCGAGGGCGCCCAGCGCCTCGGCCACCTCGGGCAGGTCGTTGATCTCCCAGTCCTTCTGCGGCGCGAGCCGGATCCGCGCACCGTTGGCCCCGCCGCGCTTGTCGGTGCCGCGGAAGCTCGCCGCCGACGCCCAAGCGGTGGTGACCAGCTGGGAGACGGACGGCCCCGAGGAGAGGATCCTGCCCTTGAGGGCGGCGATGTCCGCGTCCCCGATCAGCTCGTGATCGACAGCGGGGACGGGGTCCTGCCACAGCTGCGGCTCGGCAATCCACGGGCCGAGGTAACGCGAGACGGGTCCCATGTCGCGGTGCAGCAGCTTGTACCACGCCTTGGCGAACGCCACCGCGAGCTTGTCCGGGTTCTCGTGGAAGCTCTTCGTGATCGGCGCGTAGATCGGATCCATCTTCAGCGCGAGGTCCGTCGTCAGCATCATGGGAGCGTGGCTCTTCGACGGGTCATGCGCATCGGGCACCGTGCCCTTGGCCGACGCGTCCTTGGGGGTCCACTGCTTCGCGCCGGCGGGGCTTGTGGTCAGTTCCCAGTCGTACCGGTAGAGGTTGTCGAGGTAGCCGTGATCCCACTTCGTCGGCTCGGCGGTCCATGCGCCCTCCAGCCCACTGGTGAGCGCGTCGCCGCCCTTGCCGCTGCCGCACGTGTTCCGCCAGCCGAGGCCTTGCTGCTCGATGGGGCCGGCCTCGGGCTCCGGGCCGATGTACGCGGGGTCGACCGCACCATGACACTTGCCGAACGTGTGGCCGCCGACGATGAGCGCAACCGTCTCCTCGTCGTTCATCGCCATACGCCCGAACGTCTCGCGGATGTCCCTGGCGGCGGCCATCGGGTCCGGGTTGCCGTTGGGCCCCTCCGGATTGACGTAGATGAGTCCCATCTGTACGGCGCCGAAAGGCCCGGTCAGTTCCCGGTCGCCGGTGTAGCGCTCGTCGCCGAGCCAGGTGTCCTCGGGCCCCCAGAAGATTTCCTCGGGTTCCCAGATGTCCTCTCGTCCGAAGCCGAACCCGAACGTCTTGAACCCCATCGACTCCATGGCGCAGTTGCCGGCGAAGACCAGAAGGTCGGCCCAGGAGATCTTCCGGCCGTACTTCTGCTTGACCGGCCAGAGCAGCCGGCGCGCCTTGTCGAGGCTCGCGTTGTCCGGCCAGCTGTTGAGGGGGGCGAAGCGCTGAGCGCCGGCGCCACCGCCGCCCCGGCCGTCGGCGATGCGGTACGTTCCCGCGGCATGCCAGCTCATCCGGATGAAGAGCGGCCCGTAGTGACCGTAGTCGGCAGGCCACCAGTCCTGCGACGTCGTCATCACCTCGAAGACGTCCCGCTTCAGCGCGTCGACGTCGAGGGTCGCGAACTCTTCCGCGTAGGTGAAGTCCTCGTCCATCGGATTGGACCGGGACGAGTGCTGGTGAAGAATCTGAAGGTCCAGCTGATTCGGCCACCAGTCCCGGTTCGTCCTGGGCTGAGTCGGCGTGGGGGCCGGGGAGGAGATTGCTGGGTTCTCGCTTTCGCTGCCGGACACGTCCGTCCTTCTTCCTGTCTCGGTGTTTCCGTCTGCTGGCTGCTTGCTGTTGACGTTGGTTTGCCTTGCTGGTGTCGAGCACCGCGACCCGCGCTCGTAGCGCGCCTTGGCGCCCGCCGGCTGGAAACGCCTGACCAGACCCGCGGCAGTCAACGCGGGCCAGCGGCCGGCGAGAACCTTCCCTCATGCACGACGCCGATCAACGAGCCTGGGTCGGCGTCCGTATGGTCGCGCACCGCGGACCGCACCGCTACGAGAACACGCAGAGCATCCCCGCGTAAGAAGACTCAAAGCCCCAAAAACGACGCGGTCACCCTTCGGTGCCACCGTCTGCGGCGCGCACGGCCTCGGTCGGCGCGCCGAACCGTCCCCGTGGTTGCGCGCGTGGTCCGCGGCACGGGCCGCTTCCTCGTGATCGCCCTGGCCACGCTGGAGTTCGGCTTTACGGTGCGGTCCGTGTCGGGGCTGGGCTTCTTCGGCTCCGGGGCGGAGCCGCCCGCACCGCACCACGTCGGCTGTTGGATGCAGTCCCGGGGCGGCTCCGTTTCGGTGACGGGTCCGGGATGGCGCCCCAACAGGTCCGGGTCCGGGATGGCGCTGTGGCAGATGCGGTACCGGGTCCGGGTCCGGTCCGCGGATCGTCAGCCGCGTGGAACGGCGCGGGCCAGGAAGTGGCCGGAAGCGTCCTCGTACTCGTCCAGGTGCCAGCCCGTGGTTTCCAGGGCGGGGCACAGATTGTTCTCGGCGAGGAGGTCATCGGGGTTGAGGGGGCGGCCGTGGCGGGCGGCGCGTTCGGCGCGGCCGGAGGGGTGGAAGAGCAGGAGGACGCCGTTGGGGGCGGTGACGCGGGCCCATTCCCGGAGGGCGGCGTACGGGTCGGCGAGGTGGTCGAGGAGGCCCGCCGAGAAGATGCCGTGCACGGATGCGCGGGGCAGGGGGAGCCGGGTGCAGTCGGCGGCCAGCAGATGGCCGTGGCGGGTGCGGCCGTGCCGGGCGGCGGCCGTCAGCATGGCCGGGGTGATGTCGCAGCCGAGTACCTGGCCCGCGGGACCGACTTGCGTCCGGAGCGCGGGCATCACCCGTCCGGTGCCGCAGCCGAGATCCACCGCCAGCCCGCCGGGCGTCAGCCGCATGCGTGCGACCGCGGCCTCGTAGACCGGGGTCTGGTAGGCGAACCGCTCCTCCCAGGCGTCGGCCCGGCGGGTGAAGAAGGCCCGGGTGGCGGTGTGCTCGGCGCGGGCGGCGACGAGCGCCGCGAACCGGCCCAGGAGTTCCTCTTCCAAGGGGCCGAGGGCAGGCCCGCTCGGCGACTCCCCTGCCTCGGTGCCCTCCTGCGGCAGGAACCGTACGCCCCATGCGCTGGCGCCGATACGGAACGCCTGCTCCGGATGCCCGTCGCAGGAGGTCGGCCCGTCCGCGACGGCGGGCAGTTCGAGGGGGTCGGCGGCCCTCTGCGTACGGAGAGACGGCCGGGCGGCGCCGGAGTTCGCGGCTGCGCCCGCGCATTCCGCCAGCAATCGCGTGCCGTCGCCCAGGGCCAGCACGGGCACTTCGGCGGCGAGGGCGTCCCGTACGAGAGCCGGGTCGGGGGTGGCTGCAGGTAGGGCACCGTCCGGTGGGGCGGAGCAAGGGCTGCCCAGGATGATCAGGCCATCGACCCCGCTGAGGTCGGCGGGCGCCTCCTCGCCGTCCGGGAGCCGGACCGTTCGAGTCGCCAGTCCCGCCGAGGCGAGCACCTCGCGTACGAGGGGCGGAGTCTCCGCAGAAGGGTCCTGCACGACGACGACCGCCATTCCCTGACTCCTCACATTCGAGTCTGCCCGGCCATTTCAGCTGGCATCTACGCAAGGGTGCGCCCAGGAGGTGCGCATATGCCAGACCGTCTCCGTCTGTGGGATGCCGTCGTGCGGCGACGCGAGCTTCCCAGCGGGCCCGCGATCGGCGTGGTCGGAGCCCGCGGCGACGGCCTGACCCGGAACGGCAGGAGGGCACCGGTAGGAACCGGTGCCCTCCGTCATACGAGGCCGCTACGTCCGCCATCGACGGACGCGTGGTCGACGGACGACCCGTCGACGGGCGAACGCGTACGCCTAGCTCAGGGTCTTCAGCGCCGCCGCGTCGTACGGCTTCAGCTCGTCGTACCGGTCCCCCAGGATCTTCGCCGCCCACTGCGGGTCCTGGAGCAGGGCGCGGCCGACGGCGACCATGTCGAACTCGTCGCGCTCCAGGCGGTCGAGGAGGTTGTCGATGCTGCCGACCTCGGCGCCCTCGCCCGCGAACGCGCGGATGAAGTCGCCGTCGAGGCCGACCGAGCCGACGGTGATGGTGGGCCGGCCGGTGAGCTTCTTGGTCCAGCCCGCCAGGTTCAGGTCCGAGCCCTCGAACTCCGGGAGCCAGTAGCGGCGGGTGGAGGCGTGGAAGGCATCGACGCCGGCCGCGGCGAGCGGGGCCAGGATCGCGTCCAGCTCCTCCGGGGTTTCGGCGAGCCTGGCGTCGTAGGCCTCCTGCTTCCACTGCGAGTAGCGGAAGATCACCGGGAAGTCGGGCGAGACGGTCGCGCGGACCGCGGCCACTATCTCGGCCGCGAACTTCGTCCGGGCCACGGCGTCGCCGCCGTAGGCGTCGGTACGGCGGTTCGTCCCGGCCCACAGGAACTGGTCGAGGAGGTAGCCGTGGGCGCCGTGCAGCTCGACGCCGTCGAAGCCGATGCGCTCGGCGGCCGCGGCGGCCTCGGCGAACGCGCCGATGACGTCGCCCAGATCGCCCCGGGTCATCGCCTTGCCGGTGCCCTCGGTGCCGTCGACGCGGATGCCGGAGGGGCCGACGGCGGGAGCGTCGGCGAAGGGCGGCTCGCCCTGCTTGCGCACCATGCCGATGTGCCACAGCTGGGGCACGATCGTGCCGCCCGCCGCGTGCACGTCCTCGGCGACCTTCGCCCACCCCGCCAGCTGCTCCTCACCGTGGAACCGCGGCACGCGGTCGCTCTGCCCCGCCGACGCGTGGCCGACGTAGGTCCCCTCGGTGACGATCAGGCCCACGCCCGCGGCGGCACGACGGGCGTAGTACGACCGCACGTCCTCACCGGGGACGCCGCCCGGGGAGAACATCCGCGTCATCGGCGCCATCGCGATGCGGTTGGGGACGGTCAGGCCGTTCAGCGCGACGGGCCTGGACAGGATCTCGGCCGCGCGGGAGGCGGAAGATGTGGTGACGGTCATGACGGTTCTCCTTGTGGTTACCGGACGGTAGGTGTGCGGGGGGGTGTGAGTGACGAGTGGTGAGTGGTGGATGACGGTCGTGGCGGACGCCGTCGCCTACTGCGCCGGGGGGTGCGCCAGCTCCATGTCGAAGCCGTCCTTGCCGTGGCTCTCGACGCCCAGCGCGGAGGCGACGGGCGGATAGCCGCTGGCGATGAGCGAGTACTCGCCCGCGGCCAGGTCGGTGAAGGTGTAGGTGCCGTCGCCGTCCGTGAGGGTGGAGCGCACCACGTTCCCGGCGGCGTCCACCAGCGTCAGCCGGGCATCGGGCAGCGGACGGCCGCCGTCCCCGGCGCGTACGGTGCCCCGCACCTGCACGCCCGCCGCTTCCGTGGGACGGGGAAGCCGGACGCCGTACTCGACCGGGGTGGCCGCCGCCGTCACCGTGGCGGCCTGGGGCTGATGACCGTCGGCGGCCGCGATCAGGACGTACGGGCCGGAGGCCGGGGCGTCCAGCGCGTACCGGCCGTCGGAATGGGAGACCGCGCGGCCCACCTGTCGCCCGTCCGGCGAGATGAGGGTGAGGGCGACACCGCCCAGGACCGCGCCGTCTGCGTCCCGCACCAGGCCGTGGAACCCGGCACCGGACGGGAGGGCCCCGACCGGGACGACATCGACGGGGGCGGCCGCGGCCGGCACCTCGGGCTCCGACTCCGTCACCAGGTCCTCAACGGGCAGTTTCACAGCCTGAGTTGACGGACTCGACGAACGCATCCCGCGCCCGGGCAGGAACGCGGCGATCACCAGCGCCACCACGCATGCCGCGCACGCGATGATGAACGAGGTGCGGAATCCGTCCATGGACGGCAGCGGCACCCCGCCCAGCGGCTGGGTCATATGGGAGAGCACAACACCGAGGACCGCGCTGGCGGTTGAGGTGCCGATGGACCGCATGAGGGTGTTGAGGCCGTTGGCCGCGGCCGTCTCCGAGGGCGGTACCGCGCCCATGATCAGGGCGGGCATGGCCGCGTAGGCCAGGGCTATGCCGCCGCCGATGATGGCGGAGACGATCAGTGTCTGCCAGACCGCGTGCACCAAGCCGAGCGCCGACGCATAGCCGATGGCGATGACGACGCTGCCGAGCATCAGGGAGACCTTGGGGCCGCGAGCCGCCGAGATCTTGGCGGAGACCGGGCTGAGGAGGATCATCACCACGCCGCCGGGCACCACGCACAGCCCCGCGACCACCATGGACTGCCCGAGCCCGTACCCGGTGGCCTTGGGCAGCTGAAGGAGCTGTGGGAGCACCAGCGACATCGCGTACATCGCGAAGCCGACGGCGATCGCGGCCAGGTTGGTCAGCAGCACCTGGCGGCGGGCGGTGGTCCGCAGGTCGACCAGCGGCTGCTTCATGCGCAGCTCGACGGCGCCCCAGGCGAGAAGGATCACCACCGAGGCGGCGAACATTCCGAGCGTGGTGCCGCTCCCCCAGCCCCAGTCACTGCCCTTGGAGATCCCGAGCAGCAGACAGACCAGACCCGCGGAGAGCCCGACCGCCCCGATCACGTCGAAGCGCCCCGGTGCGCGGAGTGGCGACTCCGGTACGAACAGCACGACGAGCAGCAGCGCGACCGCGGCCAGCCCGGCCGACCCCATGAACAGCACGTGCCAGTCGGCGTGCTCGGCCACGAAGGCCGCGGCCGGCATGCCCAGCGCGCTGCCGACGCCCAGCGAGGAGCTCATCAGCGCCATGGCCGAGCCCATCCGTTCGGCGGGCACCTCGTCGCGCATGATGCTGATGCCGAGCGGGATCACTCCCATCGCCCCGCCCTGCAGGCTGCGGCCGATCACCATGGGCACCAGATCCGAGGTGAACGCGCAGATCAGCGAGCCGGCTATGAGCAGCGCAAGGCTGAGTGCCAGGATCCGCCGCTTCCCGAACATGTCGCCGAGCCGCCCCATGACGGGGGTGGCGACCGCTCCGGCGAGCAGGGTTGCGGTGATCACCCAGGACGCGTTGGAGGTCGTGGTGTCCAGCAGCCGTGGCAGCTCGACGACGAGCGGCACCACGAGGGTCTGCATCACGGCGACGACGATGCCCGCGAACGCGAGGACCGCGACGATCGGGCCTCCGGTGCGCGACCGCGCGTGGGTGGCCGGGGAATGGGGGGATGACACGCCTACCGCCTAGAGGATCAGGCTCGGGCTCGATTCAGGCCCGGGGCCGCGGGGTACGGCCTGGGGCCGACAGGGAGAGGATACGCACGATGTGCATGATGCATATCGTGTGCACGGTGCACACCGTACACCATGATGTGTATCATGCACATTGCTTGGCGGAGTGGGAAACCCGCACCGTCCCGGGATGCGAGACGGCTTCGGGAAGACTCCGGGAAGCGTTCGGGAAGGCTCCGGAATGTGCCGGGAAGGAGCGGGAGGCATGGTGCTGGAGAGACTGGAGCGGGAGCTGATGCTGCTCTCGCGGCACCAGGTCATGGCTCGCCGCGAACGGGACGCCGAGTGCCTGGAACGTTCGGCCTATCTGCTGCTCAGCCGGATCGACGCCCAAGGCCCCATGTCCATCGGGCAGTTGGCCGAGGCATTCGGGCTCGACACCTCGACCGTGAACCGCCAGACGGCGGCACTGCTGCGCTGCGGCCTGGCCGAACGCGTCGCGGACCCGGAAGGCGGTATGGCCCGCAAGCTGCGGATCACCGAGGAGGGCGGGCGCAGACTCGCCGCCGACCGCGAAGTCAACCGCTCGTGCCTGGCCCGGGTGGTCGCTCACTGGTCAGCGGACGAGGTACAGGAGCTGGAGGACGTCCTGGTCCGGCTCAACCGCAGCGCCGAGGCGCTGGAGGGACGGCACTGGCCGCGCACGGAGGACGACGCGCGCGAGCGCGAGGCGCAGTAACACCGGTGCCGTCGGGGCGTGCCGGCGCACCGGCCCCCATCGGACAGACCCTAGCTTCCGCCCTCGCGTCGAAGCCGCGCCCCGAGATGGTGCTGCAGCGGCTGACCCACCGCCGCGAGGTCGTGGACGAAGTCGAGCGTGTTCTCGTCGGTCAGGGTGTAGCGGCGGCGGGTGGCGTTGACCTCCTTGGCGGCGGGAGTGAGAGCCACCTGATGCGTGGTGAGGTCGACCGAGCCGTCGGCCGCACGGCCGACCGAGATCTCCGCGATGCCGGTGGGCTGGGTGATCAGCGCCTCCACGTGCCCATCGGACTGCAGCCGCCACCAGCCGCTCTCCCGCGCAGCCGGCCGCAGCGGGGCGCCGTCCGCGTCGATCAGCCAGGCGCGGGCCTCGTAACGGAGGAAGGGGCGCCCATCGTGGCTGAAGGTGACCTCTTGCCCGTACGCGAACTCCTCGGGAAGCGTCGGATACTCGCCGCGGCCCCGGCCGACCCAGGTCCCCAGGAACCCGAGCAGCGGTGCGAGCAGGGCGTGCGGCGCAGGCGCTTCGTCCGGTCCGAGGGCATCGGGATACGGGTGCTTCGGGGTGGGGTCGATCATGGTGCACGCTCCTGGGTCGAGGCCGGTGGCGGATGCCGGATGCCGGATGCCGGATGCCGGATGCCGGATGCCGGATGGAAGCCTAGGGCGTGGGTTCGCCGGTGCCGGGCAGCGGAGGGTGCGCTGAGGGATTTCCGCACCCACGCTTCGGGGGTCCACGCTCAGCGGGTCGCGAGGTCCACGATGCGCTGGATGAGGTCGGAGTAGGTCCAGCCGGCCCCGGTCGCCGCGAGCGGTACCAGGCTCGTCGTCGTCAGGCCCGGGAGCGCGTTCAGCTCGAGACACATCGGCTCGCCACTGCCGTCGCAGCGGAAGTCGGTGCGCGAGTAAGCGTCACCGCCGAACCCCAGGGCCTGGTGCGCGCGCAGAGACAACTCCTGTAGCCGGGACGCGAATTCGGCCGGGATACGCGCCGGACACACTTCGTCGACCGCCCCCGCCTGGTACTTGGCCGTGTAGTCGAACAACGGCGTCGTCAGCTCGATCTCCACCACAGGGAGCACCCGATCGCCGACCACCGTCACGGTGAACTCCCGCCCCGAAAGGAACGGCTCCACAAGGAAATCGGCATCCCTGGCATGCGCCTCTTCCGCAACACATGCCAGCTGCGACAGCGAGTCGACCCGGCAGACCGACACGCTCGAACCGTCCGCAACGGGCTTGGCCACCACCGGTCCCGCCGCCACCAGCCGCCGCACATCCTGCGGTATGTCACCCGCCCCGGGCCGCCACAGCGCCCGTTCGGTCACCGGCAGACCCGCCGCACCCAGCACCGCCTGCGCCCGCCCCTTGTGCCACGCCGCCGCACATGCCGCGCTGCCCGCGCCGGTGAACCGTACGCCTGCCATCTCCAGCAGTGCCTGCACATGCCCGTCCTCTCCCCAGCCACCGTGCAGCGCCACGAACACCAACTCCGCGCCGCGCAGCAGCTCCAGAACCGGACCGCCGGTCAGGGCGGCGTGCATGCGCCACCGCAACTGAGGCCGGTCCGAGAGCGACGGCGGCTCCTTCCCCACCGCGAACCCGTCGACCGCATCGCCTGGTTGCAGCGGCCCGGCAAGCACCGGCACCGTAGCGGCCGGGTCGACCAGCACCGCCTCGTGCCCCCGCTCGAGCAACGCCCGGGCCACCGACCACCCCGAGGCCAGCGAGACATCCCGCTCCGGGCTCTCTCCACCGCACAAAATCACCACACGCATACGGGATCCCGCCGCCCTTCTCTGCCTGTCACGCGCCCGCACCGCCGGATCCAACCTGTCGGCCGGGCACGTTTCGTAACGGTTGGTCAGCTCTGTCGTCGCGCCGATTTCATTGCGCCGGACTCAAGATCATCAAGTTCTCGGGGGTCGGGAAGCGCACGAAGCCGGCCTTCGCGTAGACCTCATGAGCATCGAGGGTGGAGAGCAGAATGCGCTTGAGCCCGTAGGGCGCGAGGTGGTCGCGCACGGCTCCGGCCATCCAGGTTCCGAGGCCTTTGCCGCGGTGCGCACGGGCGACGTAGACGTCACACAGCCAGGCGAAGGTTGCCCGGTCGGTGACGACACGCGCGTAGGCGACCTGAGCGCCGGAGGCGTCATGGACGGCGAAGTTGAGGGAGCCGCGCACCGATCGCTCGACCGTTTCCCGGCTGCGGCCCCGCGCCCAGAACGCATCGGTCGAGAGCCAGTGGTGCACCAGGCCGACGTCGAGACGGTCCGGGTCCGTGGAGAGCTCATAGCCGCCTTCCCTGCTTGTGATCATGCAAAGGCAGCCTAGCGGCGGCAGTTGGATTTTCCAAGCGTCAACTTGGGAAAGCCAAGCAATCGCTCGCGCAATGCGACAACTCCATCCCGCGGCGCGGGGGTGCCCGTCAGTCGCCCCAGATCTTGCGGTAGGCCTGGCGGTAGCCCTCGGAGTCCCAGGACAGTGCGCCTCCGCTGTTGGCGGCGGTGGCGATATGGACGGGGGCGACGTACCCGCTGTCCGGGGCGCCGGCGAAGGCGCGGTTGAACTCGTCGACGATCCCCCAGCCCTGTTCGGAGAGGGGCTCGGGCACGGTGGCGGCCTGGAACTCCTTGCCGTTGACGCGCTCGAAGGCGGACGGGTCGCCGTCACCGGCACCGATGTTGAACGGGGTGCCGGCGCCGTCCTTGCCCGCGGCGCGCAGGGCGGGGGCGGCGTGGCGGAAGTACAGGTCATTGATGGCGGCGGAATAGGTCCACTTGCCGCCGAAACGGGACAGCAGGGAGCGGACCTCACCGAGAGAACGGCGGCCGGCCTGGGGAATCGGGATGTTGCTGTAGCTCAGCAGCTCGGTGCCCGAGCAGGTGGCGAGTTCCTTCTTGATCAGGTCGGACTTGTGCTTCGCGAAGGGTATCGAGGCGTCGGTGAACAGGACGACGCCCGCGCGGCCGTTGGACCGGGCGATGATCCAGTCGGCGCTGATCTTCGCGACGTCCTCGACCCGGGAGGTGATGTTGCTGAAGAGGTGCGGATCTTCGCTGGGACCCGGAGCCGCGGTGGCGTGCCAGCCGATCAGCGAAATTCCCGCCTTGTCGGCCTTCTTGGCTTCCGCCGCGGCGATCCCGGGGTCGAAGCCGCTGATGACGATGCCGTCCGGCTTGAGCCTGATGGCCTGCTGGAAGGCGGCCCGGATGCCGGCGGGCGTGCCCTGACCGTTGAGGGTGCGGGCGTGCCATCCGACGATCTTGGCGGCTTCCTGCACCCCTTGGGCGACTCCGGCGACTCCGGGATTCGTCAGGGTCTGTGCGATGTAGACGATGGTCTTGCCGTGGACGGCCTTGGGTCCGGTGGTGGGGCCCTTCCAGGGAGCGTTGACCTCCTCGGCCTTCTTCACGGCTCGCTTGGCTCTGGCGAGGACGGTGGGGCATCCGGGCTTGGCGGAGCCCTTGGGGGATGCGGTGGCGCCGGCGCCGGAATCGCAGCCGGCGGTGGCCATGACCAGGAGTGCGGCGGCTGTCGCGACCGCCTTGCGGGTGGGGTGCACGGGTCTCCTCGCAGGGCGAGATGAGGATACGGGTTGGGGTGGGGGGAGACAGGTTACGGGTGACGACGTTCCGCGGGGCATCCGCCTTCGGGAAGTTCGTCGCACGCGGCCGGGCCGTCGGCCGGCATGGCACACCGCGGCGGGATAACGCACCAAAAGCGATAAAGAGGTGAATAGCGCTTGGGTATTGATCGTTGTGTGTTCCATGCGCGTGCACAAGCGGTAATGTTCGCGGCCGGTTGGGCATGTGGCGCAATCTTTTCGCTCTCCTGGGGCGCAAACTTCGCATGCGTCGCGCTCCCCCGCCGTCGGCGGTCGGCAACAACAACACCTAGGTCACCGCTCAGGAGCACGTCGTAAGGAGGCCTGGGTGTCTGTGGACACAGTGGACCCGCCACATGAACCGGACCCTTCCCGGCGGTCACCGTTGAGGCCGCGGTTCCGTCAGCAGGCGGGCGCTCTCCTGGACCGATGGCCGTTCCGGCGGAAGCTCAACGTTCTGGTGATCGCGCCCATCGCGGTCGTCGGCGTGCTGCTGGGCTTCGGCGTCAACACCCAGATGGACAAGGCCCTGGACGCCGACCGGACCGCGGAGCTGGTGCGCGACAGCGAGCAGGTCACGCGGCTGATCAATGACGTCCAGGCCGAACACCGGCAGGCGCTGCTGCTGTCCGTGGAGCAGGAGTCGGCCAGGCCCGGCGTCGCCCTGCCCTCCACCGCCGCTTACCGTCGCACGCAGCAGGAGACCGACGATCAGGTCTCCGCCGTGCAGTCCGCGTTCGGACCGGGCCTGCCGAAGAAGGAAGCGCAGGCCCTCGAGTACATCCGGGGCCTTGCCGTGCTGCGCGACAAGGTCGAACGGGGCTCGGTTCCGGCCGCCGGCATCGACCCCGCGTACGCCGCCGCGGTCGGCTACCTGATCGACGGCATCGGCCTCGACCGCTTCGTCGGCACGTCGTCGTCCTCGGTCACCAACCTCCTCGACACGGTGCTGCGCGCCGACGCCGCCCACGCCGCCTTCGAGAGCGGGGTGTTCTCCGCCCAGACCCGCGATGCCAACGCGCTCACCGAGTACACCCGCGCGGTCGGTGCCCACAAGCTCTACGAGGAGCAGACGGAACGTTTCGGCCGGATCGCCGACCGGGACCAGGTCCTACGCCTGGGCGGGATCGACCGGGATGCCGAGGAGAACGGCATCGAGGCCCAGTTCGCGGAGCTCCAGATCGATCCGGGCTCCTTGCAGGGCCAGACCCCGCAGCAGCTGCGCAAGGCGATCGCCGCCGGAACCCGGCAGGCCGAGGCCCGGCTCGCCATCACCCGGTCGCTGATCCAGCAGATCGCCGAGCGGGCCGAAGGCCTCTCGCGCAACTCCCTGCACAACGCGCTGACGATGCTCGGCCTCGCCGTGCTCGGTTTCGCCCTGTGGCTGGCCTTCTCCGTCCTGGTCCGGCGCTCGGTCGTACGTCCCCTGGCGGCCCTGACCGGCGCCGCCCAGCAGGTGGTCGACGTGGCCGGCGGGGAACTGGCCAAGGTCGAGGACGACGAGTCGGCGGACGGCGCCCCGCTCCAGCCGCGGCCGATCCCCGTTCCGGTCCGCGACGAGATCGGCCACCTGGCCGAGGCGTTCAACCAGGTGCAGGTCACCGCCGCGGCGCTGCTGGAACGACAGGTGCTCAGCCGCCGCAACGTCGCCGAGATGTTCGGCAACGTCGGACGCCGGGTCAGCAACCTCACCTCGCGCCAGCTCCTGCTGATCGACGCCGTGGAACGCGAGGAGACCGACCCCGACGTCCTGGAGCGGATGTACCGCATCGACCACATCGCCGTACGCCTCCAGCGCAACGCCGACAGCCTGATGCTGCTCGCCGGAATCCGGGACCCCGAGGTGGAGGCCCGGCCGACCGCCCTGGTCAATGTCATACGGGCCGGGCTCGGCCAGATCGAGGGATACCAGCGGGTGTCCCTGCGGTCCGAGACCGAGGTCACCGTCGCGCCGGACATCGTCGACGATCTGACGCTGATGCTCGCCGAACTGCTGGAGAACGCCGTCTCGTTCTCCCCGTCCGACACCCCCGTCGAGGTGGTCGTCCGGCCCGGCACCGACGTCACCTCGGACGGCGGTGCCCTGATCGAGGTCATCGACCACGGCCTGGGCATGAGCGCGGAACGCCTCGCCGAGGAGAACTCCCGGCTGATCCGCCGCGAACGGCTCGACCTCGTACCGACCAAGGTGCTCGGCCTGTTCGTGGTCGGCAACCTCGCCCGGCGCTCGGGCATTCGGGTCACCCTCAGCCGTACGCCGGGCGGCGGGGTCACCGGCTCCGTCTGGCTCCCCTCCGCGCTGCTGCTCGCCGTGAGCCCCGCCGCCACGCCGCTCCCGGCAGCGGGCCTGACGGAGGCCGTGGCCGTGGCCGAGCCCGACGCCGAGGTCGAGTCCGACACCGCTGCCGCGTCCCCGCACCCGGCGACGCCCGCACCCGAACCCGCGTCGGCCTCCGCCACTCCCCTGCCGGTGCGGGCCCCCGCCGCCGCACCCGAACGGCGGCCGGCCGTCCCCTCGCCGCGCGGCGGGCTCCCCCGGCGCCTCCCGCAGCACACGGACGCGGAGCAGTCCGCCCCCGCCGTCGAGCCGCAGCCGGCACCGGCGCCGTCCGGCCGGCCGCTGCGACGCCGGGTACGGGGCGCGACGCTCGAGATGACCACGCCCACGGCCGGCCGGGAGGCCCAGGCCGAGCACCGGCCCGTCGACGCCGACGCGGTCCGTTCGGAACTCGACGAATTCGAGGCCGCCGTACGCAGGGCGGAGCAGGAGAGTGCTCCCGCCCCCACCGATCCAGAGCCCTCGCATCACCAGCAACCCCGGAAGGAGTCGGGCAGTGACCACGCCGACAGGTAAGAGCAGTTCCGAGCGGGCGGAAGCCGCTGATCTGACAGCCGCCGCGGCCGACTTCACCTGGCTGCTCGACCGGTTCGCCACCCAGACCGCCGGCGTCGTCGACGCCATCGCGGTGTCCTCCGACGGCCTGCTGATCGCCGTTTCCCAACTGCGCGAGCAGGCCGACTCCGAGCGGCTCGCGGCGATCGTGTCGGGCGTGACGAGTCTGGCCGCCGGTGCGTCGGGCAACTACGGCCTCGGCGGCCTCAACAAGGTCATCATCGACCTGGAGGGCGGCCATGTGCTGGTGTCGGCCATCGGCTGCGGTGCCGTCCTCGGCGTGGTGACCTCGAAGGAGGCGAAGCTCGGCAACATCGCCTACGAGATGACCCTCTTCGCCAACCGGGCCGGCAGCGCGCTCACCCCCCAGCTGGTGCTGGAGCTCAAGAACAACGCCGGCGCCGCACCGGCCCGCTGACCCGTCCCACACCGCGGAGGCAGGGTGCAGGCATCGAGAAGAGGATCATGACGGCCGCCGGTGAACCAGGACCGAACGAGGGTGGGCGAGGAACCGAGGGCTCGGGGGAGGGCGGCGCCCGGGGTCCGTCGGAGCCGGTCGGCCGCGCTCCCGCGATCCGGCCCTTCCTGCTGACCGCCGGCCGGGTGGCGGGGGGCGGCGCCGGCCCGCCGCTCCCGGTCGAGACCCAGATCGTGGCGACCACGTCCGGGCTCTCCGCCCTGGGTTCGCTCGCCTTCGAACGACACGACCTCGTTGCCGCCTGCCGACGGCCGCAGTCGGTGGCGGAACTGGCCGCGCGGCTGGGCCTCCACCTCAACGTGGTCCGGGTGCTGGCGGAGGACCTGTGCACCGCCGGGCACCTGGCGGTCCACGTCCCGAACACCGGGACAACCCGCGACATCTCCGTACTGCGAAGGGTTATCGATGGTCTCCGTGCCGTCCCCGACTCACGGGACACACTCCGTGACAGCGGTTGAACAGCCGCCGCTGCCGGTCAAGTTGGTCATCGCCGGCGGCTTCGGCGTCGGCAAGACCACGGCCGTGGGCGCGATCTCCGAGATCCGGCCACTGACCACCGAGGCCGCCATCACCGAGGTCGCGGCGGGCGTGGACGATCTTTCCCACACCCCCGGCAAGACCACCACCACGGTCGCCATGGACTTCGGCTGCCTCACCATCGATCCGACGCTGAAGCTCTACCTGTTCGGCACGCCGGGCCAGGACCGGTTCGGGTTCATGTGGGACGACGTGGTCGAGGGCGCCCTCGGCGGTCTGGTCATCGTGGACACCCGCCGCCTGGACGACTGTTACGCCGCAGTGGACTACTTCGAGCACAAGGGCATCCCGTTCGCCGTCGCCGTCAACGCGTTCGACGGCGCGATCCACCACGACCTCGACGAGGTGCGGTGGGCGCTGGACGTCTCCGACCACGTACCGCTGCTCGTCTTCGACGCGCGCGATACGGGCTCGGTCCGGGATGCCCTGCTGGTCGTGCTCGAAGTCGCCCTGTCCCGCGCGGAAAGCACCGCAGCGGACTGACTCCCGGTCCCCGCCCCTTCCGGCGTGGTCCCTACAGTGCTGTCGTGGCCCCGGCGTACTTCTTGATGAGTTCGTAGGAGCGAATGCGGTCGCGGAGGTCGTAGACCGGTGTGGTCAGCATCAGTTCGTCCGCTCCGGTCTCATCGGCCAGTTGCGCAAGCCGGCGTACGACGGTCTCCGGTGTCCCGACGGCTTGCTGGGCACGGAAGGCGGCCAGCGCCCGTCGCTCCTCGGCGGTGAAGGGGTGGGCGGCCGCGTCCTCGGGCGTCGGGAAGGGGATCTCGCTGAGGCCTTTGAGAAGCCCGGCCTTGATGACGTCCATCGGTCCGATGCGCCACGCGGCTTGCTCCTCCGTCTCGGCACACACCGCCTCCACACACACCAGCACCCGTGGTCGCTCGCACCAGCGGGACGGGGTGAACGCCGCCCGGTAACGCTCCAGCGCCGCCAGGGTGTTCTCCGGCCGGATGTGGTGGGCGACGGCGATCGGCAGGCCGAGGCTTGCGGCGAGAGCGGCACCTGCGGTGCTGGAGACCAGCAGCCACGGTTCGGGCAGCGGATCGAGTGCGACTTCATCGACCAGAAAGGACAGGATCGCGGCCACGTCACCGTGGTACTCCGCGTCCGTCGTAGGTCCGGCTCCGCGGCGCAGCGCCCGCGCGGTGCCCTCGTCGAAGGTGCCGGGGCCACGGCCGATACCCAGGTCGATGCGGCCCTGGTGCAGGGCGGCCAGCGTTCCGAACTGCTCCGCCAGCGTGATGGGTGCGTGGTTGGGCGCCAGCACGCCGCCCGAACCGAGACGGATGGCCGCGGTCGAGGCGGCGGAGTGCGCGGTCAGCACGACCGGCGGGAACGCGCCGATGGCGGGCGAGTGATGGTGCTCGGCGTACCAGATCCTGTGGTAGCCCAGCCGTTCCAGTCCCTGCGCGAAGGCGGCGGTCTCGCGCAGGGTCTCCACGGGTCGGGTGCCCGTTTGGACCATCGCCACTTCCAGCGCCGAAAGCGCTATATCGATCATGTCGTCAGCATAGGGATCAAGCGTTGGGTGAGGGTGTGGTGATCTCCCTTTTCGGAGTCCACCGGACGCGTGACGAGGATGAGCACGCCGAAGGGGCGGGCCGGGCCCGGTGTCCGAGGCACATGTTTGACTCGCGGCCATGGACGAACAGCAACTGCTCGCGGCCATCCATTCCCTGGCCTCGCCGGACACGCGGGAGCTGGCGTGCGGAGAGTCAGGGCACCGGGCGGGGCACATATGCCTGGTGGCTCCAGGTGGAGCCGACCTGCCGACGCTCCTCGATGAGTTGGGCAACTGGCACGGAGAGCCGCGCACTCTCGTCACGGGCGGGCACGTCGCACCGGCGGTGACCGAACGGACCGGGCTGCCGCTCCTCGCCCCGTGGGGCGACGGACTCGTCGAGATGCGCGCATGGGCATTCGGCGGCCGGTGGATCGGCTGCGGATCGGTACGGACCGGCGACGGCGTACGCCCCGTGGTACTCATCGCCGAGCGGGCCGCGCCGTCGCTGGAGGAGCTGTCGGAGGACGCTTCCTGGGTGGACCGGGTCGTGGCAGTCACGGGATGGGAGGCGGACCGGAGGCATCCGATCGACTGGGCAGCGGCCGAGGCCCGGCTGGGGACCGCACTGCCCCGCGACTACAAGCGGCTGGCCGAGCTGTTCGGACGCGGTGCCTTCGATGGCTACCTCGACGTCCATCTGCCCGACGGCTCACGCTCCGACCTCGTACGTCACGCCGAGCGCCTTGCCGAGTGGGCCGCGGCGCACGGCAACGGATTGTGGGAGCCCCACCGGCTGTACCCGGCCCCGGGCGGGCTGCTGCAGTGGGCGAGCAGCGAGCAGGCCGACGGGTTCTACTGGCTCACCGAAGGTCCCGACCCCGACAAGTGGCCCATCCTCGCGTCCGAGGACGACTGCACCACCTACCGGTTCGCGGGCTCGACGGCGGAGTTCGTCTACCGCCTGCTCACCGACCCGCAGCAGCCCTTCTCAACGGCCCGTTACTTCAGCGCCCACTGGTTCCAGAGCTACGGAAGCCCGGAGCCGGCGGACGACTGAGCGGCCGGCGGCCTTTCTCCGTGCCGTCTTCTCGCGGCTGCGGGGGCGGTCGGGGCCGGTCAGGGGTGCCGGTCGTTTGCGGCGCGCAGGGTGCGGTGGGCGGTGCTGCGGAGGTGGTCGAGGACGTCGGGGTCGGCGTCGAGGGTGTAGTCGGCGTCGAGGCAGGCGAGGGTCTGGGCGATGCGGGGCAGGGAGTCGTCGGAGGCGTCGACGGTGCAGGTGTGGTCGTCGGTGGGGCGGAGGCGGGTGGCCAGGCCTCGGGTGCGGGCGCGGATGTAGTCGGCGGGGGCGTGGACGGTGGCGACGGCGCGGTAGCGGGTGGGGGCGGCCGAGATCCGTTGGGCGACGAAGGCCGCGGGGTCGTCGCCGGGTACGGGGCGGGATGGGACGCGTCGTCCGGTGGGTGTGGGGTCGGTGATGCGGTCGAGGCGGAAGAGGCGCCAGTCGTCCCTGTCGGTGTCGTGGGCAAGGAGGTACCACAGGTCGCCGGAGGCGACCAGGTGACAGGGCTCGGCCCGGCGTGCGGCGGTGGCGCCGTGGCGGGTGGTGTAGCCGAAGGTGAGGATTTCGTGGTCGCGGCAGGCGACGGCGAGGGTGGCCAGGAGGGCGGGGTCGGCGCGCGGCCCCCGGGCCTCCCAGGTGATGCCGGCGAGGGAGGTCTGGAGGGCGGTGACCTGGCCCCGCAGGCGGCGGGGAAGGACCTGTTCGAGCTTGGCCAGGGCCCGTAGGGCGGTCTCTTCGATGCCGGCCAGGCCGCCGGCGGCGGTGCGCAGCGCGACGGCGATGGCGACGGCCTCATCGTCGTCGAGGAGGAGGGGCGGCAGGTCGGTGCCGGGGGCCAGGCGGTAGCCGCCGGCGTGGCCGCGGGCGCTGTCGACGGGGTAGCCGAGTTCGCGGAGCCGGTCGATGTCGCGGCGGACGGTGCGGACGGTCACCGCGAGCCGTTCGGCCAGGTCCGCGCCGGACCATTCCCGCCGGGTCTGCAGCAGGGACAGCAGCCGCAGCATCCGGGCGGTCATGTCGCTCGTCATGGAATCCACTATGCCCGTCTTAAAGGACACCTCCTGTCCTGAAGTGCTTCTAGGGTGGACCCGTCCGAACGGATCAAATCGGGAGGTTCCCCATGAAAATCGCTGTTCTCGGTACGGGTGGCGGCGGCCGCGCGCACGCCGCCAAGCTCCTCGACCTCGGCCACGAGGTGCACGTCGGCACCCGCGATCCGCAGGCCACGCTGGCCCGCACCGAGCCGGATGTGATGGGCACGCCGCCCTTCGGCCAGTGGCTCGCCGACCACTCCGGCGCCCAGCTGCACACCTTCGGCGAGGCCGCGGCCGCCGCCGACGAGCTCGTCATCAACGGCATCGACGGCCACAACGCCGTCGCCGCCCTCTCCGCCATCGCGAACCAGCTCGCCGGCAAGACGCTCATCGACTACGCCGTGCCCTACATCTACAACCCCCAGGTCGAGCACCCCTGGCCGACCCCGTGGGGGATCATGCCGAAGCTCGACCCGTGCGACACCGACAGCCTCGGCGAGCGGATCCAGCGCGCGCTTCCCCGGACCAAGGTCGTCAAGTCCTTCGTGACCCAGGAGCAGGAGACCGTCGTCAACCCCCGGGCCGTCGGGGACGGCGACCACACCATGTTCGTCGCCGGCGAACACCACGATGCCAAGCAGCAGGCCACCGAGCTGCTGAAGTCCTACGGCTGGACCGACATCCTCGACGTCGGCCCGCTGGTGTGCGCCCGCGGCATGGAGATGTACGCGCATCTGCACTCCGCCATCGGGTTCGGCCTGGGCCAGCAGTTCGGCGGCCATTTCGGCATCAAGGTCGTGCGCTGAACCGGCGACGACCGCCCTGGAGACACGGCCCGTCCGGCCGTAGGTACGGCCCGGACGGGCCGGGATCAACGGCATCGCCCCGCATCATCCACGGCATCCACGGCATCGGGGCAGACGCCCGCGGGCCGGCCCCTCCGCATCCACCGCGCCCACCGACGCCGATACCGACACTGACACCGGCACGCCCGAAAGGCCCGCATGACCGCCCTGCCCCGCATCACCGCAGCCCAGCGCCGTACCCGCCTCGTGCGGCGGCACCTCCTGGCGCCCTCCGTCCGCGCCAAGGCGCCGGAGGCGGTGGCCGACGCCCTGGTCGGCCTGCACGCCACCGACCCCGCGACCGTCTTCCTCACGGCCGCCGCCCGGATGCACGCACCCACCTTCAACGCCATCGACGCGGCCCTCTACGACACCCCCGCCGGCACACCGTCCGATGTCCCCGTGCTGGCGCGCATACGGTGCATGCGCCGGACCATGTTCGTCGTCCCCGCCCACCTCGCGCCGACGGTTCACGCAGCGACCGCCGCGGCGCACACCGACCGTCATCGCCCCCACGCCCTGACACAACTGCACGACGCCCTCGGCTGGACCGAGCACCGTTACGCGACCGCCGAGCAGGCCGTCCTCGAGGTGCTGGCGGCGCGCGGCGCAGCCACGGCCGCCGAACTGGCCGACGCCATCCCCGACCTGCGCGAGGGGATCGTCACCTTCCCCGGCAAGCCGTACCAGTCGCGTCAGCGCGCCAGTACGCCGGTCCTGGGCGTGCTCGCCGCCGAAGGCCGCATCCGGCGCACCCGCCCGGCCGGCTCGTGGACCTCCGCCCAGTTTCGCTGGGCGCCGGCCCGGCCGCTGCCGCGGATGGCCGCCGCCGAGGCGAAGACCGAGCTGGCCCGCCGCTACGTGGCGGCCTTCGGGCCGGTCACCGCGGACGACCTCAAATGGTGGACCGGCTGGACCGTCACCGACACCCGCAAGGCGCTCGCCGCCACGGGAGCCCAGGCCGTCGAACTCGACGAAGGCACCGGCTACCTGCTCCCCGAACACCTCGACATCACCACCGAAGACACCCCGGAACCGGCCGCCGCCCTCCTGCCCGGCCTCGACCCCACGGCCATGGGCTGGCGCCACCGCGACTGGTACCTCGACCCCGACCACACCAAGGCCCTCTTCGACCGCAACGGCAACATCGGCCCCACCATCTGGTGGAACGGCCGCATCGTCGGCGCATGGGCCCAGCAGCCCCAGGGACATATCAACCACCACCTCCTCACCGACCCCGGCAGCCAAGCCCGCACCGCCATCGCCGACGAAATCGGCCGCCTGACAACCTTCCTCACCGACACCCGTGTCACCCCCTGCTACCGCACCCCGCTCGAACGCCGCCTCTCGGCCGCGCCGTCCACCACACGCACCGCAAACTGACCGCCCGGCAGCCCTCGGAGGAGCGGCGAGGTTCGGAACTCCCCTGTCTGTAGCGGTAGTTGAGGTGAACGGGCGGCGGCCTCAGTGGCAGGCGCACACAGCGGGTGTGCGGGAGCAGCGCCCACCGACTGCGGTGAACGCATCCGCTCCGCCGTCCGTGCCTTCTGTCGACCAGGGCGCTGATCCGCGCCGGTGGCGAGGACGTACGGGATACCGGGCCCGCCGGGGAGCTGAGCGTATGGGAGAGCAAGGAGCTGGGTGATGTGCTCACCGACAGCGCCGGCTTCACGCTCTACCGGTTCGACAAGGACACCGCGAGGCCGCCGACGTCTCGCTGCGCGGGCGACTGCGCGAAGACCTGGCCGGTCGTTCCGGCCGCCGGCGCGTCGGCCTCGGCGAAGGTCGGCAAGTCGGCACTGGGCTCGGTCACCCGCGCCGACGGGACCAAGCAACTCACGGTGGGCGGCTGGCCGGTGTACCACTACGTGGGCGACACCAAACCCCAGCAGGCCAACGGACAGGGATCGGGCGGGGTGTGGTTCGCCGCGGCGGCGGACGGCAGCAAGGCGGCCAAGGGCAAGAAGGCCGGTGGCGGGACCGGGATGAAGATCACCGTCCGCATCCCCGAGTACCGCGCGAGGGTCCGCCCCGCCCCGCCTTCGGCCACCCCGGCCCCCGGCTCGTGACCGGGGGCGGGCGCCGTTGCCCGCCCGCCGGCCGTCTACCGCGCGGTGCCGCGGGCCTTGTGCCGGCGGAGAGCCAGCGTCGAACCGGCGGCACCGACCACGAGCACACCCGCCGCGATACCGATCGGCAACGCAGGCGTGGACGTGGACGTTTCCGTTGCGGCCGTCCCCGTTGCGGACAGATCCCCTGCCACCGTGCCCCGGTCGATCGTCGCCGCCATCGGGGCGATGCGCCGGATCTTTCCCACCGTCTTGACCGAGCCGTCCTTGTTGAGCAGGACCTGCTTCCCGTTGGGGTGCCGGAAGTCGAACATCCCGGCCAGGGAGCCGGCCCGGGCGTCGAAGGCGGCGTCGCCGATCCGCCCGGTGCCCCAGTTGTCCTCGATGAACTTGATGATCGAGGTCTGCTCGGTCGGCGTGTGGTCGAGGGCGTTGACCTTGCTGTACGGGGAGATGACCAGCAGCGGCTGACGGGTGCCGGGGCCGCAGCGGTCGGCGTAGCCGCCGGCGGGCGCCGGGCCCGCCTGGCAGCCGGGGCTGTCCGCGGGCTTGTGGTTCGAGCCGGGCGCGGTGTCCTTGGAGCCGTTGCGCGGTGTGGCGTAGGTGTGGTCGTACCAGCCGTCGGAGTCGTCGTAGGCGACCACGATCGCGGTGCTCTTCCACTGCGGCGACTGCTGGATCCTGTTGATCTGCCGGACGAGGAAGTGCTGTTCGTCGGTCGGATCGGAGTAGGCCGCGTGTCCGTCCTGGTACGCCGGTGCCTTGAGGAAGCTGACCGCGGGGAGGCTGCCGGCCTTGAGGGCGGCGTCGAAATCGGTCAGGTCGTAGTTGTGGTTGGCCCGTCCGCTGTGGCCGATCTCCCGCACGCTCCGCGGCGGGAGGTGGTGCGGGTTCGACGTCGACCTGTAGTACTGGAACGGTGCGTGGTGCGGGCTGTAGTCGACGACCGGGGCGCCGCCCACGTTGGTGTGTGTGGTGCCGCCGCACTTGGCGTAGTGGCCCTGCCGGCCGTCCCATGCGGTGCTCGGCCGGAAGCCGCCCTGGAACCAGCCCCAGCTGATGTGCCGGGAGTTGAGCAGGTCACCGATGTTGCGGCCCTTCAGCACGGCGAGTGCGTTCTTGCTCGTGTGGTCGCTGCCGGAGCAGTCGTCATAGGCCGGGTCCGGGTCGTTGACCAGCGTGCCGACGCCCTTCGCGTCGGGCGAGACGACGGCGTAGGGGTCGGGCTTGTCGGTCTGCCGGGGTTGCTCCGTGCTGGAGGCGGGGTCGGTGGAGATGACGCCGTGGGTCTGTCCGGAGACGAGGTTGATGGCACCCGGGGTGGAAGGGCCGTAGGCCGTGCCGAACGACCTGTCGTTGAGTGCGTAGTGCTGGGCGTAGTTCCACAGCGCGGTGACGGTGTTGCCGTCGTAGTAGTCCATGACCAGACCCGGCTCGCCGAAGAGATTGCCCGAGCACTTGCCCGAGTCGGTGTTCTCGACGAACTTGTCGGCCTTGCCGCCGTTGTAGGCGTACTGCTCGGGGCCGTAGGAGTGGTTCTGGTCGCAGGTCATGGCCTGCTGCGGGGTGAGCCGCTTGGGCAGGTACTGGTTCGGGTTCTTCTTCAGCAGCCCGGCGGTGCGCAGGTTGTCGATGTCCCGCGGGGTGTGCGCGGCGGGGTGGAACGGCGTCCCGTCGGTGTTGGCGGCCCGGGGGTAGGTCGCGAAGTAGTGGTCGAAGGAGATGTTCTCGCCGAAGAGGACCACGACGTGCTTGATGGGGGTGGCCGTACCGGTGCCGGCGCGGTGCGGCCCGGCGTGTGGCGCGGCCCAGGCCGGGGCGGCGCCGCCGCACATGGCGAGCGCCGCGGCGGCCGCGAGCGCCCCCGCCCGCCTGCCTGTTCGTGCTCGACTTCGCTGACTTCCGGTGCCGGCCATGCTGCCTCGCCCTCCACCCTCTGTACGTGAATCCGGGGTACGGCTCGGAATGCTTTGCTGGGTGCGCGTCCTTGTGGCGGCTCAACCATGGCACGGGGGTGAACACCGGGTCAGGAAGGCACGGCCAAAGCTTGACCGCACGTTGACCTTCGGGCTCGCCGACGCTCCGCCCGTCGAGGTTTTCGGCCCCGGCCCTCAGCCCGGGAGCAGCAGCGTCCGCCCGAACCAGTCGTCCCGGTCCCGTACGCCCGGCAGCGCGAAGAAGTAGCCGCCGCCGAAGGGAACGATGTAGTCGACGAGCGGCTCGCCGGCCAGGCGCCGCTGTACGGTCTCGAACTGGCGGGCCAGGTCCCGCTGGTAGCAGCAGAACAGCAGCCCCATGTCCAGGTTGCCGTTGCCGTCCATGCCCCGGTCGTAGTTGTACGAACGGCGCAGGATCCGCTGGTCCTCGGTCCCCGGTGTCCGCGGACGGGCCATCCGGATGTGGCTGTCCAGGGGGATCACCTCGCCCTTGGGATCCTTCGGGTAGTCCGGCGCATCGCCCTCGCGATTACCGTCCAGGGGCGCCCCGGTGTCGCGGCTGCGGCCGAACATCCGCTCCTGCTCGGTGAGCGAGACGCGGTCCCAGAACTCCACCAGCATCCGGATCAGCCGCACCGCCTGATAGCTGCCGCCGACCGCCCACGCGGGCTCGCCCGTGCCGCGGCCCACCCATACCAGCCGGTCCATGGCACGGGCGTCGTGTGCGTCAGGGTTGGCCGTGCCGTCCTTGAAGCCCATGAGGTTGCGGGGCGTTCCGGAGGGCCGCGGCGGACCGGCGAAGCCGTCGAGCCGCCAGCGCACCTGCATCCCGCCGCGGGTGTGGCGGGCGATGTCCCGCAGCGCGTGCAGCACCGTGTCCGTACTGTCCGCGCACAGCTGCACGCTCAGATCGCCGTGGCACCAGGCGGCGTCCAGGTCGTCGTCCGGGAAGGGGGCCATGGTGCGCAGTCGGGGCGGCTTGCGGTCGCGCAGGCCGAACCGGTCGTCGAAGAGCGACGCGCCCACGCCCACCGTCACGGTCAGTGCGTCGGCCGGGAGCTGGGGGCCCAGGATCCCGGAGTCCGGAGGAGGCGCGGTGATGCCGGTCGGGGCCGGTGTGCCGCCGCGGGTCAGGAAGCGGGCCCGTTCGGTGAGGGTGCGCAGCAGCTCGGTCAGCTCGCGTCGGTTCTCGGCGGTGACGTCGAAGGCGACGTATGCGGTGCCGCGCCGCGGCGGGGTGAGGATCCCGGCTTGATGGCGGCCGTGGAACGGCGCCGGGGCGGGCGCCTCGGGTCGCCTCTCGGCGTCACGCGCGCCTGCCGCCGCGTCCCCCTCGCCCGCCAGGAAACCGGCACCGGCGATCACCGCGCCGCGCAGCACCCGCCTCCTGCCGACGCCCCCGCTCATACCGTCCTCCGTACGTCGCAGAGCGCGGCGACCGTCGCCAGCCGCTCGACGAGATCACCCACGGCCGCGTTGATCTTCTCTCGGCCGGCGCGACCGAGGCGGTCCAGCGGCAACCGTTCCCCGCCGCGCCGTGCGGCGTCGAGCGTGCGTTGCGTACGGTCCAACTGGGCGTCCAGGCCGTGCAGATCACGGAGGCGGGTGGTGAGCAGCGGCCGCAGGCGGGCCAGTACGGCGCGGGTGCCGTCGAGATTGGCCCGGGCGGTGGCCAGGTTGCTGCCGCTGCCGTAGTCGGTGCGGCCGGTCAGCTCGAACTGCACGGTGTTCTCCAGGATTTCGTGCGCCCGCAGGCCCAGGTCCGCCGGATCCATGCGCGCCTGCGCCCAGTCCTCGCGCAAGGCCCGCACGGCCTTGTCCAGCGCGTGCGCCGGGCCGCGCAGGCGCCCGGTCGGTTCGCCGTGCCAGAGCCCGTACTCCACGCGGTGAAATCCGGTGAAGCCCGTGTCCCGTACGCCGCGGGGCAGCCCGCCGGTCGTCCCGTTGATCGCCTTGTCGGCGTCACCGAAGGCACCGTAGGCGGCCCCCAGCCGCTCGTACTGGAGGTGGGCCGCACGCCAGGCGGTACGGGCGGCACCCCGGTCTCCGCGGTCCACGGCCTCCCGCAGCCCAGCGGTCTTCCGCACCAAATCGGCCAGCTGCCCTCCTACCCACTTCTGATAACTCAACGTCGGCGGGATCAGGTCGTGCTGGGTGACCGGAGCGGCCGCCGGGCCACCGGGGGAACCGCCGCTCACCCGTACCGTGGGACCGGTGACCGCGTTCGCGTCGTCGGGCAGACACATGAAGGCGTACGAGCCCTTGCCCAGCCGCACGCGCAGCGCCCGGGTCGTACCGGGTCCGAGCCCCTCCACCTCCCCGTGCACCGCACCGGTCCGCGCATCCTCGAGATACACCTCGGCCGCGACCCCCGAGGTGTTCCGCAGATCGAAGACCTGCATGCCCGGCCGCGGGCGGTCCCAGCCCCGGCCACAGCCGCTCTGCGACACCTCCACGACGGTGTGCGGCAGCCCGTCGGCTCCCGCGCCGCCCGGCGCCCTCTTGCCCCCATCCTCCAGGCCGCCCGCTGCCGTGAACACTCCGGCCGCCAACGCTCCAACGGCCAGCGGCACCCCCACCCCCATCAGCAGGCGGCGAGGGAGGGCCATCCCGCCGGACCGGGGGCTGCCGACGGCGGGTACGGCCGGGTCGGCCGGGTCGGCCGGGTCGGTCGGGGCCACTCGTACGCCTCCAAAGCGATCTGACCGAAGCAGCTGCGTAGGGCCCCACCCTGCGGCAGACGAACGGCGCTCCGCATCCCTGCGGACCCAAAATTTGCCCGTGGTTCACCCATATCGCACCCACCGCACGAGTTCTGCAGGGCAGCCGACGTCGTTGTATGTCCCGCGCCGAGGTGTGCGGGCTCCCGTCAGAACTTGCCCATGTGCTCCACCGTGCGGTGCCCCAGCTGCCGGCTGAACGTCGCGCGAAAACCGGCGGAGAGTGGCGGCCAGCCCCAGAAGTCGAAGGCGAGGGCGCCCACCGCGAAATTGAGCTCCCACTGCCACTCGGTGACCGGGACCGAGGCACCGCAGGCGGGGCAGGGGGCGCTCCCCTCACCCGTTTCCTTCCAGGTGGCGATGCCGTCCTTGAAGGGCTGCCAGACCGCCTCGTCCGCCTCGAACTCCTCGGGGTAGTTGATGATCACGGTCTTGGTTGCGCACCGCGGGCAGACGGCGTACTCCGCATCGTCCTCTCCCTGACCGCCGACGTGGTAGTCGCGCCCGGCGATGACCGCCACCGGGCCCGGCAGCCAGGTCGGGTCCGATGAATCGGCCACGGCCCGCGCCCAGTGGGGACCCGGTACGTAGCCCTCGTCCACGGTCAGGCTGTACACCCCGTCGCGGGACAGCTCACGCGTGATCAGGCCCTCGGCCACCATCCAGGCGACCATCCGCTCCGCGAGCGGCCCGGCCTCCTCGCCGGTCACCTCGACGTCGACGATCCGCTCAAAGAAGTCACCCATCGTCCTCACCTCCTATCGGTCAGTCCCGGACACTGTGCCACCCCCCTCTGACAACAACCCCGGCACCGGCGAGGGATTCAGGGGGCGGGCGGCCCTCGCACAGCTCCCGACACCGCGACCGGTATGCGTCACCTCACGAGCCGCATTTCGTCGGTAGCACCTGCTGTACCCGAGGTACTTCTCGTCACGGCGTTGCGGTCCGAGCGCGGCATCGGGCCTGGTTGCCGTGGAACGGGGGAAGCCCGGTGAGGGTGACGGCGGCCGCTTCCGGCGATCCTTTCGGCCAACAGGCGCTCGCGGTCGGGCCGTTACCCATCACCCCACGATCACCGGGGCGGGTGCGCCGGTCCGGCGGCGGGCAGCGGGCAGCGGGCAGCGGGCAGCGGGCAGCGGGGTCAATGGTGCCGGGCCGGTCTCCCCCACCCTGCCCTGGCGACCTGACCCGCACCGGTATCCCGTGTGCAGCTGACCACCCTCGGCGACCCCCGGCCACGGGACGCCCCGCACCCTGGGAACGCGAATCATCCCGCAGCACGGAAAAGGATCTTCCCCGCTGGCTTCGGGCTGTGGCCCGGCAACTCCGCGAGTAGCGTCGAAAGAGCGATGTGACAGGAAGATGTGACAGGAAGAAGGAGTCATCATGCAGGTGATTCCAGCCGCCCCCTCGCTCGAGGGGCTCACCGCTCTGGTCACCGGAGGCTCGCGAGGTCTGGGACTGCTCATGGCCCGCCGGCTCATGGACCGAGGCTGTGACGTGGTGCTGTTGGCGAGGGACGAGGCGGAACTCGACCGGGCGGTCACCACACTGGCCCGGTCGAATTGCGGTTCGGTGCGCCGTGTCGTGTGCGACGTACGGGACGTGGCCGCGGTGCACGAGCGACTCGAGGAGGTCGCCGACGACAACGGCGGTCTGGACATCGTCATCGCGAACGCCGGCATCATCCAGGTCGGTCCCGCCGACGCCCTCGGTACCGAGGGGTTCCATGACGCCATGGACTCCATCTTCAACGGGGCGCTCAACACCGCCTTCGCCGCCCTCCCGCACCTGAGGCGCAGCCCCGTGGGTGGCCGGCTGGCCCTCATCGGATCCGTGGGCGGGCTGCTGGCGGTGCCGCACCTCCTCCCCTACTCCTGCGCCAAGTCGGCGGTCGCCGCGCTGGCCGAGGGGCTGCGTGCCGAGGAAGCCGCGCACGGGGTCACCGTGACCGGCGTCCACCCCGGTCTGATGCGCACGGGATCGCATCTGCATGCCCGTTTCGGCGGCGACCGGCGCCGGGAGTACGCATGGTTCCAGGCGCTGGCCGGTGCGCCCCTACTGTCGATGAATGCCGAACGGGCGGCGGAGCGCATTGTGTCCGCGGTGCAGCGGCGCCGGCCCCGGGTCGTCCTCACCCCGGCGGCGAAGCTGGGCGCCTTGGCGCATGGTGTGGCGCCCGTGACCACTGCCCGGCTGGTGTCGCTGGTCGGCCGGGTGTTGCCCCGCGACGGCGGCGCCGGGACGGCGGAGGGGTGCAGAGTCGAGGCGGAGGACCAGCCGCCCGCACGACGGCTGCGAGGCGTGCTCAACGAGCGGGCGGCCGATCGCTTCAATCAGCGGGGCGGGGCCACGGATGCGAGGTGACGTGGCGAAGGCCGTCGTGCATGAATCCACAACGGCTCACGGTGCTCACGGCAGCGGCGTTCCGCCGGTGGCATTGACGATCTCGGCCGTGATGTAACTGGCCTGCGGAGATGCGAGAAAGACGTACGCGGGCGCCATCTCCGCGGGCTGCGCCGGACGCCCGATGGGGGACTGCTTGCCGAAGGTGGTGGTGTCCGGCAGCGTCGCCGGGATCAGCGGCGTCCAGACCGGTCCGGGCGCCACCGCATTGACCCGGATCCCGTCGGCGGCGAGCATCTGCGCCAGGCCCTGGGTGAAAGTGACAATGGCTCCCTTGGTCGTCGCATAGTCGAGCAGGTGCGGGCTGGGCCTGTATGCCTGCACCGAGGCGGAATTGATGATGGATCCGCCCTCGGGGATGTGTGGCAGCGCCATCTTGCACAGCCAGAACATCCCGTACAGGTTGGTGCGCATCACCCGGTCGAACTGCTCGGTGGTGATGGCTTGAATGCCGTCCGGCTGCGACATCTGGTAGGCCGCGTTGTTCACCAGGATGTCGATCCTGCCGAACTCCTTCACCGCGCGCTCGACGAGCAGCCGGCACTGCTCCTCCTCGCGGATGTCACAGGCGACGGGCACGGCGTGGCGCCCCGCATCGGTGACCAGCCGGGCGGTCTGCAGCGCGTCGTCTTCCTCCGCAGGCAGGAAGGTGAACAGCACGTCTGCGCCCTCCCGCGCGAACGCCAGGGCCACGGCCCGGCCGATACCGGAATCGCCGCCGGTCAGCACCGCCTTACGCCCTTCGAGGAGACCGCTGCCGCGGTACGACTCCTCGCCGTGATCGGGCGGCGGGTCCATCGGACCGGTCCAGCCGGGATGTGCCTGATCCTGCTGCGGGAATTCGGGCTGCGGATGTGCGGTGACCGGATTGCTCGGAGCTCGGTCTTCCCCTGCCATCTCGGCCCTCCGTCCCGGTCAGGGATTCTGCGGATCAACGTCGGTGTGGGCCTCGGCGTCCCGTCCGCCGCTGGGCCGTCGCGAGCGGCCCTTCGGCCCCATATCGCGCATGCCCTTCTCGTCGGTCTCGGCGGCGCGCCGTTCGCCGCGGCGGGTTTCGCTCTTGACCTCGCTCGGCGGCGGCACCTTCTCCTTCCCCGCCGACTCCGTACCGCGCTTGTCCTTCTCCTTCTGCGCGTACCGCTCCGGGTGGAACGACCGGTGCGCACTCTCGTTGGTCTGCTGCTCGGTCTGGTCGACGTCCGACGACCAGCCATGCTGCTCGGTTCCCTCGTGCATGCTGGGGCCTTCACCCATCTTCGGGTGTGAGGACTTCCGGTGCTTCGTCACGTCTGATCCCTCACTCGTCACTGACGGGCGGCGCTGACCACGCTCCGTGCAGGGCAGCCCCCCACCTGGGATGGCGGGCGCCGAACGTCGCCTCGGTTTGCCTCCCTCCTTCCAGGCTGCGGGCCGGGCGGAGCATCCGCACCTTCACGCCGCGAAACCGGCCCGGTCGAGGGGTGCAGCTGTACGGCGCACCGATGGCGGGGCGAGCGCATACCCGGTCACTGGGGTTGAGGTCCCCTCCGGAAGGCAGCTCCGGCCTGCGCTCGGCCGCGGCTACCCCTCGTGCGACACCAGTCACCGTCAGCGTGCCCGGCAGTCGCCCGGAAAGATCAGCCGCTGCCTGCCCGGGCGATCAGCCGGCGTCCCCTCCGACGTTCAGCCCCCGTCCCTGCGGCCGACGGGCGCCCCGAAGGTCCGAACCTCGTTGCCCCGCCCGACTGTTCGCGCGCGCGTCGTCCCCACCCGGTTCACCGCGCGCAGCCACGAACCCTTGTGCTCGTTTCTGTTCTGAACGACACTCTCCAGGCACAGAATCGCGCAGTACTGAACATGTTCGAGTCTTGGACGACGACCGGTCGAGTCGAGGAGAGCAGACATGACGCAGTTCAGCCGACGGAGACTTTTGGGCGCGGCCATGGCGGGGGCCGCGTCCGTGGGCGTCGCCCTGGGCGCCGGCCGTATGACCCTCGCGCAGGCCGAAAGCCCGAGGGGACTGACCATCCGCGGGGACGAATTCCTGCTGGACGGCGAGCCGTTCCGGATCCTCTCCGGTGCCTTCCACTACTTCAGGACGCATCCCAAGGACTGGCGCGACCGGTTGATCCGAATGCGGGCCATGGGCCTGAACACCGTGGAAACCTACGTCGCCTGGAATTTCCACCAGCCGTACGAGCACAAGAAGAAAGCCGACTTCACCGGCTGGCGCGACGTCGCCGCCTTCGTACGGACCGCGGACGACGTCGGGCTGAAGGTGATCGTGCGACCGGGACCGTACATCTGCGCAGAATGGGACTTCGGCGGCCTGCCCGCCTGGCTCCTCAAGGACAAGGACGCACCGCTGCGCCGTTCCGACCCCGTGTACGAGCGAGCGGTCGACGCGTGGTTCGCCGAACTGCTGCCCCGGTTCGTCGATCTGCAGGCCACGCGCGGCGGGCCCATCATCGCCATGCAGGTCGAGAACGAGTACGGCAGCTACGGCGACGACCACGCGTACCTGGAACATCTGCGGGACACCATGCGGGCGCAGGGAGTGGACAGCCTGCTGTTCTGCTCCAACGGTGCGACCCGGCAAGCGCTGGAGGCCGGCAGCCTGCCCGATCTCCTGTCCACCGTGAACTTCGACGGGGATCCCACCGGACCCTTCGCGGAGTTGCGCGCGTTCCAGCCGGACAAGCCCTTGTTCTGCACGGAGTTCTGGGACGGCTGGTTCGACCACTGGGGAGAGCGCCACCACACCACCGACCCGGCCGGGACCGCCGCCGACGTCGAGAAGATCCTCGAAGCGGGAGCGTCGATCAACTTCTATATGGCGGTCGGCGGAACGAACTTCGGCTGGTCGGCGGGCGCCAATCTCAGCGGCAGCGGCGCCTACCAGCCCACCGTCACCAGCTACGACTACGACTCCCCGATCAGCGAATCCGGCGAACTCACCGAGAAATTCCACAAGGTGCGTGAGGTGCTCGGCAAATACAGCACGCTTCCGGACACGCCCCTGCCGGCCACACCACGCCGGATGCCGGCCCAAAGGGTCGCCGTCAGCGAGTCCGTGCCGCTGATGGACGCCCTCGACGCACTGAGCACTCCGGTGCGGCGCGACACCCCCGTCCATATGGAGGCGCTCGGACAGCCGCACGGATTGATCCACTACCGCACTCGGGTGCGCGGGCCGCAGGGGACCAAGGGCCTGCGGATCACGGGGCTCGGCGACCGTGCGCTGGTGTTCGGCGACGGCAAGCGCATCGGCACCTTCGACCGCAACCAGCCGGCCCACTCCGTCGACTTCACCGTGGCCGGCACGTCCGGCACGCTCGACCTCCTGGTGGACCCCACCGGGCGGGTCAACTTCGGCCAGGGGCTCAACGACCCGAAGGGAATCAGCGGCCAGGTACTCCTCGACGGCGAGGAACTACGCGGCTGGGAGATCCGCCGGCTGCCCCTGGACGATCTCTCATCGCTGACATTCCACGGCGGGGACACCCCGACCGGCCCCGCGTTCCACCGGGCACGGGTTCATGTCGACACCCCCGCGGACGGCTTCCTCGCCTTTCCCGGCTGGGACAAGGGCATGGTCTGGCTCAACGGGTTCGCGCTCGGCCGGTACTGGTCCCTCGGTCCGCAGGTAACCCTGTACGCGCCGAGCCATCTGTGGCGGAAGGGACGGAACGAGCTCGTCGTGCTGGAGATGGAGCGGACCGGGGACGGGATCGAGATACGGTCCGCGCCCGATATTGGTTAGCGGTCCCCCGTCTCGTCATACGGCCTCGGAGACCTCGGAGACATCGGTGGGTCCGCAACCCGACCGGCGGTCCGCAACCCACCGGTGTACCGGCCGTCCTCATCGCGGCGGCGCTGTGCGGTGCGCCACACCTGGGCCCCTGTCGTCGTCACTCGGTGTCGCGGGTGGTGTCCGTGGGTCGTGGGACGCGTGCCGTGCACAGCCGTATATTCCTGCCACCGCGCGAAAACGTGCTGGTCCGAGGCCTACTTCGCACAGGTTCCCCGCACTGCACCAACCTCCGACGATGAGCGACGCGTACAGGCGATGCCCGGGATCAGGCGATGCCCGGGATCAGACGCGGCCGAGCAGATCACCTTGCAGATGCCGCACCAGCGCGGAACGGTGCAGGTCGGCGACGGGAGCAAGGAGATCCGGGTGCCGCAGCAGCGCCGCTGCCCCGCGATCATGGTCGTCGGGACGGGTCAGCCTGCGGAAGTCGAGGGACAGCCCTGCCGCGTGCTCGCAGCCGCCGAGCGCGGACACCGCGGCATCGGCCAGACCGGGCGAGGTGAGCAGACAGGCGGCCCAGCTCGCCACGACCTCGTCGACCCAGCTCCGCCATGCCTCCTCGTCCTCCCCAACGGCGGAGGCGTCGGCCCCGGTGAGCCAGTCCAGCCGGCCCGAGCCGCCCGGACCGACGAGGGCGACCAGTGCCGCATCGGCCTCCGTGGGGTACCGCAGCCATGCGGCGACCGTGGCCGCCTGCTGGGCCTGGGCCTGCGCCCGTGCCGCGTCCAGGGCCCCACCCGTCACGGGGTATGAGCGCAGCAGCCACTGCGTGGTCGAAGCTATGACCGAGGAGATGTCGGCAGACACGGCACGGCGTCCTTTCGCTGGCGCGCGGTGGCGGCTGCGGGATCCGGTCGTCGGGAGTACCGGCGACCACCCGTGGAGCCCAAGCCTCCGGAAGCCTAGGTGCCAGCCGTTTCGGCGGAAATGACGCAGGTCACGCGGATGCGTGCGGCGCGGGTGAAAGCACCACGCCAACCGGGGCTAACGGCCCGCTCCGGCCGTTAGCCGTCTCCGTGCTCGGGAATCGGTGGATGCGCGCCCGCCATACCGTGCGCGGGCAGCCCGACCGCAGGTCGGGGACCCACTTCAGGAGGAACGATGGGGCACGGCGGCGACGTCATCGAGGAACTGACAACGGACCACCGCGAGGTCGAGGAGATCTTCGAGCAGATCGCGGTGCTCCCCAGCGGTCATAAGGACCGCAAGCGGCTGATGGACCACCTCACCATCGAGTTGGTGCGGCACTCCGTCGTCGAGGAGCAGTACCTCTACCCGATGGTGCGGGAGCGCCTGCCGCAAGGGGGTGTCCTGGCGGACAAGGAGATCGGCGACCACTCGAAGGTGGAGCAGATGCTCAAGAGGCTCGAAGGGTGCTCCGCCGACGACCCCCAGCTCGACCAGCTGATCATGGACTTGAAGGACGCGGTGACCAGCCACGTCGAGGACGAGGAGAACAACCTCTTCCCGCAGCTGCGCCGGGCCTGCTCGCCGGAGGAGCTGACCAAGCTCGGCAACAAGATCCGCATGGCCAAGAAGACCGCGCCCACCCGCCCCCACCCGTCCGCGCCCGCCACCCCTCCGGTCAATAAGCTCCTCGCACCGGGACTCGGGCTCGTTGACCGGGCGCGAGACTACGTCACCGGTCGCGGCAAGTCCTGAGCCGCTGCTCGCCGGCCGGTGCAGGTCCGCCACCCAACCGCGTCCACCCGCCGGGCGGGCTGAGCGGCGGGGCCCGGTAACCGTTGCGGTGGTCGAGGACTTCGGCTGCCGCTGCGGACGGCTGCCTGACGGGGCGACTCGTCTCCGCTTAACGGGGCGACCCGTGTCCGCCGCGGAGGTCGGCGGAGGTCATTTGCCGAGGGCGTCGCGGAGCTGCTGCTTGTCCATGTGGGAGCGGCCTTCGATGTTCTTCTTCTTGGCCTCTTCGTAGAGCTGGTCCTTGGTCGGGCCCTGGGCCCCGCTGTGGGAACGTTCGCCGCCGCGTTGCGGGGCGGACTTCGGGTCCTGCGTGGAGACTTTTCCAGCGGTCTTCGACTCGCCGGCACGGGCGCGTTCCTTGTTCACGGTCCGGGCGGCGATCTCCTTCGCCCGCTTGGTGGACGCGCCGCGTTCTTCAGCGCCTTCCTTGATGTGCTCGTACTGACGCTCGCGCTTCTTGCTCGAACCTGCGGGCATGACGACTCCCGAATCTGGGCCGGTCGGCAGTGTGACGGCACCGGGTTACGCCCATGAGACGCGTCCTCCGGCTACCTCTCCAGTTCACCGCCGATCCCCGCCGCGCGCGAGATGAAGGGGCAGATGGCGCGCGGCGTTCGTCAGTGGGCGGCGGGAGCTGCCAGGAGGTCTCTCACCTGCGGGCGGGCGGTGCCCGGGCGGCGCCGGACAGCGGGATCACGGGCGGTGGGCGATCTCGCCGTCCTTCCAACATGTCGCCGTTCTCGCAGTGTTCGCGCGCGGCGGGATGGAGGTGCCGTTCCTTTGCAGCAATGGCGACCGGATGCGGCACAGGGGATTACCGGCGTGCGCGGGAGGGCCATCGGCATGTTGTTTCGCCGGTGAGGCGAGCCGGACACCCTGAGCCGGGGCGTCGCGCAGTAGAACATTCGGATGTACGACAGCGACGCATCGGCCGCCGCAGAGTCCAGCCCCGGTCTCTGTGACCTGTGCGGTGAACCCATTCCTCCACAATCGCAGCTCTTCAGCCTGGTGCCGGATTCCTCCGTCACCCACCCCAGCGACCCCGGCCAGGACGGCCAGCGCCTCCTCGCCGCCTGCAGCTCCGAGCACCTCGCCGAACTCCAGCAGCAATACCGACAGCGACCCTACGTAAACGAAGAACTCTGGGCCGGCAAAATCGCCCGCGCCCTGCGCGCACACCCCGGAGGCCTCGACGAAGACCAGCTCGCCCAGGCCACCGGCCTGAACTTCGTCCAGATCGAACACACACTGTCCTGGGAAAGCGAATGCTTCCTGCGCCGGCAGACACCACCAGGCGAACACGACGGTCCGGATGACGATGCCGACACCATTGACGGCAACAGCTGACTTCGTCACCGCCGTATGGTCTCCTGGTCCGGCCGCCGAAACAGTCGTTGGAGGCGGTGACGACGCTGCCCTTCTCTTTACACTCCGTCAGGAACTGGCAGAGGAATTCGACACCGCGCCGGTCGCATTCCATGGCGAAAAGTTCGTCGATGCGAACACAAAGGTGTTCTTCGCCCACGTGCGGCCAATATTTCGTCGGAAGCCGGCCTTACCGGCCGATCCGCCGGCCGATCCTTCGCTCTTCAGCGGCCGACGGCCTTGCGCAGCTCGTCCTTGTTCATGGTTGAGCGGCCTTCGATGTTCTTCTTCTTGGCCTCTTCGTAGAGCTGATCCTTGGTCGGCCCCTGGGCCCCGCTGTGGGAGCGTTCACCGCCCCGCTGCGGTGCGGACTTCGGGTCCTTGGTGGAGGTCTTGCCGGCCGTCTTGGCCTCGCCGGCACGGGCGCGTTCCTTGTTCACGGTCCTCGCGGCGATCTCCTCGGCACGCTTCTTGGAGACGCCGTGCTCCAGCGCGTTCTCCTTGATGTTCTCGTACTGCCGCTCACGCTTGTTACTGGCTCCTGCAGGCATGACGTCCTTCTCTGTGATCGTGCTGGGCTCACTGCCGCCCCGCGTGGCGTTGCGACCGGCTTTCAGTACCAGTGCACGCCAGAAGCTCGCCGGATGCCAGGCGAACGGCGTCGACGGTCAGCAGCCGGACGGTTTGTCAGTGGTGAGGGCCCTCCTTCCCGGGAAGAAGCGCGCCGGCCTGTCCTCCAAAGCGCCGCAGCGACCCTCACGAGGACGTCTGCAGCATTGAGGTCCGGCGCCCGCACAAATACGCCGCCGAGGGAACTACCGGAGGAATAGCGCTCTGGTGCCGTGAGCCGTTGTCGCTTCGACTGCCCTTTCCCTCTTGCGTGATTCCGTGCCCTGCCCGTTCACTCGCCCGTTCTCGCCCGTTCTCGCAGCTCAGTTGCCTGGTCAACCATATGCCGGGGTTCTAAGCTGAGAGGTGAGCCTTTGTAAGGAGGTTCGCCCGATGTCAACAGGCACCCTTCTGGCGATCATCATTCCTGTCGTGGCGGTGGTTGCACTGCTTGCCGTCGCGATCACACGATTCATGGGCCGACGGCAGCATCTGCAGGAACGCTTCGGGCCGGAGTACGAACGTACCGTTGAGGACGCCGATAGCCGGCTTGCCGGTGAGCGAGAGCTGAAAGCACGCGAAAAGCGTCATGATTCGCTGGAGATCAAGCCCCTGCCCGGAAGCAAACGTGAGCGTTACAGCCGCGATTGGGCCGGTGTGCAGGAGGAATTCGTCGACCGCCCCGAAGCGGCCGTGCATGACGCGGACCGTCTCGTGACGTCGCTGATGCACGAGCGGGGTTATCCGACCGAAGACTTCGATCAGCAGCTCAGGGACCTTTCCGTCGAGCACGGCCGCACACTGGAGCACTACCGCGCCGCCCACGAGGTCGATGCTCTCGGTACCCAGCACAGGGCCACCACCGAGCAACTGCGGGGCGCCATGGTGCACTACCGCGCCCTGTTCGACGAACTGCTCTCCGACGGCGGCCAGGCGCGCCACGCCCCCGCCTGAAAGCACCACGCAGAGCACTATGCAGAACGCAGAATCCAAGGATGGAGATATGCAACGCGACCGAGCGCCCAGCGCCAACCCCGGCTCCGAACGGCGAGGCCTGACCACCGAAGATCTGGCCCAGCCCGCCGAGCCCCCGATGCCCCCCGAACCCCCTCCGGACGAGGAACTGCAATCACCCGCGGCCGAAGCGCCCACTCTCCCCGGAGAATCCACTCCCGTGCCGGCGGAAACCGCAACGCCGCCTGATCCCAATGGCGCAGGCACGGTCAAGGAGGAGACTCCACAGCTTCTCTCGACAGCCGACGCCGACGGGTTCCGCAGCCGCTGGCAGGAGATCCAAAGCAAGTTCGTGGACGACCCGCGCGACGCCGTACAGGGCGCCGACGCGCTGGTCGCAGAGGTGATGCAGAGCCTTGCCACGACGTTCGCCGAACACAAGAAGGCACTGGAAGAACAGTGGAACCGCGGCGAACAAGTGGACACCGAGGGCCTGCGCATGGCGCTGCGGCATTACCGGTCCTTCTTCCACCGCCTGCTCGCGGAGTAGCCGAGTAGCCGAGTACGTATCCGGTAACCGATTTCCGATGTCCGTTGCCTGGAATCGATACCGGAGGCGATGCCGCAGTCGAGAGGTTCCTCCGGTCGTGGTCATCCGCCTTCCGGCGCGTTAAAGGCACCCGGAGTTCGGGAACGCGTGGTGCGGGCGGCCGGGCCGCCGGTCGCCGCATCACAAGGAGGCGGCAGATCATGGGCCACGGCGGGGACGTCATCGAAGAGCTGACCGCTGACCACAAGGAAGTCCACGACCTCTTCTCACAGTTCGCGGACACGCCACCCGACAGCGAAGACCGCAAGCGGCTCGCGAACGACATCACGATCGAGCTGGTGCGGCACTCGGTCGCCGAGGAACAGCATCTCTACCCAGCCGTGCGCGAACACCTCGAGGGAGGCGACACCCTGGCCGACCGGGAAATCGCCGAACACGGCCGTATCGAACAGCTCCTCAAGGATCTGGAGGGCCGCGGGCCCGGCGACCTCGAATTCGACCGGCTGATGGTGAAGCTGAGCACCGAGGTGACCGCGCACGTCGACGACGAGGAGAAGAACCTGTTCGTCCAGCTCCGCAAGGGCGTGCACCCCTTCGTCCTCGAAAGCCTGGGAACGAAGGTCCGCGACGCGAAGAAGACCGCGCCCACCCGCCCGCACCCCTCGGCGCCGAGCACCCCGCCGGCCAACAAACTGCTGGCTCCGGGACTGGGGCTGGTGGACCGGGCCCGGGATTACGTCACCGGCCGCGGCCGGTGACACCGATGGCCGAGAGCGACAACGGCGCCGACGGGCAGCGGTACGACGCCACCCCTTACCTGCCCCGGCGCGGCGGACTCCCAGCTCATCGGCGCGCCGCGGCGGATTGCCGGGGCTGCCCGCTGTTCCAGGACGCGTCCGGGACGGTATTCGGAGCGGGCACGTCCTCGGCACGTCTCATGCTCGTCGGCGAGCAGCCGGGCGACCAGGAGGACCGCCAAGGAGAACCGTTTGTCGGGCCGGCCGGTGGCCTCTTGCGGAAGGCGATGCGGGAAGCGGGCCTCGACGAGCACGAGTCCTACTTCACCAACGCGGTGAAGCACTTCAAGTTCACCACCGCCGCAAAGGGCAAACGCCGGATCCATAAGCCACCCAGCCTGCGGGAGATGACGGCCTGCCGCCCCTGGCTGACCGCCGAATTGCGCCTCGTCGCCCCGGAGGTGGTGGTGGCGCTCGGCGCGACCGCGGGCAAGGCGCTTCTGGGACCGTCGTTCCGGGTGACGAAGGACCGGGGCACGCTCGTTCGCCTGCCCGAGGACGGGGGATCGGGAGACGGGCGATCGGCAGACGGCGCGCCGGGCCCTGCCGACGGCAAGGGGGGATTCGTCGTGGCGACTCTCCATCCCGCGGCTATTTTGCGTGCCGAAGACCGCGAGAAGCCGTACGCGGGGCTGGTATCGGACCTGCGGGTGGCGGCCAGGGCTTTGGTTCGGGAGTCATGAACCGTGTCCCTGGCCCGGTAAGAGTCCGCGCGAGCCGGAGACCACCGAGCCCTGGCCGGCATCGTGTCCACCAGCGGCGCCTCGCCGGCGGCCCACTTCAGTCATTCCGAAGATCGTCAATACGCCTGGGGGCCTTGGGCGATTCGGTCAGCGAATCCACCGCCACCTCACCCGCGGTCTCGGTCAGTGCCCGTAGCGCCCGTACCAGGCCGGTGCGCTGATCGGCGGAGAGGCGGGCGACGATCGCGCCGATTTCCTCGTACCGGTGCGCCATGACCCTCTCGACCAGTCGCCTGCCCGCTCTCGTGACGCGCAGGACAACCTCGCGGCGGTTGCCCTGATTGATCTGCCGGTCCACGAGGCCGATGATTTCGAGTTTGTCTATCATGCGCATCGCCGTGGACGGGTTCACATCCAATGCGGTGGCCAGCACGGCGAGCTTGACCGGGCCCTCTCCGTGCAGAACGACCAGGGTGCGCAGCTGGGGCAATGTCAGCGTCGGGTCGATGGCGGCGAGCGCGCGGGCAGAGATCGCGACGAAGAGCCGGGACGCCGTCATCACGGCGGCAGTAACCTCCCCGACGGTGTCGTGCAGATCATTCTCGTGCGGATTCACCGGCACCGCTCTTCCGTCCCGCTTCGCCTTCCGCCCCATATCGCCTTTATATCGCTCCCCGCATCACCGGAACACGCGATTGACTGCCGACTTCCCCGGCAGATATTCATCATTGCAGAATGCAATGATAGCCTGAAAGTGACGCCATTCGAAGCATCTGAAGCGAAGCGATTCGAATGGCGGCCAAGTAGCCCGTCCGCGCGGCACGGCATCACGCATTCACGGCATCGGGGGGCCGGGAGGAGGCGACCATGGGCCTGTCCATACATGACCGGCGGGTCCTCGCCGAGATCGAGCAGCACTTCATGGAGAACGATCCCGACCTCGCCCTGCGACTGGCCGCCTTCGGCGCTGACTGTTCGACGCGCCGCCGGATCTCCGTTGTGTGGCGTCTCCGCTTCGGTGTCCTCCTGGCCTGCGCATTCCTGACGGCGAGCGTGATGCTGCTCATCGCGGCCTGCGTCGCCCAGAACGGGGCGGTGCTGATCGCAGCCGGAATCTCTGCATTCGCGGTCGGAGCGCCCCGCCTCGTGGCACGCCTTGTCGCCGGGTACGGCCGCCGGGGCCGGCGAGTCCGGAAAAGGAAGGCGGGAACTCATGAAGTGCTATGACTGTGCGCTGGCCGACAAGGCAGTCGAGGCCGTGGGCAGCTGTCACCACTGCGGCGCCGGAGTCTGCCTCCAACACTGCCATGCCACCTTGGAGCCCGGACACCGGCTGGCCGGGGTCGGCCAGACCACACTTCCCCGGCTTGCCCGCGAAATCACTTGCCTCACGTGCCATTTTGCTCAGTCTCCGGCGTATCCGGCCGAGACGAAGAGGGCGCGGGACAGGGCCGCCACATGAGTGCACGCAGAGGCCCATGCCGACAGGCATGAGCCACCGGTCGTGGAGGTATGCCACCCATTGTGCCGATGGGGCGGAAGGTGTTCCCATGCCATGGGGATGCAGTGCACACCGGAGGCTCCCGGGAAGGGAGGTGCCATGAACCGCAGAATCGCTGTGCTCGCTTTGGTGCTGCTGGCAACGCTCGGCGTGGTTGCCGCATTGGCCCTCTCCCCATGGTGGTGGTGCGCGGCCGGCCCGTTGCTTGCGACGGCTGTGACCGGCACGTACGACCTCACCCAGAAGCGTCATTCGGTACTTCGCAACTACCCGGTCATCGGGCATCTGCGGTACGTCATGGAAGACCTCAGACCCGAGCTCCAGCAGTACTTCGTTGAGCGGGACTACGACGGGCGCCCCTTCGACCGGGACACCCGCTCGACGGTCTATGAGCGGGCCAAGGGCACCGCGGATGTGGATCCGTTCGGTACCGAACTGTCGGTGTACGAGCCCGGCTACGAGTACTTCGCGCATTCCGTCGCGCCCTGCCGCGTGCCCGAAAGCCCGGCTACGGTGACCGTGGGCGGGCCCGGATGCGACCGCCCCTACGAGATGGCGCTGCTGAACGTGTCCGCGATGAGCTTCGGTTCGCTGTCGGGCAATGCAATCCTCGCTCTGAACCGGGGTGCCGCCGCAGGGCATTTCGCACACGATACGGGTGAGGGCGGAATCTCCGAGTACCACACCCGCTACGGCGGGGATCTGGTCTGGGAAGTGGGGACGGGTTACTTCGGCTGCCGCACCCCGGACGGAGATTTCGACGCCGAGGAATTCGCCCGGAAGGCGGCTTGGGAGAGTGTCCGCTGTGTCTCCCTGAAACTGTCCCAAGGCGCGAAGCCAGGAAAGGGCGGGGTTCTCCCGGGAGCGAAGGTCAATGCGGAGATCGCCCGGGTACGGGAGATCGAAGAGGGCCGCACCGTCATCTCGCCCTCCTACCACCGCGTCTTCTCCACCCCACGTGAACTGGTGCTGTTCCTTGCCCGGATGCGTGAACTGGCAGGCGGAAAGCCGGTCGGCTTCAAATTGTGCGTGGGCAGCCGACGCGAAGTGCTGGCAATCTGCAAGGCGATGCTCGCCGAGGACATCACGCCGGACTTCATCATCGTGGACGGCGCCGAGGGAGGTACCGGGGCCGCCCCGCTGGAATTCGTCGACCACGTCGGCACACCCTTGACCGAAGGGCTCATCACGGTCCGCAACGCCTTGGTGGGCGCAGGACTGCGGGACCGCATCCGCATCGGGGCGAGCGGAAAGGTCGCCACCGGTGCGGATATCGTCAAACGGCTGATCCAGGGAGCGGACTACACCAACGCGGCACGCGCCATGATGTTCGCGGTCGGCTGTATCCAGTCACAACGCTGCCACGCCAACACCTGCCCCGTGGGCGTCGCCACGCAGGACCCTCACCGGACTCGGGCGCTCTACGTACCGGACAAGTACCTACGGGTTCAACGCTTCCAACAGGCCACGGTGCACAGCGCCATGGAAATCATCGCGTCGCTCGGCGTACGAGAACCCTCGCAGCTGCATCCTCGTATGCTCTACCGACGGATCTCACCGCACGCCGTCGCCTCGTACAACGAACTGTTCACTTGGCTGGAGCCCGGCCAGCTGATTTCCGGCGATCGGCTTCCCGAGGATTGGGCGGGCGATTGGGCCGGGTGCTCACCGGACACGTTCCGCGCGTGAGCAGGTGCCGGATTCGCCCCGTTGGAGTCGTACAGGCCGGCGTGGGCCGCCGTTGGTCCGGCCCCTGATACCGCCCGTCGGCGTTCCTCTGACCGGCGGTGTCATGCCGTCTCCCCGCTCCAGGCCTAGCTGTCGCAGTTGTCTCACTCGTCGTAGTCGCCGTACTCGCGGTGCTCCGGGTAGACCGGTTCGGCCACCCATCCCGCTGTCAGGACCAGGCGCGAAACGCGGTGGACGGTCAGGAATCCGAAGGGGCGGTCGAAGACGGCCTCGATGCGGCGGACCGTGTGGCGCGGCCGCGGTGGCATACCGCCGGCCACGGCAGCGAACGCCGTGACGGAGGCCGACTCGAAGCCCTCGGCGTCGAACACGGCGAGGGCCGCCTGGCGGGCCGAGCCGATCGCCAAGGGTTTCGGGCCGATGCCCGGGAAGTGGCCGCGGCTCGTGTCCCTGGCCGTCGACAGGCCGAACAGCGCCGGCCGCGCCAGTAGATCGTGTTCCGCCTCGACGCGGAAGGGCACGGTACACACGTCGAGCACCGGCTCCGGGGTGCGGCTGCGCTCGGTCGACACCCGCACCCCCGGGCCCGCCTCGCCGAAGGGAAGGCGGCTGCCGGGGACCGGGGCAAGGGCGCCGGAGAGCGCGCCGATCCCATGGCACAGGACCTGAGCGGGAGTCATGGACGGCGCTCCCATGACGAGGTGGACATCGACGCCGGTGTCGCCGAGCACCTTGAGCAGCGTCAGAGGCCCGTCCGGGGTCTCCGCCGCGGCCACCCGGTCCGGTAGCGAGGTGGTGCGGCGCAGCCCGAGCAGGTGCCGCCCTTGCCATGGGCCGCTGTCGGGGACCGTCTCCGTTTCGTCGAACGGCTGCAGCCAGCGGGTCCGCACCGTCTGCGCGGCCGCCAGGACGAGTTCGGTCTCCTCGTCCAGCGCGACCGGCATGCTGCGGATCAGGCCGTCGGTGCGCTCCTCGACCCATGTGTCGAGGGCCCTGCGGTCGGCCGCCGGGTCGCCGCTGAAGGTACCGGTTGTCCCGGCAGGCAGCCGGGTCGTCCAGCCGGCGTGCAGCGGCAGAGTGGCCCTGGTCCAGAGCCCGAGCGCGGTCCGCGTACCGCGGATCGACCCCAGTGCATCGAGAAAGCCGCACGCTGCTTGGGCAGCCTCGGTGGCGGACAGGCCTACCGCATCGGCCAGTTCGGTCCGCGCCGGACCGTCGGCGGCGTCCGCGAGGAAGGCGAGCGGCGGCCACAGGCCGGTGGCGGAGAAGACCGTCCCCTCCGGCCCCGTCCGGGTCCCCGCCCACCGCGCGGTGAGCCGGTTCACTAGGCGTACGGCATGTGCTGTCGGCTGCACGACATCCCCTGGTCCCCCGGGTTCCCCCAGCCTCCGGAGGCACGCACCCCGTAGCGGCCACCGCCTCGTTGAAGCTGCTCCAACCCGAAATCGAGTGGCACACAGTAACGTGCGCCGAATAGTTTGTGCGCTCGTGGCTGATGGTCCAAAAGCGTTCATCACTTGGCTGGTTGGTACTCGCGGCACCCGCTGTGACGGTCCCCGGCGGGCGGATGGCGATGGCTGACCGTGCGCTCGTGCGGCCCGAGGCCGCCGAGGAGGGATTGTTCTCCCGGGAGTACCGGACCGCCACCTCTAGCTCCGCCGCGGTGATGTTCCTCACCGGCTTCGCCGCGTTGGCCGTGGTGCCTATCCTGCCGATGGCCGCGCGGGACCTGGACGGGGTGTCCCTGTTCCCGTTGGTGGCAGGCTGCTTCGTGGCAGCGAGCCTGCTGGGCGGGGTCTTGGGCGGCCACTGGGCGGACCGCTCCGGGGCGCGCAGACCGCTGGCGGCCGGGATGGCGCTGACGGTGGTCACCCTGGTGGTCTCGGCTACCAGTACCTCCATCTGGCAGCTCGCGGGCGGGCGCTTCCTGGACGGGCTGGCCGCGGGCATGGTCGCGGTGTCGATCAACACCGCCATCGGCCAGGCATACCCGGAACGTCTGCGGCCCCGTGTGCTGGCCTTGATGAGCGCGTGCTGGATCATCCCCTCGCTGGCGGGCCCCCCGGTGGCCGGGCTGGTGTCCGAGTGGTGGTCGTGGCGGGCGGTGTTCTTCGGCCTGGCCGCCCTGACCCTGTTGCCGGCTCTCGTACTGGTCGTCGCGCTGCGAAGCCCTTCCTGGCAGGGAGCCGCTGCGCCGTCGGACGACCGTCCGCCCCGCCCGCCGCTCCTGCTCGCGTCGATGGTGAGCCTGGGCGCGGCGCTGGGGCAGTACGGCGTGTCGGGCTGGGACGTCCACCACTTGTGGTGTGCGGCGGCGGGGCTGGGCCTTCTCGCTTGTGCGCCGCGGCTGCTGCCGGCAGGCACATGGCGGGCCGCCCGGGGCCTGCCGACCACGGTGTTGCTGCGCGGCCTGGCCTCTGGCACGTATTTCACGATCGAGGCGTTCGTGCCGCTGATGCTGATCAGCGAACGGCACCTGGCCGCGGTCGTGATCGGCCTGGCGTTCACGGGTTCCGCCGTGCTGTGGGCTGCCGCTTCCTGGGTGCAGGGGCGGCTGCTGGAGGACCGGCCCCGGCACCGGCTGGTGGCCGTCGGTGCGTTGGTGATGACGGCGGCGGTCGCGCTGGCCGTGGCCGGGACGCTTCCCGGGGTGCCGGCGCTCACTGCCGCGTCGGCCATGCTCGTGGCGGCCGTCGGCATGGGTCTGCTGGCCCCGTCCCTGTCCGTGTTGTCGCTCTCGCACAGCCCACCCGGCCGACAGGGCTACGCAAGCAGCGCGATGCAGACCAACCAGAACCTTGGCCAGATCACGGTCCTGGCCCTGTCCTCCGCCGTACTCAACGCCTGCCTGGGGATCGGCGCATCCGAACTGGCCGGCTACGGGGCCGCCTTCGGACTGCTGTTCGTGCCGACCCTGCTGATCGTCCTGTTCGCCGGGCGTGCCCGCAGCACCGGAGCCGGGGTGGCTGCTGTTGCCCGTCGCAGCGAGCCGTCCTCGACGGGCAGCGGTTCGAAGTGACTCCGCCGACTACCTGGAGCGCACCGTCGAGATCGCGGGAGACGAGCTGCCGCAGGGCCACGGCGGCCCTCGGTCATGCCCAGGGCCCGCTGCTCGCGCCGCTTCGGCCAGGGTTCAATTGCGCCCTGCTGGCGGCGAGTTACGAGAAGTACGGTGCCGCGGGTAGCGAACTCGTACGCCGCGCGCTCGCGGCACTACGACCTGATCATGACCTCCGGCTACTACGACTACGAGGCCTACGCGCGCACCCTGGCCGCCGAGCTGGGCGACCACCGGAACGTCCTGGAACTCTGTGTGGGCACCGGGCTGGTCCCCGAAAGCCTGCTGAAGCTCGGCAGGTCCGACCTGCGGATCACCGGCATCGACCATACCGAGAGCATGGTCTCGGTAGGCACGAGCCAGGCTCGGGAACCGCGTGCGGCTGATCCGGCAGATCATCGCGGAGATGACGGTGCCGGCGGCCTTCGATGCGGCCTACTCCGTCGGCGGCGTCTGGTAGGGGGTCCAGGACACCGCCCCTCACCGGCTCTCTCCCGCCGGCGGGACGCTCCCGATCCCGCCGGCTCGGATCGCTACCACGTCGAAGTTACCGGCCGGCAACCCCTTGACGTCATTCTCGGGGCGAGCAAAACTGCCGTCCACCGGTCGACATTGTCGAACACCGGACGGAGATCGGGGCAGCGTCGCCCCGACGGGGGCTAGGCCAAGGTGCGGTCGGTAAGCGGAATCGGCGCTGCCTGTACGAGCCGGCTCCCCCTGAATACCGGGTCCCGTCGCCACCGCACCGCATTGAGCCGCTCAGGAGCACACCGTGACCGACGCGCATACCGCCGGCCCGTTCATCGCCGCGATCGACCAGGGCACCACCTCCAGCCGCTGCATCGTCTTCGACAGGGACGGCCGGATCGTGGCCGTCGACCAGAAGGAGCACCGGCAGATCTTCCCCAGGCCGGGCTGGGTGGAGCATGACGCCGGGGAGATCTGGATCAACGTCCAGGAGGTCGTCGCCGGCGCCCTCGACAAGGCCGGGATCACCCGCACCGACCTCAGGGCGATCGGCATCACCAACCAGCGCGAGACCACCCTGCTCTGGGACAAGAACACCGGTGAGCCCGTCCACAACGCCATCGTCTGGCAGGACACCCGCACCGACGCCCTGTGCAAGGAGCTCGGCCGCAACGTCGGCCAGGACCGCTTCCGCCGCGAGACCGGCCTGCCGCTCGCCTCCTACTTCTCCGGTCCCAAGATCCGCTGGCTGCTCGACAACGTCGAGGGCCTGCGCGAGCGCGCCGAGCGCGGCGAGATCCTCTTCGGCACGATGGACTCCTGGATCATCTGGAACCTCACCGGCGGCCGGTCCTGCGGCGTCCACGTCACCGACGTCACCAACGCCTCGCGCACCCTGCTGATGAACCTGCACACCCTGGAGTGGGACGAGCGCATCCTCGCCTCCATGGAGATCCCGGCGGCCGTCCTGCCGCAGATCCGCTCCTCCGCCGAGGTGTACGGCATGGCCGGCGGAATCCTGTCCGGCGTGCCGGTCGCCGCCGCGCTCGGCGACCAGCAGGCCGCGCTCTTCGGCCAGACCTGCTTCGCGCAGGGCGAGGCCAAGTCCACGTACGGCACCGGCACCTTCATGCTGATGAACACCGGCCACCAGCCCGTCAACTCCCACAGCGGGCTGCTGACCACGGTCGGCTACCGGATCGGCCGGCGGGCGCCGGTCTACGCCCTGGAGGGCTCCATCGCCGTCACCGGCTCGCTCGTCCAGTGGATGCGCGACCAGATGGGGCTGATCAACACCGCCGCGGAGATCGAGACGCTGGCCGCCGCGGTGGAGGACAACGGCGGCTGTTACTGCGTTCCCGCCTTCTCCGGCCTGTTCGCCCCCTACTGGCGCTCGGACGCGCGCGGCGTGATCACCGGCCTGACCCGCTACGTCACCAAGGAGCACATCGCCCGCGCCGTGCTCGAGGCCACCGCCTGGCAGACCCGCGAGATCGTCGATGCGATGCACAAGGACTCCGGCGTACCGCTGACCGCGCTGCGCGTCGACGGCGGAATGACCTCCAACAACCTGCTGATGCAGACCCTCTCCGACGTCCTCGACGCGCCCGTGGTGCGCCCGCTGGTCGCGGAGACCACCTGCCTCGGCGCCGCCTACGCCGCCGGACTGGCCGTCGGCTTCTGGCCGGACACCGACGCGCTGCGCGCCAACTGGCGCCGGGCCGCCGAATGGACCCCCCGGATGGACGCGAACACCCGTGACCGCGAATACGAGAACTGGCTCAAGGCCGTCGAGCGAAGCACCGGCTGGATCGAAGAGGAGCGCTGAGGACGGCATGAGCACCCTGCGAAATGAGCATCCCCTGGGCGCGCATCCGAACTCCGGCCGCGCCGAGACCCGTACGCACCTGGCCAAGGCGACGTACGACGTCCTCGTGATCGGCGGCGGCATCCTGGGCATCTCCACCGCCTGGCACGCCGCGCAGGCCGGACTGCGGGTGGCCCTGGTGGACGCCGGTGACTTCGCCGGCGCCACCTCCTCCGCCTCCTCCAAGCTGCTGCACGGCGGTCTGCGCTACCTGCAGACCGGCGCCGTCAAGCTCGTCGCGGAGAACCACCGCGAACGGCGGGTGCTGGCCAAGGACGTGGCCCCCCACCTGGTCAATCCGCTCACCTTCTACCTGCCGGTCCACAAGGGCGGCCCGCACGGCGCGGCCAAGCTCGGCGCGGGCGTCTTCGCGTACTCGATGCTGTCGGGCTTCGGCGACGGCGTCGGACGGCTCATCTCCCCCGCCAAGGCCGCGGCCGCGAACCCCGGCTTGCGCACGGACAACCTCAAGGCGGTCGCGGTCTACGGCGACCACCAGATGAACGACGCGCGCGTGGCCGTGATGACCGTGCGCGCGGCCGTCCAGTCCGGTGCGGTCGTCATCAACCACGCCGAGGTCACCGGCCTGCGCTTCACCCATGGCCAAGTGTCCGGTGCCGATGTGCAAGACCGCCTGGACGGCACCGAGTTCGGCGTCGACGCCCGTCTGGTCATCAACGCCACCGGCCCGTGGGTGGACCACCTGCGCCGCATGGAGGACAAGAGCGCGGCCCCGAGCATCCGCCTCTCCAAGGGCGCCCACATCGTCCTCCGGCGCAACGCCCCGTGGAAGGCCGCGATGGCCACCCCGATCGACAGGCACCGCATCGCCTTTGCCCTGCCGTGGGAGGACCAGCTGCTGCTGGGCACCACCGACGAGGCGTACGAGGGCGACCCCGCCGACGTTCGCGCCACCGAGGCCGACATCCGGCAGATCCTGGGCGAGGCCGCGCTGTCGGTGCGCGACGAGCACCTGTCGCGCGACCTCATCACGTACGCCTTCGCGGGTCTGCGGGTGCTGCCCGGCGGGCCGGGCGGAGTGGAGTCGGCCAAGCGCGAGACGGTGGTCACCGAAGGGCGCGGCGGCATGCTGTCGGTCGCGGGCGGCAAGTGGACGACGTACCGCCACATCGGCCGTACGGTGCTGCGGAAAGCGGCGCGGCTGCACCGCTCGCGCTCCGGCGGCGAGAAGCCGGCCTCCCCCCTCACGCGACGAGCGCCGCTGCCCGGCCTCGCGGACCCCGAAGCCGTCGCGCACCGGCTGCTGACCCACCGGGAGCCGGGCGTGCTGATGGACCCGGTGACCGCGCGCCATCTGGCGACCCACTACGGGTCGCTGTCCTTCGACATCGCGCACCTGGTCATCGACGACCCCGCCCTCGGTGAGCGGATCCACCCCGACGGCCCGGAGATCTGGGCCCAGGTCGTCTACGCACGGGACCACGAGTGGGCGAGGACCGTCGACGACGTGGTACGCCGCCGTACGACGCTGACGATCCGCGGCCTGGACACGGACGACGTCCGCGCCCGCGTCCGGGACCTACTGGTGCGGAAGGAGTGAGGCGATGAGGGCACCGGACGGGAGCCGACATCCCGGCCGCGAAAACGTCTTCAACACCACGATCACGTGGCTTCGTTGACACGCGGTCCGCAATGCGCCGCCGTGCCGGGAGAAGGGACCCCCATGCACCAATTGCTCGACGACGAAGCGTGAGCTCGGCGGTGCCGGCGGGTGGTTCGACACCGCGGCCCTCCGTCAGGTGTGCGGAGCGCCGTAGTAACTCGCCAGCTCACGGTGATATTCGTCGTCGCGGATGTGTTTCTCCCTGTCGAACTCTGGCGCGTTCTTGATTTCCCGCTTCGTACGGGCGACATACAGCGTCGTCGCGTCGAAGTCGACCGAGGAGATGACGCCGGCCGGCAGCAGGACATGCTTGCCGAAGATCCGTCCTCCTGTGTCGACCACCAGCCAGGAGGCGCCGGCCTCGTCGGAATGCTCGTCGACCGTGCCGACGCTGCCGTCGATGGCCTCGACCCTGAAGCCGGTCAGTTCGGTACCCGGCCGGTGGCCCGAAGCGTCCTGATAGCTCCAGATGTTGCCCGCCATGGCAAGAGCTCCCATTGTCGTCACAGCTGTGGCGGCAGAGCCGGACGTGAGGAACGGATCCGGCACCACGGAGGAGGAGCGCGAGGAACGGAGAGCCGAGGTGCAAGACGAGAAGTAGCGGATTCCCGGCTTTCGCTGTCTGACGGTGTGGCCATTGGCCTTTTGGCCGCCGAGCCTTGGCCTTCGTCCGGGGCGCTCACCTCTGACACAATTATGCGCCCGACACCGGACGGCTGCCGCCGCGGCAACCCACCGGAGGGGGCGGACCTTCGACTGAGCGGGGCGTGACCCGAACGGGTACGGTCGAACTGACGGCGCGCTTCGCTCCCTCAGCGGGACCGGAGGCGTCACCCTCACATTCCCTGGCCGGCGGCCAGGACGGAGGTCCGTACGCATGCTGAAGGCACTCGCAGATATCGTCCGCTCGGTCGGCAGCGCCATTGCCACGGTCGTCACCTTGCCGTTCCGGGCCGTGGCCCGGCTCTTCGGAGGGGCCTCGGACACGGTTCACGGGCGCCACTGAGTCGTGTGCGTCATGTCCTCAACACCGTCCGGGTGTGCGCCGCGACGGAGGCGCGATAGGCGATGCCCGAGTTGCCCGATGTCGAGGGCTTCCGGCAGGTCCTCGTCTCCTGTGCGCTGGGGCGGACGGTTCGGCGGGTCGAGGTGTATGACGCGGGTGTGCTGCACGGGGTGAGCGCGTCGCGGTTGCGCCGCGAGCTGGAGGGCCGCCGGTTCGCCGAGCCCGAGCGGCACGGAAAGTGGCTGCTCGCCCGCTGCGACGGCGGGCCGACGCTGCTGATGCACTTCGGAATGACCGGGCTGTTGGTGTGCTGCCACCCCGGCGACCCTCTCGATCCCCATGACCGCGTCGCGTTCACGGTGGGCCACGACCGTCAACTCCGCTACCGCGACCAGCGCAAACTCCGGGGCCTGTGGCTGGCGGACGATTCCGGCGTGGCGCGGACCCTGGACCGTCAGGGGCCCGATGCGCTGGCGGTCGACCGCGCGGGGTTCGATGCGGCGCTCTCCGGACGGCGCGGGGGCGTCAAGTCGGCCCTCATGAACCAGTCGGTACTTGCCGGGCTCGGCAATCTGCTGGCCGACGAGGTCCTCTGGCGGGCAGGGCTGCACCCGGCCCGCCGGGTCGGCGGACTGAGCGAAGGCGAGCGAGGCCGGCTGTACGCGGACATGCGCCGCACCCTGCGGTCGTCCGTGCGCGCGAGGCGCGTACCGCCCCGGGAATCCTGGCTCACCGGTCATCGCGACGCCGGCAACGCGGTATGTCCGCGCTGCGGCGACCGGCTGTGCAGGGGCCGGATCACAGGGCGGGGCACGGTGTGGTGCCCCAGCTGCCAGCCGGACAGATCCTGAGCCCGCGGCCGGCGGGCCGGGATGTCCCGGCTGCGGTGGCGACGCTGCGCCGTGAAGAGGTGGCATCGGGAAGCCGCCGGACCACCCGCCCCGTGACCGCCCCGAAAAACCCTCCCCGACAGACCGCAGAAAGGGCCTCAGCGGCCGCGTGAAGGGGTCGCCAGGCCACCGACAGACCCGGCGGGGGGCCTGGGTCAGCCACCCGCGCAAAGGGCGGACAGGCGATCCACAAGACGCTCGGCAGACCCGGCGAAACCGCCGCTGAACTGCACATATAACCGATAATTGTAGGACGTACCAGCACCCCCCTCGACGACAGGAGTGAACCCTTGGCGACCCCCGGCGAGGCCCGGCAGGCCGTTCCCAACAGCCACCGCCCGTCCTCGCCCCTGCACGACCTGATGTACGGGCACATCCACGCGTCCGCCCTGCGGGCCGTCACGGTGCTCGGCATCGCGGATCTGCTGGCCGACGGCCCGCGCACGCCCGAGGACCTCGCAGCGCGCTCCGGCACCCAGGCGGGCCCGCTGCGCCGCGTCCTGCGGCTGCTCGCCGTGCGCGGCCTGTTCCGCGAACACCCCGACGGCACTTTCGCCCTCACCGAGGCGGGCGCGGCCCTGCGCGACGGCGTGCCGGGCTCCCAGCGCGCCGCGGTGCTGCTGTTCACCGACGAGATGTTCCGCCGGGCCGCCGCCGGCATCCCCGAAACCCTGACCACCGGGCAGGCCGGCTTCGACGTCGCCTACGGCCTGCCCCTCTTCGACCACCTGTCGGCCACCCCCGAGGCGAGCCGGCTGTTCGACGGGGCGATGACCTCGCTGACCGGCAGCGTCAACGCTCCCCTCGTGCGCAGCTACCCCTTCCCCGACAGGGGCACGGTCGTCGACGTCGCCGGCGGCCGGGGCGGGGGCTCCTTCGCGAGGTCCTCACCCGGCACCCCGGCCTGAGCGGGATCCTCTTCGACCGGCCCGAGACGGTCACCGACCACCTGCTCGACACCGAGCACCTGGCCGGCCGCTGGAGCGCGCAAGACGGCGACCTCCTCACCGCCGTGCCCACCGGCGGCGATCTATATCTGCTCAAGAACATCCTGCACGACTGGCCCGACGAGGACTGCGTACGCATCCTGGCCACCTGCCGGACCGCCATGGCGCCCGGCACCCGTCTCCTGGTCATCGACGCGGTCCTGCCCGGCGACGGCACCCCGCACCCCGCCATCGCCCTGGACATCGTGATGCTCATGCCCCTCAAGGGCCGCGAGCGCACCGCGGCGGAGTTCGAGGACCTGCTGAAACGCACCGGTTTCCGGCTCAACCGCGTCCTGCCGGCCTCGTCCGTGTCCTCGGTCATCGAAGCCCAAGCGGTCTGAAGCAGCCCGGCCCGGCCGGGACCCGCCGCACCAGGTCGGCGGAGGCGATCGTCAGAAGCCGGCAAGCTGCTGAGTAACTCGACGACCGCCTCCGCCGACGGACGGAAGCGGCGCCGGACGTTCTTGCCGCAGCTCGTGATCGGCAATGCGGCGGGTACGTCAGGTCGTTCCCTCGCGCCCGCGGCCCGCGGCGGTGGTCGAGGCTCGTCTGCGCGCTCGATAGGCCGCGGCCTTGACGCGGTTGCCGCACTCGTCCATCCCGCACCAGGTGCGCCGGGCGCCGCGCGAGCGGTCGAGATAGAGGCGCGTACAGCCGGTGCGACCGCACTCCTTGAGACAGGCGTCGGGATCGGCGAGTACGGCGATACCGCTTCTGGCCAGGTGAGAAAGGACTGCTGGGAGGTCTCCCGACATCTGCAGCCCTGCGTCGCTGAGCTTCATCGTGGGCACTGGCCCGGCGGCCGTGTCGTTGACGATCTCGAGACTGCCTGGATCGAAGGGCCGGCCGAGCACGCGGGCGAGGGCCAGTTGGTAGATCGCTTCTCGCAGTGACAGCGCGGCCTCGAACGTGGCGAAGTCGGCGGCAACTCGGTCGGGGAGCTCGTCGCACTCGGCCACCCACCGCTCCAGGTCCCCGGGTGCGGCGAGGACGTCGACGGGCCCGTCTCGGCGAGACCCCACGGTGCCGGCCAGATCGAGGGCTGGGTTACCGCTCACGAACGCGAAATTCACGTCACCATCTTGACCGGTGACGAGGCTGCTGGCAACGTCGTCACCTGTTGAACCGGTGACACCCTCACATACGGGAGAACGCATGGCCCAGATCCCCGGCATCGAGGTCGTCGTCTTCGACGTCCTCGGAACGCTGGTAGACGAACCGAGCGGGCTTCGAGCGGAAATCCGCGGCGCGCTGCCCGGGTTTGACGATGCGTCTGTCGACGAGCTGCTCACCTTGTGGCAACGGCATCGCGAGGTCGAGGAGCGACGCATCGGGCAGGGGCACCGCGCGTACGTCAATACCGAGGTCATCGATCGAGAGGCCGCTCAGCGGGTGGCCGACCATGCCGGACTCGACGATCCGGCGGCCATCGCCCGGCTGGCCACGGCGGGCCAACGGCTGCCGCCCTGGAGCGACTCCCCCGCCGCTCTCGAACGGCTCGCGCGGCGGTTCCCCGTGCTGGGCCTCTCCAACGCCGGCCGCACCTCTCTGCTGCGGCTCAACGCACATGCCGGGCTGCGCTGGCACCAGGCCCTGTCCGGCGAAGCCGCCCTGGCCTACAAGCCGGCGCCGGAGGTCTACCGGCTCGCCATCGACGTCGCCGGATGTCCACCGGAACGCGTGCTGATGGTGGCCGCCCATGCCTGGGACCTGCGCGGAGCCCAGGCGACGGGCATGCGGACCGCCTACGTCCGGCGACCGGTCGGGGATCCGCCGACGAGCTCCGATGCCTTCGACCGGCGGTTCAACGGACTGGACGAACTGGTCACCGCGCTGACGGCGAGGTAGCCGGGCCGATCCGCGCTCCGCCGGGCGGCCGGCACCTCACCGTAGGCGGCCGCCGATGTCGGCGAGCAGTTCGCGCTCGCGCGGCACGAGGTAGAAGTGGTCGCCCCGGAACGAACGGACGTCGAAGGCTCCGGGGGCGGTCAGCTCGGACCAGGAGCGTGCGTCGTCGACGGCGCAGTGAGGGTCGTCGTCACCGGTGTAGGCCGTGATCGGCGCCCGTACGCGCGCTGGGTGCCGGGGGCGGTAGTTTTCGAGGAGCCGGTAGTCGGCTCGCAGCGCCGGCAGCAGCAGTTCGCGCAGTTCGGGGATGTCGTAGGCCTCCGCGTCGACGTTGCCGAGCCGCCGGACTTCGGCGATCAGCGTCTCGTCGTCGCTCTTGTGCAGTTCGGTGCGCTCGGCCCGGTGCGGGGCGGCTCGCCCGGAGACCAGCAGCCGCCGGGGGACGATGCCGCGCTTTTCGAGCCGCAGGGCGACCTCGTAGGCGACGGAGGAACCCATGCTGTGGCCGAAGAGCGCCAACGGACGGTCGAGGTAGGGCTCCAGGGCCGCGTCGATCGCGTCGGCGAGGTCGTCCATGCGCTCGGCGCAGGGTTCGGTGAAGCGGTCCTGACGGCCGGGGTAGCGGACCGCGAGCAGTTCGACGTCCTGGGGCAGCAGGGCGCGCCACCCATGGTAGAGCTGGGCGGTGCCGCCGGCGTGGGGGAAGCAGATCAGGCGCAACCTCGTTTCGTCCGCCGCCCGGTGGACGCGGAACCACGCGCTCGCACCGCTCCCGGCTCGGGGCCACCCGGCACTCCGGTGGGCCAAGGTCATGGTGCGCTCACTCCCTTTCGGCCGTGTCGGCCGTTTTCTCTCGACAACCCACCCTTGGGCACCGGCCATTGGTCGCTGGCCATTGGTCACTCGCCATGGGCCGCCGGCCTTCGGCCGTTCTCTTGCGGTCGGGCGGCACGAGAGATGCCGCCCGATGGCAACGAATCACTGATAGCCATTGGCCTGCTTCGAGTTCAGCATGGAAAGGAACATCGGCAGCTTCTCCACGGCTTTCTTGGCGATCGGTGTCGTCTGCACGGTGTTACGCAGGCGATCCCTCACGATGAGCTTGTAGGTGCCGCCTTCCTGAATGAGCTCGGCCGTATACAAGAGTGTTTCCATGGCTGGCATTTCCCCTCGTCGTTGTGTGGTCTCGTGGAATACGGGTGGCTGGGCGGTGTCCGTCGCGGTGTCGTCGGTGGTGGAGGTCACGGGTTGCGGTGCTACCGCTGGCTGTTCATGGCGTCGATGAGGCTCTGCGGCCGCATGTCGGTCCAGTTGCGCTCGACGTACTCCAGGCAGGCGTCGCGGCTGTTCGCAGGATGGGCGACGGTCCAGCCGTCGGGCACATCGGCGAAGGACGGCCACAGGGAGTGCTGGCCTTCCTCGTTGACGAGCACGAGGTAGGTGCCGTCCTTGTCCTCGAAGGGGTTGGTCATGTCAGTTCTCCTGGGTGGGTGCGGGGGTGCGGGTGAGGTCGGCGATCTTCGCCTCGAGGATCGGCCCGATCTGGGCGAGCGAACCGGGCTGGGTCATGCGGTCGTGCCGGGTGGTGATGTCGTGGGACTCGATCCGGCCGCCCACGTACGGCCGCCAGATGTCGGCGCCCGGTGAGTTGTCCTCCCGGTCGATGGTGGAGTTGAACAGCAGCAGGTCACCGTCGAAGCGGCCGGGCGTGAAGTCGAGCGCCAGCTGAGCGTTGTTGATCATGATCGCGACGACGGCCTCGATGTGGCGTTCCTCCAGGCTTGCCAGCGCGCTGCCGCGGCCGCGCAGGATCTCCGCGACCTCGGGGTAGGTCAGCGGCCCGTCGCCCAGCTCGTCCGGATCGCAGTCGAGCATCCCGACCAGGACGTCCCGCTCGGTGGGCACCGGCGGTTCGTCGAACGAGACGTCGCCCACCGGGTAAGCGTCCAGGATGGCCAGCAGCGCGGTGTGTTCGCCGCGCGCCCGCAGCTCGCAGGCGATGGCGTGGGCGATCAGCCCGCCGGCGGACCAGCCGAGCAGCTTGTAGGGGCCGTTCGGCTGGACCTTGCGGATCTGGTCGGCGTAGTCGGCCGCCATTTCCTCGAAGGACGTCGGGCGGGGTTCGGGCCGCCCCAAGCTGCGCGCCTGGATCGCGTAGATCGGGTGCTCCGGGCCGAGGTGGTTCATCAGCCCGCAGTAGGACCAGCTGATGCCGCCGCCGGGGTGGATGCAGAACAGCGGGGTGTGACGTCCCGTCGGGCGCAGCGGCAGGAGGACGTCGAAGGCGTCGTCGGGGTCGTTCATGGCCAGGCGTTCCGCCAGCGCCGCCACCGTCGGCGCCTCGAACAGCGTTCGCAGCCCCAGCTCGATCCCGAGTGTCTCGCGGACTCGGGAGACCAGACGGGCGGCGAGCAGCGAGTGCCCGCCCAGGTCGAAGAAGTCGTCGTCGATGCGGACGCGGTCCCGGCCGAGCACTTCGGCGAACAGGTCGCACAGCAGCTGTTCCTGCGGCGTCCTGGGGGTGCGCCCGGTGCCGGCCGCACCGTACTCGGGGGCCGGGAGGGCGGCCCGGTCCAGCTTGCCCTGGGGGGTCAGCGGCAGCGCGTCCATGGTGACGAACGCCGACGGCACCATGTACTCGGGCAGTTGGCGGCGGAGCCGGGCGGACAGTTCGTCGGGCTCGGGCGTCCCGTCCGGGCCGTCGGGCGCGGGCACGAGGTAGGCGACGAGCCTTTTGTCGCCCGGCCGGTCCTCCCGTGCGATGACCGCGGCCTGGGCGATCCCCGGGCAGACGGCAAGCGCGGCCTCGATCTCGCCGGGTTCGATGCGGAAGCCCCGCAGCTTGACCTGGTCGTCGGCGCGGCCGACGAATTCCAGGGTCCCGCCGGCAAGCCACCGCACCAGATCGCCCGTGCGGTACATGCGGGTTCCGGCCGGGCCGTACGGGTCGGCGACGAAGCGCTCCGCGGTCAGCGCCGGCCGGCCGAGGTAGCCGCGGGCCAGGCCCGCCCCGGCGAGGTACAGCTCCCCCGCGACGCCCGGCGGCACCGGCCGCAGCCCGGCGTCGAGCACGTAGTGCCGCATGTTCGCCATCGGCCGGCCGATCGGCACGGTGCGCTCGGTGTCCGGCGGTGCGCACATCCGGTGATGGGCGGCGAAGGTGGTGGTCTCGGTGGGCCCGTAGCCGTTGACCACGGCGGTCTCGGGGCACACGGCCAGCACCTTGGCCACCGCGGCCGCCGACACGACGTCGCCGCCCGTCCACACTTCGCGCACCCCGGCGAAGGACTCCGGCTGCTCCTCGGCCATCAGCTGGAACAGGCCGGACGTCAGCCACAGCCCGGTGACCCGGTGCTCGGTGATCACCCGGCGCAGCGTGGCGGTGTCCGGCTGTCCGGCGGGGGCGACGACGAGCCGGCCGCCGCTGAGCAGGGGCACCCACATCTCGTACGTCGAGGCGTCGAAGGCCGTCGGGGAGTTCAGCAGGACCCGCTGGTGAGCGCCGCCGCGCCAGCATGGGGCCAGTGCCAGGGCCGCCACGTCGTGGTGCGTGACACCGATGCCCTTGGGCGCTCCCGTCGAGCCGGAGGTGTACATCACGTAGGCCAGCTGCCGGGGGTGGCAGGTCACCGCCGGGGCGGTGGGGCGGGGCTCGCCCTGGCTCAGCGCGGTCAGCACGTCATGGGTGAGCACCATCGCGGCGCCGGTTTCCCGGACGATCAGGTCGACGCGGGAGGACGGGAAGCGCGGGTCGAGCGGGACGTAGGCCGCGCCCGCCTTGACGATCGCCAGGAGCGCCACGATCAGCTCCGCCGAGCGGTCCAGCAGGACCGCCACCGAGGTCTCCGGTCCGGCGCCCTGGGCGATCAGCGCATGGGCGAGGTGGTTGGCGCGCGCGTCGAGCTGCGCGTAGGTGAGGGTGGCGTCGTCGGAGACGACCGCCACCGCCTCGGGGGTGGCCCGAACCTGCGCGGCGAAGAGCTCCGGCAGGCCCGCGTCGGGAAGCTCGGCGGCCGTGTCGTTGTTCCCGACCAGCAGCCGGTGGCGTTCCTCGGCGGAGAGGACGTCGATCCGTCCGATCGGCCGCTCCGGGTCTGCGACGACCGCCCGGAGCAGCCGGATCCACCGTTCGAAGAGTCGCTCGACGGTCGGCGGGTCGAACAGGTCGGTGGCGTACTCCACGGCCCCGAGGACACCGCCGGGGGTGCCGTCCGGGTCGTACTGTTCGGCGAGGCTGAAGGTCAGGTCCATCCGGGCGGTGCCGGTCGGCGCCGACGCGAAGCCGGTGTCCAGGCCCGGCAGGGTGAACTCGCCCATCGGCGCGTTCTGGAGGCCCAGCATCACCTGGAACAGCGGGTGGTGGGAGAGCGACCGGGCCGGGTTGAGCGCCTCGACGAGGTACTCGAAGGGCACGTCCTGATGGGCGTAGGCGGCGAGCGCCTTCTCCCGTACCTGGCCGAGCAGTTCGGCGAAGGTCGGCTCGCCGGAGGTGTCGGTGCGCAGCACGAGGGTGTTGACGAAGAAGCCGACGAGATCGTCCAGGGCCTGGTCGGTACGGCCGGCGATGGGGCTGCCGATGGGGATGTCGTCTCCGGCGCCGAGCCTGCTCAGCAGGGCGGCGAGCCCGGTCTGCAGCACCATGAACGTGCTTGCGCCGTGTGCCGTGGCCAGCTCGCGCAGGCTCCGGTGCAGTTCCGCGTCCATCCGCACCGGAAGCTGGCCGCCGCGGTGGGACGCCGTCGCGGGTCGGGGCCGGTCGGTGGGCAGTCGCACCTGTTCGGGCAGCCCGGCCAACGCCCTTTTCCAGTAGTCCAGTTGAGCGCTGAATCGGCTGTCCGGGTCGGACGCGTCGCCGAGCAGTTGCCGCTGCCACAGGGTGTAGTCGGCGTACTGCACCGGCAGCGGCGTCCACGTCGGCGCGGCGCCGCGGCACCGGGCCGCGTACGCCAGCGCGAGGTCCCGGGAGAGCGGTCCCATCGACCAGCCGTCGCCGGCGATGTGGTGCACCACGACCAGCAGTACGTGCACCTCACGGGACGTGGCGTACAGCACCGCCCGTACGGGCAGTTCGGTCGCCAGGTCGAATCCGCGTTGCGCCCCTTCCGCCAGCCGTTCCGGGAGTTCGGCCGCACTGGCCTCGACGACGGGCATGCTCGGGCGTGCTTCCGACGGGGCGAGGACGTGCTGGTAGGGCACGCCGCCGGATGCGCGGAAGACGGTGCGCAGACTCTCGTGCCGGGCCACCACATCCGCGAGCGCGTCGTGCAGGGCCCGCCGGTCGAGTTCGCCGGTGAGCCGCAGCGCCAGCGGCATGTTGTACGTGGCGCCGGGCCCGTCCATCTGGTGCAGGAACCACAGGCGGCGCTGGGCGAACGACAGCGGCACCCGCTCCGGGCGTCCGGAGGCCGTCAGCGCGGGCCGCGCCCGCCCCGCGTCGTCCAGGCGGGCGGCGAGTGCGGCCACGGTCGGCGCCTCGAACAGGATCCGGACTTCCAGTTCGGCGCCGAGGGTCGCACGGACGCGGGCCACCAGGCGGGTCGCCAGCAGCGAGTGCCCGCCGAGGTCGAAGAAGTTGTCGTCGACGCCGACCTGCGCCAGTCCGAGCACCTCGGCGAACAGCTCGGCCAGAAGCTGCTCCTGCGGGGTCCGCGGCGCCCGCCCGGCCCCGGCCGAACCCAGTTCGGGGGCGGGCAGCGCACCGCGGTCCAGCTTTCCGCCGGCCGTCAGCGGCAGTTCGTCCAGCATCACGAACGCGGACGGCACCAGGTAGTCGGGGAGCCGCTCGTCCAGGTAGTCGCGCAGTTCATGGATGAGGGCGCTGGTTCCGCGGCTGCCGGTCGGGGTGTTCGTCAACGAGGCCGGCGAGGTACCTGCGGGCCGGGCGGGTCGATAGAGGTCGACGGGAGCGGCCGACGGCGCGGCCGACGGGTCGGCGAAGACGATGTCCACGGCGTCGGCCGCGGTGGCCGACCAGGTGATGCCCACCCAGCGGCCGTACTCCCGTCCGAGCTCGTGGAACGCCTCCAGGTCGACGAGGTCGCCGTCATCCGTGGCGTGCAGCTGGGCCAGGAGTTCCGGGAGCGAGGCGCCGTCGGACTGCACCGCCCGGGCGAGGGCGGTCTCCCGCACGACGCGGCTGTTCGGCACCCCGGTGACCCGCAGCGCGGCCGGGCCCCGCTCCAGGAGGAGTTCGCGCAGCTCGTCCAGCCCGCCGGCCTGGCGGCCCCACTCCACCTCGACCGGTTCACCGGAGGGGAACGGGGCGACCGGGTGCTTGTGCAGCGTGACGTCGTAGCGGTAGCGCGTCAGCTCGTTGTGGTGCCGGCCGCGCTTGACCTGGACGGCGACGCCGGCGACGTCCTCGCCGTGCTCCCGCAGGGCCACGAAGAAGTCCGGATCGACCAGGAGTTCCTTCTCGACCAGTACGGCCTGTTCGACCGCTCGGCGCACGGTCGGCAGGTCGGTATCGGGGCCGGCCCGGTGCAGCTTTACGGCGGTGGTCAGCGACCGCTGGAGGCGCAGATTGCGCACATCGCCGACGAACAGCGTTCCGCCGGGTGCGAGCAGCCGCATCAGCCGGTTGATCACATCGACCAGGTAGTCGGCGGTCGGGAAGTACTGGACGACCGAGTTGATGACGATGGTGTCGAAGCCGCCGGCCGGCAGTCCGTCCGTGTCATGGGCGGGACGGGTCTCCAGCGTGACCCGCTCGGCCAGGCCCGGGTCGCGGCTGACCTCGGCGGTCAGCGCGTCGATCGCCGTGGCGGAGAAGTCGGTGGCCCAGTACGTCTCGCAGTGCGGCGCCACCCGGGAGAGCAGCAGCCCGGTGCCGACGCCGACCTCCAGCACCCGCCGGGGTTGCAGCGCCAGGATCCGTGCCACGGTCTCGTCGCGCCATTCCCGCATCTGTTCCACGGGGATGGGGCCGGCGTCGTAACTGCTGTTCCAGCCGGTGAAGTTCTGCCCGAACGCGGTCCGCTCCGCGGCGACGGGCAGCGCGTCGTAGATCTCCCGCCACTCGGCCACATGGTCCCGCTCCAGCCGGCGGTCACGACCGTCCTCGGCGGCGTTCCGGGCCACGACATAGGCGACGAGCCTCTTGTCGTCCGGCGCGTCCGTCCGGTCCTGCCGGGCGATCACCACGGTCCGGGCGACGCCGGGGTGGGCGGCGAGCGCGGCCTCGATCTCGCCGGGCTCGATACGGAAACCGCGGACCTTGACCTGGTGGTCGGCCCGGCCGACGAACTCCAGATTGCCGTCCGCCCGCCAGCGCACGACGTCGCCCGTCCGGTACATGCGCGAGCCCGCCGGCCCGTACGGATCGGCCACGAACCGCTCCGCCGTCAGACCGGGACGGTTGAGGTAGCCGCGGGCCAGTCCCCCACCGGCGACGTACAAGTCACCAGCCACACCGGGCGGCACCGGCTGAAGACCGGCATCGAGGACGTAGACCTGGGTGTTGGTGATCGGCCGTCCGATCGGCGGAACGCCGTCCGACGGGGCGAGCGGATCGCTCATCGTCGCGCACACCGTCGTCTCCGTCGGACCGTACGCATTGATCATCCGACGACCCGGCGCCCACCTCGCCACCAACTCCGCCGAACACGCCTCACCCGCCACCACCAGCGTCGACGCCGACAGCCCGCCCTCCGGCAGAGACGCCAGCACCGACGGCGCCAACGTGACATGGGTGATCCCGGAAGCGCCGTCGGTCAGGGCGGCGAGCGGGGAGCCCGGTGGCGGCAGCACCAGCGTCGCGCCCGCCAGCAGCGTGGTGAACAACTCCGACACCGAGGCATCGAAGCTCGGCGAGGCGAACTGCAGAACCCGGCTGTCGGCGTCGATCGCGAACCGTTCGACCTGCGCGGCTACCAGGCCGGCGATGCCCGCATGGCTCACCACCACGCCCTTGGGACGACCGGTCGAACCCGACGTGTAGATCACATACGCCGGATGCCGCATATCGAGTGCGACCACCGGATCGGTGTCCGGGCGGCCGGCGGTCTCGGTGACCGTGGCGGGATCGTCCACCACCAGCGCGGGCCGCGCGTCATCGAGCATGAACGCAATCCGGGACTTCGGGTACTCCGGGTCGACCGGCAGATACGCCGCCCCCGCCTTCATCACCCCCAGCAGCCCCACGACCAGCTCCACCGATCGCGGCAGCGCCAGCGCCACCACCTGCTCGGGACCCACACCACGCCCGATCAGCGCATGCGCGAACCGGTTCGCCCGCGCATTCAGCTCCCGGTAGGTCAGCGCGGCGTCCCCGGAAACCAGGGCCACCGCGTCCGGCGACGCCGCCACCCGCTCCTGGAAGGCGTCGGGGAGCGGGGCGGGGGCGACGGCGTCGGTGGCGTCGGTGGCGTTGTAGTCGCCCAGCAGCCGGCCCCGCTCTTCGGAGGACAGCAGGTCGATCCGGCCGATCGGCCGGTCCGGGTCGGCGACGACGGCCTCCAGCAGCCGGGTCCACCGCGCGATGAGCGTCTCGACCGTGGCCCGGTCGTACAGATCGGTGGCGTATTCCACCGCGCCGGCGATGCCGCCAGGGGTGCCGTCGGAGCCGTAACGCTCGCACAGGCTGAAGCCCAGATCGAACTTGGCCGTGCCCGTCGGCGCCGGCACGCCGGACACCCGCAGCCCCGGCAGCTCGAAGTCGCCCATCGGGGCGTTCTGGAGCGCCAACATGACCTGGAACAACGGGGGGTGCGACAGCGACCGCGCCGGGTTCAGCACCTCCACCAGGTGCTCGAACGGAATGTCCTGATGCGCGTACGCGGCGAGGGCGTTCTCCCGTACCCGGACCAGCAGTTCGGCGAAGGTCGGATCGCCGGAGAGGTCGGTGCGCAGCACGAGGGTGTTGACGAAGAACCCGACGAGGTCGTCCAGCGCCTGGTCCGTGCGGCCGGCGATGGGGCTACCGACCGGGATGTCCGTACCGCCGCCCAGCCGGCTGAACAGCGCCGCACATGCGGCGTGCAGGACCATGAACATGCTGGCCCCGGCACGGCGGGCCAGCGCGGCCAGTCCGGAGTGCACGTCGGGGCTCAGCTCGATGGTGAGGTGGTCGCCCTGGTAGGACGCCACGGCCGGTCGCGGGCGGTCCGTGGGCAGTTGGATGCGCTCCGGCAGCCCGGTGAGGTGATGGGTCCAGTAGGCGAGCTGCCGGGCGAGCCTGCTGTCCGGGTCCGCGGCGTCACCGAGGAGCTCCCGCTGCCACAGGGTGTAGTCCGCATACTGCACCGGCAACGGCGACCACTCCGGCTTGGAGCCGCGGCACCGGGCCGCGTACGCCGCCGCGAGATCGCGCGACAGCGGCCCCATCGACCAGCCGTCGCCGACGATGTGATGCACCGTCACCAGCAGCGCATGCTCGTCCGGTCCGAGCGCGAACAGCTCCGCCCGCAGCGGTGGCTCCTCCGCCAGGTCGAACGCGTACCGCGCCGCCTGGGCCAGCAGCCCCGCCAGCTCCCGCCGCACGGTGGCGGTCGTCCGCAGCCGGGGCCGGGCAGCCGCCGCGTCCAGCACCCGCTGGCCGGGCACCCCGCCGATCTCCGCGAAGACCGTACGCAGGCTCTCGTGCCGCGCCACGACATCCGCCAGCGCCGCCTCCAGCGCCGATTCGTTCAGCTCGCCCGACAGCCGCAGCGCCAGCGGAATGTTGTACGTGGCACTGGGCCCCTCCATCTGGTGGAGGAACCACAGGCGGCGCTGGGCGAACGACAGCGGCACCACGTCGGGACGCTCGTACGCGGTCAGCGTGGGCCGCGCGGTGTCCGCACCGCTCAGGCGGGTCGCCAGTCCGGCCACGGTCGGTGCCTCGAACAGTGTTCGCAGCTCGACCTCGACATCGAGCACCGTGCGCACCCGCGACACCAGCCGCGTCGCGAGCAGCGAATGCCCGCCGAGGTCGAAGAAGCTGTCGTCCACCCCGACTTCGCCTACGCCCAGCACCTCGGCGAACAGCTCCGCCAGCAACTGCTCCCGCGGCGTCCTCGGCGCTCGACCGCTCGTGACGGCCGGGTCGAACTCCGGAGTCGGCAGGGCGGCACGGTCCAGCTTCCCGCTCGGCGTCAGCGGCAGGCCGTCCAGGGTCACGAATGCCGACGGCACCAGGTAGTCCGGCAGTCGCCGCCGCAGATGCTCGCGCAGCTCGACGGCCTCGGGGGCGCCCGCCGCCCCTCGGACGACGTATCCGACCAGCCGGTCGTCCCGGGCGATCACGGCGGCCTGGGCCACGCCGGGGTGCGCGACGAGCACGGCCTCGACCTCACCGGGCTCGACACGGAAACCGCGGACCTTCACCTGCTCATCCGCCCGCCCGACGAACTCCAGCTCACCGTCCGCCCGCCAACGCACGACGTCACCCGTCCGGTACATCCGCGACCCGGCCGACCCATACGGATCGGCCACGAACCGCCCGGCGGTCAGCGCCGACCGGTTGAGGTAGCCACGAGCCAGCCCCCCACCCGCGACATACAAATCCCCCGCCACACCGGGCGGCACAGGCCGCAGACCGGCATCGAGCACATACACCCGGGTATTGACGATCGGCCGTCCGATCGGCGGAACGCCGTCCGACGGAGCGAGCGGATCGCTCATCGTCGCGCACACCGTCGTCTCCGTCGGACCGTACGCATTGATCATCCGACGACCCGGCGCCCACCTCGCCACCAACTCGGCCGAACACGCCTCACCCGCCACCACCAGCGTCGACGCCGACAGCCCGCCCTCCGGCAGGGACGCCAGCACCGACGGCGGCAGCGTCACATGCGTCACGCCCAAGGCACCGTCCGTCAGCGCCGCGAGCGAGGATCCGGGCGGCGCCAGGACCAAGGCGGCGCCCGTCAGCAGGGCGCCGCACAGATCCCAGAACGACGCGTCGAAACTCGGCGAGGCGAACTGGAGCACACGGCTGCCGGCGTCGAGGCCGAGCCGTTCGACCTGAGTGGCCACCAAGCCGGCGATGCCCGCATGACTCACCACCACGCCCTTGGGACGGCCCGTCGAACCCGACGTGTAGATCACATACGCCGGATGCTCAGGGCGCGCCCGGACGGCCGGATCGACGTCCGGGTACCCCTCTGTGCCGGTGACCGCGGCCGGGTCGTCCACCACGAGCGCGGGACTCGCGTCTTCGAGCATGAACGCGATCCGCTCCTCCGGGTACTCCGGGTCGACGGGCAGATAGGCGGCTCCCGCCTTCGCCACGGCGAGCACGGCCACCACGAGTTCGACGGACCGCGGCAGGGCCAGCGCGACGATCCGCTCCGGACCCACACCGCGCTCGATCAGCACATGCGCGAACCTGTTGGCCCGCGCGTTCAGTTCGCCGTAGCTGAGGCTCGTCTCGCCGGACACCACCGCGACCGCGTCCGGCTGCGCCCGCACGCGCTCCTCGAACATCGGGGCCAGGGTGGTGGCGAGCAGCGGCCTCGCGGTGTCGTTGCACTCGTGCAGCAGCCGGTGGCGTTCCTCCGGGGCGAGTACGTCGATGGCGCTCAGCGGCCGTTCCGGGGCGGCGACCGCCGCCGCGAGCACGCGCGTCCACCGCGCGACGAGCGTCTCGACCGTGGCCCGGTCGAACAGGTCGGTGCTGTACTCCACCACTCCGTCGAGACCGCCCGGAGCGCCGTCCGGTGCACGGCGCTCGGCGATGCTGAAGGTCAGATCGAGCCTGGCGGAGCCGGTCGGTACCGCCAGACCCGAAACCCGCAGCCCCGGCAGCTCGAAGTCGCCCATCGGGGCGTTCTGCAGGGCCAGCATGGTCTGGAAGAGCGGGTGGTGCGCCAGCGACCGCGTCGGGTTCAGCTCCTCCACCAGGTGCTCGAAGGGGATGTCCTGGTGCGCGTAGGCGGCGAGGGCGCTCTCCCGTACCCGGACCAGCAGTTCGGCGAAGGTCGGATCGCCCGAGGTGTCGGTGCGCAGCACGAGGGTGTTGACGAACAGCCCGACCAGGTCGTCCAGTCCCTCATCCGTACGGCCGGCGATCGGGCTGCCGACCGGGATGTCGGTACCGGCACCGAGCCGGGTGAACAGCGCCGCCAGCCCCGCCTGAAGCACCATGAACAGACTGGTTCCGCTGCGGCGCGCCAGGTCCGCCAGCCCGGCATGCAGCCGCGCGTCCATACCCAGAGGCAGCAGGTCTCCCCGGTAAGACGTCACCGCCGGCCGCGGCCGGTCCGCGGGAAGCTGGATCTGCTCCGGCAGCCCCGCCAGATTCTCCGCCCAGTACGCGCTCTGCCGGGCGAACAGGCTCTCCGGGTCCGACTCCTCGCCGAGCAGGTCCCGCTGCCACAGGGCGTAGTCCGCATACTGCACCGGCAACGGCGACCACCGCGGCTCAACGCCCCGGCACCGCGCCGCATACGCCGCAGCCAGATCCCTCGACAACGGCCCCATCGACCAGCCGTCACCCGCGATGTGATGCATCACCACCAGCAGCACATGCTCATGCTCATCCGGTCCGAGCGCGAACAGCTCCGCCCGCACCGGCAGCTCCGCCGCCACATCGAAGCCGTACCGAGCCGACCGCGCCAACCGGTCCCGCAGCTCCGATTCGTCCACGGCTGTCACCGGCAGCGGCAGACACGCCTCCGCCGCCGGAAGGATCCGCTGGTAGGGCACCCCTTCGCTCTCCACGAACAGCGTACGCAGGTTCTCGTGCCGGCTCACGACGTCGTGCAGCGCGGATTCGAGCGCCTGCCGGTCCAGGGCTCCCGACAGCCGCAAGGCCAGCGGCATGTTGTACGTGGCGCTCGGCCCCTCCATCCGGTGCAGGAACCACAGCCGGCGCTGCGCATACGACAACGGCACCCGGTCCGGACGCCCGTACGCCGTCAGCGCCAGGCGCGCCTTCCCCGCGTCGCTGAGCTCCGCGGCCAGTCCGGCCACGGTCGGGGCCTCGAACAGCGTTCGCAGCTCGACCTCGACGCCGAGGCACGCACGCACCCTGGACACCAGCCGCGTCGCCAGCAGTGAATGGCCGCCGAGATCGAAGAAGCTGTCGTCGACGCCGACCTGGGGCACGCCCAGCACCTCCGCGAACAGCGCGCACAGCAGCTGTTCCCGCGGGGCTCGTGGTGCCCGGCCGGGGCGGGCGGACCCGAGTTCGGGAGCGGGCAGGGCGCGGCGGTCGAGCTTGCCGGTGGAGGTCAACGGCAGCGCGTCGAGGGTGAGGAAGGCGGCGGGCAGCATGTAGTCGGGCAGCCGCTCCCGCAGGTGTTCGCGCAGCAGGTCGTGCCACTGGCCGTCGAGCCGGCCGGGTCGGTCGGCGTCGGCAGCGATAGGCACGACATAGGCGACGAGTTGCTGTTGGCCGGGGCGGGCCTCATGGGCGGTCACGGCCGTCCGCGCCACACCGGGGCCGGTGGCGAGCACTGCCTCGACTTCGCTGAGCTCAATGCGGAAGCCACGGATCTTGACCTGATGGTCCGCCCGTCCGAGGAACTCCAGCTCGGCGTCCGCCCGCTGACGGACCACATCGCCCGTGCGGTACATCCGCGCCCCGGCAGGCCCGTACGGATCGGCCACGAACCGCTCCGCCGTCAGCCCGGGACGGTTCAGGTAGCCCCGGGCCAGCCCCGCACCGGCGAGGTAGAGCTCCCCCGGCACACCGGGGGCCACCGGCCGCAGCCCGGCGTCCAGCACGTACACCCGGGTGTTGGCGATCGGCCGGCCGATCGGCGGCGGCAGCGGGCAGTCGGCGAGGTCGGCGGGCAGCGTGTACGCGGTGACGACATGGGTCTCGGCCGGACCGTAGTGGTTGTGCAGCAGGCGGCCCGCGCCGCCCTCGTGGAATGCGCGCACCGAGCGGCCGATCCGCAGCGCCTCACCGGCCTGCGCGAGGGAGCGCAGGTGCGGCAGATCGCGTCCCCGCTCGTCGGCCGCCTCCGCCACGGCCTCGATCACCAGACTGGGCGCGAACAGCTCCTCGACCTCGTGCCGGTCCAGCCAGTCGACGAGCAGTTCCGCGCTGCGCCGCTGCTCCTCCGTGGGCACGACCAGCGTCTTGCCGAAGGCGAGCGCGGAGAGGATCTCCTGCACCGAGACGTCGAAGCTGATCGCGGTGAACTGAGCGGTCCGTGTTCCCTCGCCGCCGGCGACGGCGCGGTGGTGCCAGTGCAGCAGATTCAGCAGCCCGCTCGCCGGCATCGCAATCGCCTTGGGGCGGCCGGTGGAGCCGGAGGTGTAGATGACATAGGCCGGGTGCTGCGGGAGCAGCGGAGCGGTCCGGTCCACGTCGGTGGGGTCGGTGGCCGTCCCGGAGCCCAGGGCTCGTGCGACCGCGGCGTCGTCGAGCACGAGGCGCGGCGGGCCGGCTTCCTCGGGGACGAGCCCGGCCGTCTCGGTGGTGGTCAGCAGCAGCGCGGGCGCCGCGTCCTGGAGCATGAACGCGATCCGGGCCGCCGGATACTCCGGGTCCACCGGCAGATACGCCGCCCCGGCTTTGAACACGGCCAGCATCGCGACGACGAACTCCGCGGAACGGGGCAGGGCGAGGGCGACGATCCCCTCGGGGCCGACGCCGCGCCGGATCAGCGCATGGGCGAGGCGGTTGGCGCGTGCGTTGAGCTCGCCGTAGGTGAACGTCGTGCCATCGGACAGCACGGCGACCGCGTCCGGCGTCGCCGCCGCCCTGGCCTCGAAGAGCTCCGGCAGGGTGGCGGCGGGAACCTCGGTCACCGTGTCGTTGGCGACGGTCAGCAGCGCGTGGCGCTCCTCGGCCGACAGCACCTCGACCTCGCCGATTCGCTGCTCGGGGTCGGCGGCCACCGCTTGCAGCAGCCGCACCCACCGCGCGACGAGGGTCTCGACGGTGGCCCGGTCGTACAGGTCGGTGGCGTACTCGACGGCTCCGGCGAGCCCACCGGGACCGCCGTCCGCCCCACGGCGTTCGGAGAGGGCGAAGAACAGGTCGAACTTCGCGGTCCCCGTGGACACCGGAACCGTCGACAGGTGCAGCCCCGGCAGCTCGAAGTCCCCGTCCGGTGCGTTCTGCAGCGCCAGCATCACCTGGAACAGCGGGTGATGCGACAGCGACCGGGCCGGGTTCAGCACCTCGACCAGGTGCTCGAACGGCACGTCCTGATGCGCGTACGCCGCCAGCGCGTTCTCCCGCACCCGCTCCACCAGTTCGCTGAAGGTGGGATCGCCCGACAGGTCCGTCCGCAGTACCAGCGTGTTGACGAAGAACCCGACCAGATCGTCCAGCGCCTCGTCCGTGCGGCCCGCCACGGGGCTGCCGAGCGGAACGTCGGTGCCCGCGCCGAGTCGGGTGAACAACGCCGCCAGCCCGGCCTGAAGCACCATGAACAGGCTGCTCCCGGTACGCCGTGCCAGGCCCGTCAGCGCGGCATGCAACTCGGGGGGCAGCTCGACGGTGAGACGGTCGCCCCGGTACGACACCACGGCCGGCCGCGGCCGGTCCGCCGGCAGCGGGATCTGCTCGGGCAGCCCGGCGAGGTGCTCGGACCAGTACGCGAGCTGCCGGGCGAACAGGCTGTCCGCATCGGTGGCGTCGCCGAGCAGCTCCCGCTGCCACAAGCTGTAGTCGGCGTACTGCACCGGGAGCGGGGCCCAGTCCGGCGCTTCGCCGCGGCAGCGGGCCCGGTACGCGGCCGCGACATCGCGCGCGAGCGGCAACGTGGACCAGCCGTCCCCCGCGATGTGGTGCACCACCAGCAACAGCACATGCTCGTCGGGCGCGAGCGCGAACAACTCGGCCCGCACCGGCGGCTCCGCCTCCAGGTCGAAGGCGTACCGGGCCGCCTCGGCCAGCCGGTCCGGCAGCCCGGCTTCGGCGGTCTCGGTCACCGGCAGCCCCAGACCGGCCTCCGCGGCGGCCAGAACGCGCTGACAAGGCTCCCCGTCGACTTCCGCGAACACGGTGCGCAGGCTCTCGTGCCGGGCGACGACATCCGCGAGGGCCCCCTCCAGCGCGGGCCGGTCCAGCCCGCCGGTCAGCCGCAGGGCGACGGGGATGTTGTAGGTGGCGCTCGGCCCTTCCAGCCGGTGCAGGAACCACAGCCGGCGCTGCGCGAACGACAATTCCACCCGCGCCGGGCGCTCGTACGCGGTGAGCGCGAGCCTGGCCTCTCCCGCCTCGGCGAGTTGCGCGGCCAGTCCGGCCGGCGTCGGGGCCTCGAACAGGGCGCGCAGCCCGACCTCGACGCCGATGGTGGCGCGGATGCGGGCGACGAGCCTGGTGGCCAGCAGGGAGTGGCCTCCCAGATCGAAGAAGCTGTCGTCGACGCCGGCCTCGGATACGCCCAGCACCTCGGCGAACAGCTCGCACAGCAACTGCTCCTGCGGCGTACGCGGCGCCCGGCCGCCCCCGGCAGCCGCGCCGAAATCCGGCTCGGGCAGCGCCCGGCGGTCCAGCTTCCCGCTCGGCGTCACGGGCAGTTCGTCCAGCGCGACGAACGCCGACGGGACCATGTGGTCCGGCAGCCGCTCCCGCAGGTACCGGCGCAGTTCCACCGGACGGGCGACGCTCCCCGCGGCGGGTACGACGTACGCGGCCAGCCGGTCGTCGCAGGCGATCACCGCGGCCTGGGCAACGTCCGGGTGGATGCCGAGCAAGGACTCGATCTCGCCCGGCTCGATGCGGAAACCGCGCACCTTGACCTGGTCGTCGGCCCGCCCGACGAATTCCATGTTCCCGTCCGCGCCCCAACGCACCACATCACCGGTGCGATACATCCGCGACCCGGCAGGACCGTACGGATCGGCCACAAACCGCTCAGCCGTCAGCCCGGGACGGTTCAGATAGCCCCGCGCCAGCCCCGCACCCCCCACGTACAACTCCCCCGCCACACCCGGTGGCACCGGACACAACCCGGCATCCAGCACATACGCCATGGTGTTGGTGACCGGTCGGCCGATCACCGGCCGGGACGAGCCCGCGATCCGTGCGGTGAGGGCGTCGACGGTGCACTCCGTCGGACCGTAGTGGTTGAAGCAGGTGCTTCCGTCCAGGGACCGCAGTTGCTCCCACAGCCGCTGCGAAACGGCCTCGCCGCCGACCACGATCAGCGGCGGACGTCGCCGCGGGGCGTCGAGGAGTCCCCTCGACATCACCACCTGCATATGCGACGGGGTCAGGTCGAGAAGATCGATCGCCTCCCGGTCCAGTCGCTCGGTCAGCACACTCGGATCGGTCAGCGTTTCCCGATCCCAGACGTGCAGCTCGTGGCCGGCCAGCAGGCAGAGCATCTGCTCCCAGGAGGCGTCGAAGGACATCGACGCGGTCAGCGCGACGCGCAGCCGGCGGTGCGGGGACCCCACCGTCGTCGGCGGGTACAGGTGTGCGCGGTAGTGCGTGAACAGGTTCACGACGCCCGCGTGGCTCACCACCACTCCCTTGGGCCGCCCGGTGGAGCCGGAGGTGTAGATGACGTACGCGGGATGCTGCGGCAGCAGCGGGACCACGGGGCTGGTGGACGGATGGCCGTCCGTCGCCCTGACGGTCTCGAGGTCGTCGATCAGCAGCACCGGCCGTGCGTCGTCGAGCATGAAAGCGACGCGGGCGGCCGGATAGTCCGGGTCCACCGGGACATACGCGGCTCCGGCCTTGAGCACGGCGAGGACGGCTACGATGAGTTCCGCCGAGCGCGGCAGGGCCAGCGCGACCAGCCGCTCCGGCCCGGCCCCGCGCTCGATCAGCCCATGGGCGAACCGGTTCGCCCAGGCGTCGAGCTCGCGGTAGGTGAGCGTCATGTCGTCGGACACCACCGCCACCGCGTCCGGCGTCGCCGCCGCCTGCGCGGCGAACAGTGCGGGAATGGTGCTCGCCTCGACGGTGACCGCCTCGCCACGGCAGGCGGTCGCGAGCTCGGCGCGTTCCTCGGCCGAGAGCACCTCGAGCCGCCCGATCCGCTGCTCCGGATCGGCGACCACCGCCTCCAGCAGCCGTACCCACCGCGCGACGAACGACTCCACCGTGGCCGCGTCGAACAGGTCGGTGGCGTACTCGACCACGCCCTCGAGGCCGCCGGGGCCGCCGTCGGCCCCCCGCAGCTCGGACAGGCCGAAGGTCAGATCGCACTTGGCCGTGTCGGTGACGACGGGGAGCCTCGACAGGCGCAGCCCCGGCAGCGCGAAGCCGTCCTCCGGGGCGTTCTGGAGCTCCAACGCCACTTGGAACAGCGGGTGGTGCGCCATCGACCGGGTCGGGTTCAGCACCTCGACGAGGTGCTCGAACGGCAGGTCCTGATGCGCGTACGCCGCCAGCGCGCTCTCCCGCACCCGGCCCACCAGCTCGGCGAACGTGGGATCGCCCGACAGATCCGTGCGCAGCACCAGGGTGTTGACGAAGAATCCGACCAGATCGTCCAATGCCTGGTCGGTGCGTCCGGCGATGGCGCTGCCGAGGGGCACGTCGGTGCCGGCCCCCAGCTTGCTCAGCAGCGTCGCCAGCCCGGCTTGCAGCACCATGAACAGACTGCTGCCAGTACGGAGCGCCAACGCCGACAGGGCCTGGTGTGCCTCGCTGCCGAGCCGCACCGCCACCCGGGCACCACGGTTCGACGCCACGGCGGGACGCGGGCGGTCGAACGGCAGCTCCAGCTGCTCCGGGAGCCCGGCCAGCGTCGTCGCCCAGTACGCGCTCTGCCGCGCGAAGAGGCTGTCGGGGTTGGCTCCCTCGCCGAGGAGCTCGTGCTGCCACAGCGTGTAGTCGGCGTACTGCACCGGCAGCGGCGACCACTCCGGCTTGTCGCCATGACTACGGGCCGCGTACGCCGCCGCGAGATCGCGCGACAGCGGCCCCATCGACCAGCCGTCCCCCGCAATGTGATGCACCACCACCAACAGCACATGCTCATCGGGCGCGAGCACGAACAACTCGGCCCGCACCGGCGGCTCCACCTCCAGGTCGAACGCGTACCGCGCCGCCTCGACCAGCCGCCCCGCCAGCTCCGACTCGGCCACCGCCGTCACCCGCAGCCGGTCGCCGACCTCCGCGGCATCCAGGACACGCTGGTACGGCACGCCATCGACGTCGGGGAAGACCGTGCGCAGGCTCTCGTGCCGGGCGACGACATCCGCGACCGCCGCTTCCAGCGCGGCCCGGTCCAGGGCGCCCGACAGCCGCAGCGCAACGGGGATGTGGTAGGTCGCGCCGGCGCCCTCCATGCGCTGCAAGAACCACAGCCGGCGCTGCGCGAATGACAACGGCACCCGCTCCGGACGCTCGTACGCCGTCAGCGCGAGCCTGGCTCGTCCCGCCTCGCCCAGCTTCGCGGCCAGCCCGGCCACCGTCGGTGCCTCGAACAGCGTCCGCAGCTCCACCTCGACGCCCAGGGCCGAGCGCACCCGGGAGACGAGCCGCGTCGCCAACAGGGAGTGGCCACCCAGGTCGAAGAAGCTGTCGTCGACGCCGGCCTCGGGTACGCCCAGCACCTCGGCGAACAGCTCGCACAGCAGCCGCTCCTGCGGCGTACGCGGCGCCCGGCCGCCCCCGGCAGCCGCGCCGAAATCCGGCTCCGGGAGCGCCGCACGGTCCAGCTTGCCGTTCACGGTCAGTGGCAGGGCGCCGAGCGCGACGAACGCGGCCGGGACCATGTAGTCGGGCAGCCGCTCCCGCAGGTGTGCGCGCAGCCCGTCCGGCGCGAGCGTGCGTCCGGATACGGGTACCGCGTAGGCGGCCAGGCGGGTGTCGTCGGCACGGTCCTGACGCGCCACGACCGCGGCCTGCGCGACGTCCGGGTGCGCGGCCAGCACCGCCTCGATCTCGCCTAGTTCGATACGGAAACCGCGCACCTTGACCTGGTCATCGGCCCGCCCGACGAATTCCATGTTCCCGTCCGCGCCCCAACGCACCACATCACCGGTGCGATACATCCGCGACCCGGCAGGACCGTACGGATCGGCCACAAATCGCTCAGCCGTCAGCCCGGGACGGTTCAGATAGCCCCGCGCCAGCCCCGCACCAGCAACGTACAACTCCCCCGCCACCCCCGGCGGCACCGGCCTCAGACTCGTGTCCAGGACATACGTCCGGAGATCGGGGATGGAGGTGCCGATGACGCTGGCCGATCCCGCTCCGGCGCCGCGGCGGTCCAGGGCGGCGTAGGTGACATGGACCGTCGTCTCGGTGATGCCGTACATATTGACCAGCACCGGGGCGTCGTCCGCGTGCCGCCGGTACCAGTCCTCCAGGCGTGCGGGCTCCAGGGCCTCGCCTCCGAAGATCACGGTGCGCAGGGAGAGCGCCCGCCCGATCTCCGGATCCTCCTGGTCCGCCTGCATCAACTGGTAGAAGGCGGACGGCGTCTGGTTCAGCACGGTGACGCCTTCGCGGGCCAGCAGCTCCAGGAAGCGCCGCGGTGAACGGCTGGTCTCGTGCGAGACGACGACCAGGCGCCCGCCGTGCGCCAGCGCCCCCCAGAGCTCCCAGACGGAGAAGTCGAAGGCGTACGAGTGGAACAGCGTCCACACGTCGTCGGTGCCGAAGGTGAACCGCTGCCGGGTGGTGTCGAACAGGCGCACCACGTTTTGGTGCGGGATCACCACGCCCTTGGGGCGGCCGGTGGAGCCGGAGGTGTAGATGACGTACGCCGGGTGCTGCGGACGGACGGTGGCGCCCGGGTTGGTGTCCGGGTAACCCGCGATCGTGCCGATGGTCGAGGGGTCGTCCATGAGCAGCCGGTCGGCCTGCCCGGCGCCGAGCAGGCCGCTGTCGGTCCGGACGGTGGTCAGGAGGAGGGTGGGCCGGGCGTCGTCCAGCATGAAGGCGATGCGGGCGGCCGGGTAGTCCGGGTCCACGGGCAGATACGCCGCGCCGGCCTTGAGCGTGGCCAGGATCGCCACGACCAGCTCAACCGAGCGCGGCAGGGCCAACGCCACCAGTCGCTCCGGCCCGGCTCCCCGTACGATCAGCGCATGGGCGAGCCGGTTCGCCCGCGCGTTGAGTTCGCCGTACGTCAGCGTGTCCTCGCCGGACGCCACGGCCACGGCGTCCGGCGTCGCCGCCGCCTGCGTCTCGAACAGGGCGCACAGGGTGGTGCGGGGCGCGTCGGTCATCGTGTCGTGGGGGACGGCCAGCAGCCGCTTGCGCTCCTCGGCCGAGAGCACCTCGAGCCGCCCGATCCGCTGCTCCGGATCGGCGACCACCGCCTCCAGCAGCCGTACCCACCGCGCGACGAACGACTCCACCGTGGCCGCGTCGAACACATCGGTCGCGTACTCGACCACGCCTTCAAGACCGCCGGGCCCGCCGTCGTCCCCCCGCAGCTCGGTGACCATGCAGGTCAGGTCGCACTTCGCCGTCCCGGTGGAGACCGGAGCCGTGGACAGGCGCAGCCCCGGCAGCGCGAAGGTGCCGGCCGGCGCGTTCTGCAGCGCCAGCATCACCTGGAACAGCGGATGATGCGACAGCGACCGAGCCGGGTTCAGCACCTCGACGAGGTGCTCGAACGGCACGTCCTGATGCGCGTACGCCGCCAGCGCGCTCTCCCGCACCCGGCCCACCAGCTCGGCGAACGTCGGATCCCCCGAGAGATCCGTCCGCAGCACGAGGGTGTTGACGAAGCACCCGACCAGGTCGTCGACGGCTTCGTCCGTACGTCCGGCGATCGGCGTGCCCACCGGGATGTCGGTACCGGCCCCGAGCTTGCCCAGCAGCGCCGCCAGCCCCGCCTGAAGCACCATGAACAGGCTGGCTCCGCCGTCTCTCGCCAGCTCACGCAGTCCCCGATGCAGCTCCGGGTCGAACCGGACCGCCACCTGTCCACCGCGGTGCGACGCCACGGCGGGACGGGGACGGTCGAAGGGCAGGGCGACCTGTTCGGGCAGGTCAGCGAGTGCGTCCGTCCAGTAGGCGAGCTGTGTGGAGAGCAGGCTGTCGGGGTCGGCGGCGTCGCCGAGGAGCTCGTGCTGCCACAGCGTGTAGTCGGCGTACTGCACCGGCAACGGCGACCACTCCGGCTTGTCGCCATGACTACGAGCCGCGTACGCCGCCGCGAGATCGCGCGACAGCGGCCCCATCGACCAGCCGTCCCCCGCAATGTGATGCACCACCACCAACAGCACATGCTCATCGGGCGCGAGCGCGAACAACTCGGCCCGCACCGGCGGCTCCACCTCCAGGTCGAACGCGTACCGCGCCGCCTCGACCAGCCGCCCCGCCAGCTCCGACTCGGCCACCGCTGTCACCCGCAGCCGCGGCAGCGCCGCGGCACCGTCCAGCATCCGCTGACACGGCACGCCGCCGACCTCCGCGAACACCGTCCGCAGGCTCTCGTGCCGCGTCACCACATCCGCCAGAGCCGCCTCCAGGGCCGACTCGTTCAGCTCGCCGGACAGCCGCAGCGCCAGCGGAATGTTGTACGTCGCGCTCGGCCCCTCCATACGATGCAGGAACCACAGCCGGCGCTGCGCGAACGACAACGGCACCCGCTCCGGACGCTCGTGAGCGGTGAGCGCCGGCCGTGCCTTCTCTGCCCCGTTCAGGCGGCCCGCCAGCCCCGCCACCGTCGGCGCCTCGTACAGCGTGTGCAGTCCCAGCTCCACGCCGAAGGTCGTACGGATCCGGGCGATCAGCCGGGTGGCCAGCAGGGAATGTCCGCCGAGCTCGAAGAAGTCGGCGTCCGCGGCGACTTCCGAGCGCCCGAGCACCTCGGCGAACAGCTCGGCCAGCAGCTGCTCCTGCGGCGTACGGGGCGCGCGCCCGGCCCCGCCCGCACCGAACTCCGGCTCCGGGAGCGCCTTCCGGTCCAGCTTCCCGTTCGGCGTCAACGGCAGCGCGTCCAGCGTCACCACGACAGCCGGCACCATGTGGTCCGGAAGCCGTTCTTGCAGATACGCACGCTGATCAGCAGGTCCGGAAACACCGGCGGCCGCCGGAACCGCGTAGGCCACCAGCCGATCGTCGCGAGCGACCACCGCGGCCTGCGCGACGTCCGGGTGCGCGGCCAGCACCGCCTCGATCTCGCCTAGTTCGATACGGAAACCGCGCACCTTGACCTGGTCATCGGCCCGCCCGACGAATTCCAGGCACCCGTCCGCACCCCAACGCACCACATCACCGGTGCGGTACATCCGCGACCCGGCAGGACCGTACGGATCGGCCACAAACCGCTCAGCCGTCAGCCCGGGCCGGTTCAGATAGCCCCGCGCCAGCCCCGCACCAGCAACGTACAACTCCCCCGCCACCCCCGGCGGCACCGGCCTCAGACTCGTATCCAGGACATACGTGCGTGTAGTGGCGATCGGCCGGCCCATCGCCGGGGCCTCTCCCGAGGGGGACAGCGGACCGCTCATCGTGGCGCACACCGTGGCTTCGGTCGGACCGTAGACGTTGATCATCCGTCGGCCCGGAGCCCACCTTGTCACCAGCTCCGGCGGGCAGGCCTCTCCCGCCACGGCCAGCGTGGGCACCGGCACCTCGCGGTCGGTCAGTGTCGCCAGCGCCGACGGCGGCAGCTTCGCATGGGTGATGCCCAGACCGGGGTCGGTCAGCGCGGCGAGCGGGGATCCTGACGGCGGCAGGACCAGTGCCGCTCCCGACAGCAGCGCGGTGAACAGCTCCGACACCGAGGCATCGAAGCTCGGCGACGCGAACTGGAGCACCCGGCTGTCGCGGTCGATCCCGAACCGCTCGACCTGCGCCGCCACCAAGCCCGCGATGCCCGCATGGCTGACCACCACGCCCTTGGGACGGCCGGTCGATCCGGAGGTGTAGATGACGTACGCGGGATTGCGCACGTCCCGTGCCACGTCCGGATCGGTGTTCGGGAGCCCGGTGGTATCGGTGACGGTGCAGGGTTCGTCGACGACCAGGGCGGGCCGTGCGTCCTCCAGCATGAACGCCTTCCGGGACTCCGGGTACTCCGGGTCCACCGGCAGATACGCCGCCCCCGCCTTCATCACCCCCAGCAGAGCCACGATCAGCTCCACCGACCGCGGCAGCATCAACGCGACGGTCCGCTCCGCTCCGGCACCGCGCTCGATCAGCGCGTGGGCAAACCGGTTCGCCCGCGCGTTCAGTTCCTCATATGTCAGCGAGGTGTCCCCGGAGACCAGGGCCACCGCATCCGGGGTCGCCCGCACCTGCTCCTCGAACAGCTCCGGGACCGTCGCCTCCGCCACCGCCCGGTCGGTGGCGTTCCGCTCCACCAGCAGCTCATGCCGCTCCTCGGCGGACAGCAGATCGATCCGGCCGAGCGGCTGCTCCGGATCGGCGGTCGTCACGGCCGTCAGCAGGCGCATCAGCCGTTGCTGGTGTTCCGCCAACTCCGCGTCACCGAAGGCGTCCGAGGCCGCCTGCAACCTTACCTGTGGTCCGCAGCCGTCCCCCCGGTCCCAGAAGGCGACGGTGAGCGTGGTCGCCCGCTGGGAGACGTCGTGTGCCGTGCTGCGATGCCCGGCGAAGGCCAGGCCGTAGTCGAAGAGACTGATGTTGACCACGGGGGAAAGATCGGCACCCATACCCGTGCCACCGGACAGGCGGAGATCCCTGTGGAGATCCTCGCTCCGGTAGCGCTGATGCTTCACCACCTGGCGGACTTCCGCCGCGGTCCCCGCCACGAGCTCGGACAGCGTCATCTCCGGCCGCAACGACAGCCTCAGCGGCACCACATTGGACACCGCGCCGGGCACGGACCTGAGGAGAGGATCGGTGCGCCCGCTGACCGCCAGACCCATGACCACGTCCTGTGCGCCCGTCACCCGGTGCACGTACAGGGCCGTCGCCGGGACCAGGAGGCGGGACCACCGGACCCCGGCCTTGCGGGCCACAGCCTCCAACGCGTCCGGCCCCGGCAACGCCAGCAGCTCGGTCCTGCGATTGACACCGACGACCTCACCCGGCGACCGTCCGACCAGTCGCGTCGGCTCCGGCCGGTCGGAAAAGCGCTCCGTCCAGTACGAGCGGTCCGCCGCGAACCGCTCGGAATCGCGGTACGCGGCGTCGCCGGCCACCAGGTCGGACAGCGAACCGAAGACCGCCGGACCGGCCGGCCTACCTTCCATCAACGCCGTGTAGACATCGGCGCATCGCCGCGCGAAGAGCGAGAGCGCGAACCCGTCCATCACCATGTGGTGGTAGGTCTGGTACCACCAGAACCGGTCGGGACGCAGCTTGAACAGGACATGCCCGAACAGCGGATCACGGGTGAGATCCATCGGACGGGACATGTCCGCCGCGATCCACTCCTCGGCGGCCGCGCGCGGGTCCGCTGCCGCACTGACGTCGACGACCGGCTGCTTCGCGTCCCGTACCGTGCGGACCACCTGCACAGGCCCGTCGTCCCCGTCCTCGAAACGGACGTGCAGTGCGTCGGTCTCCGCGACGACCTGCCGCAAAGCCGTCTCGAACGTCACCGAGTCGATCGGTCCCCGGATGTCCAGGTACTCACCGATGCGGTAGGTCACAAGCGCCGTACCCGACCGTTGTTCGGCCAGCCAGATTTCGCGCTGAGCGGCGGTCAGGGGGAAGACGGTCCCCTCGCGACGGGACATGGCGGTGCCTCCAGAGGATTTCGAGACGTGGGTATCCACCGGCGTTTGCGCCTGCTGTCCGCACCGGTCCGCGGACAGCGGCGACTTATGCGACCTTCTCGCCGGCCTGAAGGTGCCACAGGGATGCGTACAGCCCGTCGCGCTCCAGCAGATCGAAGTGGGTGCCCTCTTCCGCCACGACGCCGCCCTTGCCCATGACGTAGATCCAGTCGGCATGACGGATCGTGGACAGGCGGTGCGCGATGATGACCATGGTCCGGTCCGCCGCGAAACTCCGGAGGGTCCGCTGGATGGCCGCCTCGGTTTCGTTGTCCACGGCCGAGGTGGCTTCGTCGAGGATGACGACCGGCGAGTCCTTGAGGATGGCCCGGGCCAGGGCGATGCGCTGTTTCTGGCCGCCGGAGAGCGCGGCGCCGCGCTCGCCGATCATCGTGTCGTACCGCGCCGGCATCGCCTCGATGAAATCGTGCGCCTCGGCCATGCGCGCGGCGTTGACCACGCGGTCGGGGGTGCTGTCGAAACTGCCGTAGGCGATGTTCTCGCCGATCGTCCCGTCGAAGAGGAAGGGTTCCTGGGCGACGAATCCGACCGCGTTCCGCACGTCCTTGCGCGGAAGTTGGCGAAGGTCCGCGCCGTCGAGCAACACCCGTCCGGATTCCGCGTCCTGGAAGCGCAGCAGCAACTTCGCGATGGTCGTCTTTCCGGAACCGGTGGCGCCCACGATGCCGGTGACCCGTCCGGGAGCCATGCGCAGGGACAGGTCTTCCAGGACGGGGGGACGCCCGGGGTAGGCGAAGGTCACCTCGTCGAGGACGATGTCGCCCGTGATCCGGTCCGCGTCGAGCCGGAGGCCGTTGCCGTTGGATTCGACGGGGAGGCTGTGCAGGCGCTGGACCCGGTCGTAGGCCGCCAGGGTCCGCTGGTACTGGTCGACGGTGCTGCCCAGTCGCGTGAGTCGCCACAGAACCTGCTGCGGCAGACCGACCAGCGGGCTGAAAACCTCGAAGGGAAGGGTGCCGTTGAGCACCGCGCGGCCGCCGAGCAGGAGGGTGCCGGCCATGGAGGCGGTGGTGCACACCCGGATGGTCTCGGTGTGGAGGATGGTGCTCCGGTCGGTCCGCTGGTTGCTCTGTCGATAGGTCTCGCTGAGGCCGTCGATGCGGTCCGCTTCGTAGTCCTCGGCGCAGAAGCTCTTGACGGTCGCGCTCGCCTCGAGGTTGTTGACCAGCTGGCTGTGGAGCTTCGCCCGGTTCTCGCCGGAGACGGCGTAGTCGGCGGCGACCCGGTCGTGGAAGTGGAACGACAGCCAGGCGACGATCGGCACCGGCAGGAAGGCGATCCAGGCGATCTCGGGGGCCAGGAGGAGAAAGACCGGGACGAGGACGAGGAAGCTGGTGGCGAGCTGGATCACCTCGTTCATCGACGTGGAGAGGAAGTTGCCCATCTGCGTGATGTCTTCGGTCAGCGCGCCGGCGATCCGGGTTGTCCGCTCGCCCTCCAACTGCCCCAGTTCCAGGTGCTGTACGTGCGCGTATGTCGCATTGCGCCAGTCGTGCTGGACGGTTTGGCCGAGCTTGCGCCATTCGACGCCCGAGGCGTACGAGAGGCCCGCCGCGGCCAGGCAGACGAGGGCGGCCGCACCGGCCAGGAACCACAACTGGGCCGAGGCGCCGGCGAGTCCGATGCCGACGAGGGCCGCGCTCTCCCCCTTGATGAGGATCAGGGCGATCCAGCCGAGGAAGAGGCTGAGTGCCATTTCGGTGATCTGGCTGGTGACGGACAACAGGGAGGCGAAGCAGAAGCGGCGTTTGTGCGGGCCGACGATCCGTAGCAGGGGGTGTTGCGAGGCCCCGGTGGCGGACGAGGAGTCCCGTTGGGCGGCGGCTGCGCTCCACGCCCGCCGCACGATGACGGCCGTTGCCGTCACGATGCCGCCGAAGGCCACGAGGGGCTTGCGCAGCAGTTTGTGGCCGCCCAGGGCGAGGGCCGCTGCCGCGCCGGCGGCGAGCGTGACGGTGCGCACGGTGTCGCGGTTCGGCGCCGCCGTGGAGGTGCTGGTGGGGGCGTCGGACGGACCGGGGGCGGGCCTGCCGGGAAGGCCGGTCCTTTCGGCGATCAGCGCAATGGCTTTCCGGATGAGCCGCCCGACGTCCGTCGCATTCACCGTCGGGTCGTGCAGGACGAGGAGCCTACCGGTGACCGGATTGGCGCGCGCCTCCCTGATACCGGGGATTTTCCGCAGTGCGGCCGCGAGGGTCTCCGCGATGCGCGGCCGGCCGAGCACGCACCCGACATCCCAGCGCTGACGGCCGGGAATGACCGACCGCGCCCGTACGTCAGCGTCCGTGGGCCGGCACGCGGATGCTGCAGCCACCAGGGATGACATGTGAAAAATCTCCATGCTTTGGGAGTGGCGCACTCCCCGGAATTCGGGCACGACGAAGCCCGGGAAATGGAGAGGAGAATGCGAAGAAATCAAAAAACGCTGAACGGGGGATGTTCACCCGAGTGTGGGCGCGCCTCGCGGATGATCGTGAAATCAGAATCCCGTGAAGCGGTCAGGGGATGGGATTCGCGCCCACACAGACGCCGGGCCGGCGGCGGTCCGCGCTCAGTTCGCCTTGCTCGCGGCGGCGGGACGGGGCTTGGCGGTGCTCTTGCTTTCGGTGTCGGCTCCGCCGGCGTAGCCGCCGTCGGTCGCGGGGATCATCTGGGCGGTGACCATTTCGGCGGCCACTTCGGCGGCAAGGTCCTGGATCCCCTCGCCGGCCTCATGGGCGGCCTTCTTCACTTCCATCGCCAGTCCCACGGACGTTTTGACGACGCCCCGCACCAGCGGCTTGAACAGCCTCTTGGCGAGGGGAGCCGCAATGAGCCCGATCAGGAAGGGAGGCACTACAGGCGGCATGGTCTTACATCCTTCTCGTTTATGTGCGCAGTACGAATACCTCAACCCCGGCGCGCACTGAAACAGCGCATAGTTCAGTGGACGAAAGTATTCGGCCGACGCCGATTAAGGGAGGAATTCACTCCTCCCACAATTCACGTTGTACCACTCGAATCGACGCTACGGAATAGTAGGAATTTCCGCTTCCTGGAACTTACCACCCACTTCCCACACCATAGCCGAGGCTTGACGGGCGGAGCCAAATAGCTCCGGACCTATTCACCCTTTCGGGTACATGGCCCGCCAGGGTTCGACGAATTCAGGCCAGCGCCGCCGTATAGGCGTCGGGAGCGGTGGAAAGCCGGCCGCCCGCCGGAAATTCCGGGGGCCTACGACGAGGGCGCCGGCCGGTTCGACTCCAGTTCGTTCAGTAGCGTCCGCACGGTTTCCGCGACAAATCCGGGGACCTCGTCGGGGAAGCCATGGCCGGTTCCCTCCGGAGTGTGGATCCGCCTGGCCATGGTGGAGGTCGAGAGAAAGCGTTCCCGGGTGGTGAGGTAGAAGCGCCGCACCCGGGCGGCCTCTTCGGGGTCAGCGGCCAGGTCGAGCAGCTGCTCGCCTCCGGTCAGATCGCGGGGTGCGACGAGGAGGAGGGGGAGATCCCCGAGGTCGCCGTCGTAGACCATGGTGTGCCAGCCGGCGCCTGCCATTCCGGCCGGTGTGAGTTCGCGGAATATCGATGCCGCCGCGCAGTCGGCCCGCGTCCTGGCGCCGGCGGCGGGCGGGCTCTCGGCGTCCGTGCCGGGGTGGATGCCGAACAGCTTGCGCACGGCGCTCCGGAGGAAGAGGCGGGGGCCGGACTGCCGCAGCGCCGGGTTCGGCGGGCCGTAGGTGATGACGTCGGGGGGCGTGGGATCGAGCAGGACGAGACCCGCGACGAGGTCCGGGCGGCGCCTGGCGGCATTGGCGACGAGCAGCCCGCCGAAGGAGTGCCCCACGAACACGAAGGGCCCTTCCTCGCCGGCCCGCTCCAGGGCCGTGAGCAGTTCGGCCGCTTCGGTCGCCGTCGTGCGCGGGAAGGGGCCGGCGTCGCTCCATCCCGAGCCCGGCCGGTCGACGAGGATGGAGCGCGTGTGCTCCCGGAGCATCGTGTGCAGATGGTGCATGGCCTGGCCCGCGGCGTGGCCGCCGGGCATCCACACCACCGCGGGCCTGGTGGCGGACTCGCCCTCGGCGAGGAGGTGCATGCGGTAGCCCCCCACGTCGACCATCCGGCCCGGCGGCGGATTGCTCGCTCCGGCCCGTGCCACATGCACCAGGTGCCGCAGGGAGCCGACGGCCAGCAGCGCGGCGACGCCGAGCAGGAGGCCGCCCGGGACGGCCCAGGCGCCGCCGAGCGCGGTGCACCAGCCACCGCCCGCGGCGAGCGGCAGGGCGAGGGCGAGCCCCGCCCAGTCCCGGCTGACCAGCGCCAGCATCATGTTCGTGGCATACCTGCCTGGACGCATCCGTCCCTCCCTCCTCCGCACACCACTGCTCGGGCGGCGGCCGGTCCTGGGGCCGCGGTCAGGGCGCCGCCGGCGCGTCGGCAGGGAAATCGTCGCGCGAGGACAGCTCGCGCGCCACGCGGCGGGACAGGGCGGGGAACGGCAGCGTGCCCCCTTCGAGGACCGACTCGTGGAAGGCCCGGACGTCGAACCGGGCGCCCGCGCGGCTTTCGGCCCGTGCCCGCAGGGAGGTGAACTCCGCGTAGCCGGCGCGGTATGTCAGTGCCTGGCCGGGGAGGTCGGTCGCATAGCGCAGCAGCTCCGTGGCGATCTGCGCATCGGATTCGGTGCAATGGGCGCGCATGAAGGCCCTCGCCTGGTCGATGGTCATCGTGCCGAGATTGAGCCCCGTGTCGACGACGAGGCGTTGCGCCGTGAACCGCTCGTGGGCCAGGCGTCCGTAGGCGTCCCACGGGTCGTCGTAGAGTCCCATCTCCCAGCCGAGGCCGGCCGCGTACTCCGCCCAGCCCTCGTCGAACGCGCCGAACACGTTCAGTTCCCGCCGCAGGTCGGGCAGCGCGGAGTTCTCGGCCTGGCGGGCGAGATGGAAGTGATGTCCGGGGGCCAGTTCGTGGTAGATGAGGGCGGCGGAGCCGAGCAGTGAGCGGTTCGCCAGGTCCGAGCCGTTGTAGCGGTACCGTCCGACCGGCCGCGCGGCGGTGGGCTGCTCGTAGTAGCCGAAGGTCATGGCCGGCTCCAGCGCCGGGTCGAGGCGGGCCACGCCGTACGGAGCGCGGGGCAGGGTCGCGAACCAGCGCGGCAGCAGCGGTGTGAGCCGGTCGAGGTGGCTGCGGTAGCGGGCTTCGACCTCGTCGGGTGTGGCGGCGTAGAGGCGGGGGTCGGTGGCCAGCCGCTGGTGGAAGGCCGCCTCGGGGCCGGCGAAGCCGAGCGCGGTGCGGGCCTCGCGCATCCGCTCGGCGAGTTCGCGGCAGTGCTCCCGGCCGAGTTCGTGGAGGCGTTCCGGGGGTGTGTCGCCGGTGGTGTAAGTCCGTACGAAGGAGCGGTATGCCTCTTCGCCGCCGTCGTAGTGGGCCCATCCAACGGCCTGGGGGGCCTGGCGGACGTACGCGGGATCGTCGATGAGGGCGAGGAGGCGGTCGAATGCCGGGTGCAGTTCCTTGGCGACGAGCCGCGGGATGCCGTCGCGCAGTCGCCCGCGGGCGGCCGGGGTGAGGCGGGCGAGCCGCTCGCCGTCGGCCTCGACGTAGCGTGTGGTCCGGGCCCGCAGGCCGGTGAGGGTGGTGCGGACGCCGGGCAGGGCGGGGGCGGGGATGCGGAAGCCGCGGGCCGCTTGACCGGCTGTCTTGTCGGCGATCGTGTCGACGGAGCGGGCCAGGTCGTGCACGAGAGTCAGATACCGGTCCGCGTCGGCTCCGTCGTCGAAGGTGTAGGGACGGAAGACCACGTCGCCGTACAGGGGGAGGCGGAAGAGCTGGTAGGGGGTCGCGGTCGGGGTCAGCCAGTGGTGGCGGCCCGCCTGCACGTCCTGTTCGGCCAGTGCGGCGAGGAAGCCGGCGGTGTCGGCGTCGGGGCCGGGCAGGCCGGCGGTGTCGAGTGCGCGGAGCCGGTCCTGGATGCCCGAGGCGAAGCGGGTGCGTTCCGCGGCCTCCGCGGCGGATACCCCCGGCAGCGTTTCGACGGGCAGCCCGCGTCGCGTCCGCAGCAGCGGCTCCCGGGAGAGGAGGAAGTCCCAGTAGGCGGCCGCGAGGCGGTCGAGCTTCTTGGCCGCGGTCTCCCCGGCCGGGTCCGGTGCGTGCGTCGCCATGGGGCAAGTGTGGGTCAGGGGACGGGCGCTGTCACGAGCGCGTGTCGCGAATGGCGGATACCGCCGTGGTCACCCGAACGGTGGGTTTGGTCGGCTCGACGGACGTGCGGCGCCGAAGTGCCGCGCGGGCGTGAGCCGTTGTGGTGGCACGATGAGCGCCATGCGCCGTCGCACTGTGTCATCAGCCGCTGCGCGGTCGGCCGTGGTGGCGTCCGCGGCCGCCGTATCGGTGGGGCTGGCCGGTTGTGACGGGGCCGGTGTCACGTCCTCGACGCGTTCCCCGGTCGTCGTCGGCGGCACCGTCAAGGTCGCTGCCGCCTCCGAGACCACGAGCTTCAACCCGTACTCCCAGTTCGGTACGGGTGTGGCCCGCTACGCCTATGACTCTCTGGTCAATGTGTCGCCGCGCGGTGCGCTGGTCTCCGGTCTGGCCAGGAGGTGGCGGACGACGGCCACCTCGGCGACGTTCACCCTGCGCCGGGGCGTGACCTGCTCCGACGGTACGGCGCTGACCGCCTCCGCGGTGGCACGGTCGCTGACGTACGCGGGCGATCCGCGCAACCGGCTCGTCGGCGCGCAGGCGGCGCTGCCCGGTGTCCCGTTCACGGCGACGGCCGATGATGCGGCGGGCACGGTGGCGGTGCGGATGTCGTCGCCGTACAGCTTCATCACCCGGACGATCGGTGTGCTGCCCGTCGTCTGCCCCGGCGGGCTGGCGCATCCCCGGTCGCTGGAGAGGGGGACGAACGGCACCGGCCCGTACGTGCTGAGCGGGTACCGCTCCGGCGGGCCGTACGTGTTCACCGTGCGCAAGGGCTATGCCTGGGGTCCGGGCGGGGCGTCGAACGAGGCGCCGGGTCAGCCCGCGAAGATCGTCGTTTCGGTGGTGCCGCAGGAGTCCACCGCGGCGAATCTGCTGCTCACCGGTGGAGTGAACATGGCGAAGGTCACCGGTCCCGACCGCGCCCGGCTCGCCGGCCGCGGCCTGGCCACGGCCGAGGTGCCGACGATGGTGGGGCTGACCTTCTTCAATCAGCGCGGCGGCCGTCCGCTCGGCGACCCGGCCGTCCGCCGGGCCCTCGTGGCCGCCCTGGACCGCAAGGGACTGGCCAATGTGGCGGTCGGCGGCAGCGGAACGCCCGCGACGGGCCTGACCGCGACGAACGCCGTCTGCCATGCGGACGTGGCCACGACGAGCCTGCCCGCGCGCCACGCCGCGCGGGCGCTGCGGTCCGCGGGCTGGCGGAAGGACGCCGACGGCCGGCTGACGAAGGACGGCCGGCCGCTGCGGCTTCGCCTGCTCAGCAGCCCCGACCTCGGCTCGACGCTGCCGTCGGTGGCGGAGCTGATGGCCGCGACGTGGACCGCGCTGGGGGTGCAGGTCGAGCTCGTCAGCGAGAGTCTGAACGCGCTGGTGAAGGCGATGTACCAGGACGGGAACTTCGATGTGGTGGTCGGCAGTTCGCCGGGGCCGCCCCTGCCGTCCGAACTCATCCGGTACTTCTCCGGGCCGCCGCCGGACAAGGGGCTGAACTTCGCGGGGATCGACAACCCGGAGTACCGCCGGCTGGTCGCGCGCGCCCTGCGCCAGGCGGACAAGGACAGTTGCCGGACGTGGAACGAGGCCGCCGCGGCGCTGTTCCGCTCGGCGGACGCGCTGCCCATCGCGGACGGTACGAGCGTGGTCTACGGCTACCGGACGACGTTCGCTGTCGGCTTCGGCGGGGGCATCGTGCCGACCAGCATCCGGCTGCACCGATAACCGCCGTTCCGACGAGGAGGTTCACCGATGACGACCGTGCCCGCGTGGCTCGGCGCCATGGCGCGGCGGCACCCGTGGCCGGTGTTTCTGTGCCGGCGGGTGGCGCGGCTGATCGTCTCGCTGTTCATCGTGGTCACCGGTTCGTTCGCGATGATCCGTCTGATTCCCGGCGACCCGGTCCGCGCCGCGCTCGGCGTGGACGCCGCGCCCGGCCTGGTGGCGGCGAAACGGCATGAACTCCACTTGGACGAGGGGCTGCTGACGCAGTACCGGCATTATCTGCGCGATCTGGCGCACGGCGAGCTGGGGGTGTCGCTGGTGACCGGCGACCCGGTGTCGGACCTGGTCAGGACGCGGCTGCCGGCCACCTTGCAGCTCGCGGTCCTGGCGTTCCTGTGCGTGCTCGTCATCGCCCTGCCGGGGGGTCTGCTCGCCGGGGTCCTCACCCGCGACGGGCGGCGGCCGCGCGCGGAGCTGGTGTTCACGACCACGACGTCGGTGGTGGCGGGCCTGCCGGACTTCGTTCTCGCCGCGGGGCTGACGGCGGGGCTCGCCGTCGGGCTGCACCTGTTCCCGGTCGCGGGCGATGTGGGTGCGGCGTCGTTCGTGCTGCCCATGCTCGCGCTGGCGCTCGCCCCGGCGGCCGTTCTGCTGCGGATCGTGCGGGTGGAGACGCTGAAGGTCCTGGGCGAGGACTATCTGCGGGCCGCCCGCGGGAAGCGGCTGCCGGCCGCCTCGCTCTACCTGCGGCACGCGGCACCGAACATGCTGACCGCGTCGCTGACGATCGCGGGGAATCTGCTGCCCGCCCTGATCGCCGGGACCGTGCTCGTCGAGAAGGTGTTCGCCTGGCCCGGTATCGGGTCGGCGATCGCGCAGTCCGCCGTCACGCAGGACTATGCGGTGGTACAGGCGGCGGTGCTGATCCTGGGCTCGGCCGTACTCGTCGCGAACTTCCTGGTCGATGTGGTGCTCGCGCTGCTCGACCCCCGCTCGGCCATCCGGGAGAGCTGACGCCATGATGCCTTCGCCGCCCGTGCGGGCGCCGCGCTCCGCCGCCCGGAAACGGTTGCGCGCGGCCCGGTCACGGTGGTCCTCGCCGATGGCGGTCGTCGCGGTGACGATGCTCGGGTCGTTGGCCGTCCTGGCCGTCATCGGACCCCTGGTCTGGGGGCCGGCGGCGGATCGTCCGGACCCGTCGGCGGTACTGCAGGGGCCGTCCGCGGCGCATCTGCTGGGCACGGACTATCTTGGCCGCGATCTGCTGGCCCGGGTGCTCGCCGCGTCCCGGCTGTCCCTGCTGCTGGCGCTCACCGCGGCGCTGCTCGGCGCGGCGGTGGGGATCACGCTCGGGGCGCTCACCGCCGTCGTGGGCAGGCGCAGCCGGCGGCTGCTCGGGGCGCTGATCAATCTGTTGCTGGCGTTCCCCGGCCTCCTGGTCGCGATCTTCTGCTCGGTGATCTTCGGCGCGGGGGCCCGCGGCGCGGTGTTCGCGCTGGCCGTCGCCGCCACGCCGGGCTTCGCGCGGATCGCGCAGACGCTCGCCGCCGGCGTCGCGGGCACGGACTTCATGGCGGCGGCGCGCGTCCTGGGCCTGCGCCGCCACCGGCTGCTGCTGCGTCATGTCCTGCCGAACATCGCCGAACCGCTGATGCTCAATGCGACGATCTCCGCCGGTGCGATGCTCGTCGCGCTGTCCGGGCTGAGCTTTCTCGGGCTGGGCGTGCAGGCGCCCGCGTACGACTGGGGGCTGTTGCTCAGCCAGGGGCTGACCCGGATCTACGTCGAACCGCTGTCCGCGGTCGCCCCCGGTATCGCCATCGTCTACGCCGGGCTGGCCTTCCAGTTGCTCGGTGAGGTGCTGGCCGGCGGTGTCGCCCGACGCGGCGGTCCGCCCCGCGCGGCCGAGCCGGCGCCCCGGCCGTCCGACGCGCGGGACCCGGTGGCGGACGATGACGATGACGTGCTGCGGGTCGAGGACCTGGAGGTGGTCATCCCTACGGCGGACGGGGTGGTCCGCCCGGTGCGCGGTGTCACGCTCGCCCTGCGGCGCGCCGAGATCGTGGGGCTGGTCGGTGAATCCGGGTCCGGCAAGTCGCTGACGGCGCTGGCGATCGCCGATCTGCTGCCGGAGCGGGCGCGGGCGACCTGGCGGACCCACCGCTTCCTCGGCACGGACGCCGCGGCCCTGACGCGGAGGGCGCGGCACCGGCAGCTCGCGACCGGCCTGGCGATGATCTTCCAGAATCCGGCCTCGTCGCTCAATCCCGCGCTGCGCATCGGCACACAGGTCACCGAGGCGGTGCGGGCGCACCGCGGGGTGTCCCGGGCGGAGGCCGCCGAGCGGGCGGTGGCGAGCCTGCAGCGTGTCGCCCTGCCCGGTGCGCGCCGGCTGCTGCGGTCCCGCCCGTTCCAGCTGTCCGGGGGGCAGCGGCAGCGGGTGATGATCGCGACGGCGCTGATGATGCGGCCTCAGGTGATCATCGCGGACGAGCCGACGACGGCGCTCGACGTCACGGTGCAGCGCGGAATCGTGGAGCTGCTCGCCGGAATCCGGCGCGACGCCGGCACCGCGGTCCTGTTCATCAGTCACGACGTGGCCCTCGTCGCGCAGCTGTGCGACCGGGTCCTGGTCATGTACGGGGGGCGGGTCGTCGAGAACCTGCCGGCCGGGCGCCTCGCCACCGGTGCCCGCCATCCGTACACCCGCGCCCTGGTGGAGTCGGTGCCCGATATGGCCGTTGACCGGAATCGCCCGCTGCGTACGGCCGATGGAACGCCGTCCGAGGTGCCGGACGACATCACGGGCTGTCCGTTCCACGGGCGGTGCGCCCATCGGCGGGAGCGGTGCGTGACGGAGGATCCGGCCTTGGCCCCGCTCGGTGCCGGCCATCAGGTGGCGTGCTGGTATCCGCTGTCGGCGAGGTCGTCGCGGGAGGAGCCGAGGGAGGCCGAGACATCATGACGGGGCTGACGCTGGACGAGGTCATCGTCCGCCACGAGGGGCCGGGCGGCGCGGTCACGGCCGTGGACCGGGTGTCGCTGGCGGTGCCGGAGGGTGTCACCGTCGGCCTGGTGGGCGAGTCCGGTTCGGGGAAGTCGAGTCTGGCGCGGGCGGTCGTGGGGCTGTCCCCGCTGTCCGGCGGGCGCCTTTGGATCGACGGGCGCGAGGTGCGCAGCCGTACGGTCGGCGACCGGCGCCGGCTGGGGCAGCGGGTCCAGATGGTGTTCCAGGACCCGGACACCGCGCTCGACCCGCGGATGACGGTGCGTCAGACGCTGGCCGAGGCGGCGGGCGCGTTCCGCGGGCTCGACGGGCGCGCCCGCGAGCGGCGCATCGCCGAACTGCTGGATTTGGTCGGTCTCGATGCGCGGCTCGGCGACCGGCTGCCGCGGGAGCTGTCCGGCGGCCAGCGTCAGCGGGTGGCCCTCGCCCGTGCGCTCGCCGTCGGTCCCGGCATCCTGATCGCGGACGAAATCACCTCGGCGCTCGATGTTTCGGTGCAGGCGGCGGTGCTGACCACGGTCCGCGATCTGCAGCGCCGGCTGGGCCTGTCCATGCTGTTCATCAGCCACAACCTTGCCGCGGTCCGCTATGTGTCGGACGTCATCGCGGTGATGTACCTGGGCCGGATCGTCGAAACGGCCCCGGCCGAGCGCTTGCTGGCCGATCCGCAGCACCCGTACACGCGGACGCTGCTCGCCGCCGTACCGAGTCTGCACGAGCCGTTGCGCACCGGGGAACCGCAGCTCTCCGGGGAAGCACCCGATCCCTCGGCGCCACCGGCCGGATGCCGGTTCCATCCTCGCTGCCCGGTCGGGCCGAACCGGCACCCCGAACGGACGATCTGCGCCGAGCGGGATCCGCAGCCGGGCACCGACGGGCGGCCGCACCTGGCCGCGTGCCACTTCCCCACGAGCGCCGGACCCGCACCACAGCCGCCACCGACGCCACCGAACGGACGGTGACCCTCGCGATGACGATCCAGGAACCGGACGTCTGTCCGGCCGGCGCGGACGCGGTCGTCGTCGGGGCCGGCGTGATCGGTGCCGCCGTCGCGTTCGAGCTGGCGCGTGGCGGGCGCCGTGTCGTCGTCATCGACAAATCCGGCGGCGCCGGGCACGGATCGACCGGCGCCTCGAGCGCGGTCATCCGTTTCAACTACTCGACCTGGGACGGCGTCGCCACGGCCTGGGAAGCGCGTCACCACTGGGAGGACTGGGCGTCACATCCGGGCGGCTACGGCGGCGGTCCCGTGGCGGCGTTCCATCGGACCGGCGCGGTACTGCTCGACGCACCGGATGCCGGGACGGCGGCGGTTGCCGCCCTGTTCGACCGGGCCGGTGTGCCCTACGAACGATGGGACGCCGCGACGCTGCGCAGCCGGGTGCCCGGTATCGATGCGGGCCGGTACTGGCCTCCGAAGCCGGTGCACGACGATGCGTTCTTCGCCGAACCGGCCGGCGAACTCGGCGCCCTGTTCACGCCGGACGCCGGTTTCGTCGACGATCCGCAGCTCGCGGCGCAGAACCTTGCGGACGCGGCGGCCGGTCTCGGGGCGCGGTTCCTGTTCCACCGCACCGTCGTCGGCGTCGACCGGTGCGCGGACCGGGTGTCGGGCGTGCGGCTCGCCGACGGCACCCGGATCGCGGCGCGGGTGGTGGTCAATGCGGCGGGCCCGTGGTCGGGCGCGTTCAACCGGATGGCCGGCGTCGGGAGCGAGTTCACGGTGGGGGTGCGGCCGCTGCGCCAGGAAGTCCATCAGGTGGCCGCACCGCGCGGGTACGGCGCCGGGGACGCCTTCGGGCCGGTCCTCGCCGATCTCGACCTCGGCGTCTATCTGCGTCCCGCCGCCGGGGGGAAGGTCCTCGTCGGCGGCACCGAACCCGCCTGCGATCCGCTGGAGTGGATCGAGGATCCGGACGCGTCCAGCCCCTACCCGACGCCGGGGCGGTTCGCGGCCCAGGTGACGCGGGCGGCGCGGCGTTTTCCCCGGCTCACCGTCCCCAACCGGCCCACCGGCATCTCCGGCGTCTATGACGCGGCCGACGACTGGACGCCGATCTACGACCGCACCAACCTCGGTGGTTTCTATGTCGCGATGGGCACGAGCGGTAACCAGTTCAAGAACGCGCCCCTGGTGGGCCGGTTCCTCGCCACGCTGATCGACCGCGTGGAGGCCGGCCACGACCACGACCGCTCCCCCGTGCGGTACTTGGGCGACCACACGGGCAACGTCATCAACCTCGGCGCCTTCTCCCGCAAACGCCCCGTCACCCAGGGTTCGGCCCGCTCCGTCATGGGGTGAGGCGGACGTCGACAACAATCGCCCCCAAGTCCCGGCTAGCCGTAGGAAGTTGTGGGTTCCGGCTGAACGCGGCCGGGGCGGCCCGCGGCTCGTCGCCTACGGACCGCCCCGGTACACGGGACCTCCGGCTACCGTTCCAGGGGCACCGTCACGCGGATCGGCCCGCCGCCCCAGCCGAAGTGGCGGTGGCGTCGTTCTCCGTGGCCGGCACCCTCATCCGTACCGGTTCGGTGTCGGTGGTGTTGTGGCGGGCGGCCCAGTTCTCCAGGGCGGCGCGGCAGGCGTGGTCCAGGTGCCGCACGGCCGTCAGGTCGAGTTCGATGGGCTGGTCCTTCGGCAGTGCCTCCAGGGTCTGCAGGATGCGGGGGAGCCGGAGGAAGGTGGCGTTGCCGGTGAGGGTCACCACCAGCCTGCCGCCGGTGAGTTCGCGGGTGTCGACGTGGACGTGGGAGGTCTCCCACGCCGACTTCGCCACGGCCAGCACCAGGCCCAGGACCACGCCTTCGAACATGCTTGTCGTCACGATGGCGATGGCCGTGATCGCGAGGATGACGAGCTCGCCGCGGTGTTCGCGCCACAGCGGGAGGATCTCCTTGACGGGGATCAGCTTGCAGCCCGCGTGTACCAGGACGCCCGCGAGGGCCGCGAGCGGGATGATCCCGATCACCGCGGGCAGCAGCACGGTGAACAGCAGCAGCCACAGTCCGTGCAGGATGCGGGAGGCCTTGGTCTTCGCGCCTGCCTGGAGGTTGGCGGAGCTGCGGACGATGACCGCGGTCATCGGCAGGGCCCCGAGCACACCGCACACGGTGTTGCCCACGCCCTGGGCGACCAGCTCCTTGTCGTAGTGCGTACGCGGGCCGTCGTGCATGCGGTCCACCGCCGCCGCGCTGAACAGCGATTCCGCCGAGGCGATGAGGGCGAAGGCGAGAACCGTACCGAGCACCGCGACGCTGCCCAACGAGCCGAGATCGCTCAGGCCGGGCGGCTGGATGGCCTCGAAGAGCCCCTGCACCTTCACGTGGGCGACGTCCAGGCCGCCGAACGCCGTGACGGCGGTGGCGAGGGCAACCGCGGCCAGCGGAGCGGGGATCAGCCGCACCTTGGCGGGCAGCTTCTTCCATCCCACGAGCACGATGATGGTGCCCAGGCCGACCGCGAAGGCGGTCAGCGCGGAGCGGCTGGTGGCGATGTCAGCGACCAGCCCCGGAATGCCGAAGATCTTCTCCAGGCCCGAGCGCGGCTGCTGGACGCCGGCCATCGTGTACAGCTGCCCGAAGATCAGCACGAGTCCGATGCCGGCCAGCATGCCCTGTACGACCGAAACGGAGATCGCCCGGAACCAGCGGCCGAACCGCAGCACACCGAGGATGATCTGGAGCACTCCGGCGGCCAGCACAATGGCGCCGAGCATGCTCAGTCCGAACTCCCGGACGGCTTCGAAGACGAGTACGGTCAGGCCCGCGGCCGGGCCGCTGACCTGTAGCGCGCTCCCGGGCAGGACGCCGACGACCAGCCCGCCGACGATGCCGGTGATCAGGCCGAGTTCGGCCGGCACGCCCGACGCCACGGCCACGCCGACACACAGCGGCAGGGCCACCAGGAACACCACGAGCGAGGCGAGCGCGTCCTGGCGCAGGACGGCAGGATTCTTGAAAGCAGAAAGCATGAGTGAGGGTCCCCCCGAATTCGTGCGCGGCCGGTTCACAGGGCTTGGAAGGACAGTCCGCCGTCGTGCGGCTGTTGCGCTCTGACCGCGCCGGTGTGCACTTCGTAGTACCAGGCGTGCAGGGAGAGCGTGCCCGCGTCGATGCGTTCTTGGACGCAGGGGTAGCCGCGCAGCGTCTCCAACTGCGCGACGGCGTGGGCCTGTACGGCTTCCGCGACATCGGCGGAGGCCGCCGCCAGCGAGCGGACGGGGGCGTGCGGCGGCACGGCTTCCTCCAGCCAGCCGCGGACGGCGGGAACGGCGGAGAGGTCCTCGCCGCGGACCACCGCCCCTATCGCGCCGCAGTGGGAGTGCCCGCAGACGATGACGTCGCGGACGCCGAGGACGCGAACGGCGTACTCGATGGTGGCCGCCTCGCCCGTGGGGCGGTCGGCGCCGGGGTAGGCCGGGACGATATTGCCGGCGGTACGGAGTTCGAAGAGCTCGCCCGGGCGCGCCCCGGTGATCAGAGCCGGTACGACGCGCGAGTCCGAGCAGGTGATGAACAGGACTTCCGGGGACTGCCCGGCCTCCAGGGCCTGGAACAGTTCCGCATGCCGGGGGTCGGCCACGTGTGTGGCCGAGAAGGAGCGCGCGTTGTCGATGAGTGACTTCATGATGGCCTGCCTCCTGCGCCTGCGCGGCTTCAGCCGGGGCGCGGTGTGGTCGGGTCGGTCAAGAGCTATGGAGGGGTGTGGCGGCGATGTGTCGGCGCCACGTCCTCGGGGCGTTACGCCACACCACTGCGGCGCAGTCGGATTCGCAGCCGCAACAGCACTTTACCAGCACTTTGCCTGTTGATGACGGAGGAAATTATCGTCAATAGTCATGCAAACTGGGCATTGATCAAATTTAGGGCCGGATGAAAAGGCGCACGACACCGTCGCAGATTGCCCCAATGAGCTGTCCGCTCACTACATTTGCGCCGTTGACCGCCACGGGGAGCCTCGCAATCGACACATCGGGCGACACCGCGGGGGCGGCCACACCCTTCGCCCGAGCGACGGTTGCGCTTTAGTTTTCCTTTACCTTGAGTTGACCCGGCGGGACGCGACGCGCCGCCTGGGTCGCCACAGGGCGGCCGGCGCGTCCGCCACCAAGTCGTCTCTCTCCCCCACCGCGGCGTCTCCGGTCAACGTACGGGCGAACGCGGGGAGTTCGGCGTGGTGGCGCCCGAAGAACGCCAGAAGAACGCCCGGAGCTCGGCCGTGGCGTCGTGCGGCGGTCCGTTCGGGTGCACTCAAGGGGCGCCTGCCCGATGCCGCGCTGCGGTCCCCGCCCCCGCGTCCCGGCTCAGCCCGCAAAGGGAATGCCGGCCGTCCCGTGGCCCGCGTCCGGCAGCACCAGGAGCGATCCGGCGAGCGGATGCGGGCGGCTCTGGCCGGTGCGGGCCGTGGTGATGTACAGGTCGCGCAGGTCCGGGCCGCCGAAGGCGCAGGCGGTGGGGCGCGGTACGGGCAGCCGCACCGTCCGGTCCAGACGGCCGTCCCGGGTGTAGCGGCGGACCTGGCCGCCGTCCCACAGGGCGACCCAGACACCGCCGTCGGCGTCGACGGTGAGCCCGTCGGGGAAGCCCGCGCCGGGCTCGATGGCCGCGAACTCCCGCCGCTCGACGATGTGTTGGCCCTCGACGCGGAGCGTGTCGATGCGCCGGGTGGGGCTGTCGACGTAGTAGACACGGGTGCCGTCCGGGCTCCAGCCGGTGCCGTTGCTGACCGCAACGTCGTCGAGGAGTACGGCGGCGGTGCCGTCGGGCGCGACACGGGTGAGGGTGCCGCCGCCGGGCGACTCGTCGTAGCGCATGGTGCCCGCCCACAGGGCACCGTCGGGTGCGACGGCGGCGTCGTTGCCGCGGCGGCCCGGCACCGCGTCCCGTACCAGCCAGGTGAACGCGCCCCCGGCGTCGTACAGGCCGATGCCGTCCCGGAGGTTGACCACCAGGCCGCCCCCGGCGCGCGGCTTGGCGGCGCCGACGTGCTGCTCGGTGGCCATGACCGTGCGGCGGCCGGTGGCCGGGTCCCAGGTGTGGACGCGGGAGCCGAGGATGTCCACCCAGATCAGCCGGCGCGCGGCGGTGTCCCAGGTCGGGCCCTCGCCGAGCTCGGCCGATGCGCGTACCGCGAGTTCGGCCCTCACCAGTTGCCCCGGTAGCCCAGGCTGACGGACAGGTCGCCGGCGCCCTTCACGGCCAGCTCGCTCAGTGCGCGCTCCCGCTCCTCGCTCCAGCGCACCATGGGAACGGAGATGGACAGGGCCGCGACGACCGCGCCGGAGGCGTCCCTGACCGGGGCGGCGACACAGCTGACGTCCGGGTTGGCCTCGCGGTGCTCGACGGCGGTGCCCGCCATCCTGATCTCGGCGAGCTCCTCGCGCAGCGCGTCGGAGTCGGTGATGCTGTTCGGGGTGAGGGCCACCAGCTCCTCGCACTCCTCCAGGCGGGCCTCCAGCTCGTCGTCGGCGAGCGAGGCGAGCAACATCTTGCCCACGGAGGTGCAGTGGGCGGGCAGTCTGCGGCCGGTGGCCGAGACCATGCGTACGGCGTGGATGGAGTCGACCTTGGCGATGTAGATGACGTCCACGTCCTCAAGGATCGCGACGTGCACGGTCTCGTCGCAGGTCTCGGCGACCTCGCGGGCCACGCGCTGGCCTTCGGCGGCGAGGTCGAGCTTCTCCGCGTACCGGCTGCCGAGCTGGTAGTTGCGCACTCCGAGGCGGTAGCGGCCGGGCTGTTCGGGGACGGGCACCAGGTAGGAGCGGGCGGTGAGCGTGGTGACGAGTTCGTGCACGGTGGTGCGCGGTAGTTGGAGCTTGCGCACGATGTCGGGTGACGAGAGCGTGCCGTCGCCTTCCAGGAACAGTTCCAGTATGTCCAGCGCCCGGGTCACTGCCGGAACGTGTCGCCCCATGGGTGCGCACCCACCCCTCTGCTTCGTTCGAAACCCCGGCCCCTTGCCGGTATGACGAACACAGGCTAAGCACAGGTCACTTCGGCGGGCAATCGTCCTACCGACGATCCCTCCTCCGCGCAACCCATTGACACCCCTTGGACGGCCTGTTTACGTTCACGCCACGATCTCGAACGGCTGACGAAATACCGAACACGCGAGAGGGCAACTGCCTTGCGCATCACCGGAATCAGCACCCACGTCGTCGGAACTCCCTGGCGGAACCTCACGTATGTCCTGGTCCACACCGACGAGGGACTCACGGGGGTCGGCGAGACCAGGATGCTCGGGCACACCGACGCCCTGATCGGCTATCTGCGCGAGGCGGAGGCCCATCACATCGCCGGCTCCGACCCGTTCGCGGTCGAAGACCTGGTGCGCCGCATGAAGTACGGCGACTACGGGCGGGCCGGGGAGATCGTGATGTCCGGCATCGCGGTGATCGAGACGGCGTGCTGGGACATCAAGGGCAAGGCGCTCGGCGTACCGGTCTGGCAGCTGCTCGGCGGCAAGGTGACGGACCGCGTCAAGGCGTACGCCAACGGCTGGTACACCACCGAGCGCACCCCGGAGGCGTATCACCAGGCGGCCCAGGAGGTCGTGGCCCGCGGCTACCGCGCCCTGAAGATCGACCCGTTCGGGACCGGTCACCTGGAGCTGGACCACGAAGCGACCCTGTACGCGGTGGGGCTGATCGAGGCCGTGCGCGACGCGATCGGCCCCGAGACCGAACTGATGCTGGAGATGCACGGCCGGTTCGCGCCCGCCACGGCGATCCGGCTCGCCCGCGAGCTCGCCCCCTTCGAGCCCGCCTGGCTGGAGGAGCCGGTGCCGCCGGAGAACCTCAAGGCGCTGAAAAAGGTCGCCGACAAGGTGGATCTGCCGGTCGCGACGGGTGAGCGGATCCATGACCGGATCGAGTTCCGCGAGCTGTTCGAGTCCCAGGCGGCCGACATCATCCAGCCCGACCTGGGCCACATAGGCGGCATCCTGGAGACCCGCAAGCTCGCGGCCACGGCCGAGACCCACTACGTGCTGGTGGCTCCGCACAACGTCGGCGGCTCGGTGCTGACCGCGGCCTCCCTCCAGCTCGCCGCCTGCACCCCCAACTTCAAGGTTCTCGAGCACTTCAACGACTTCGCGGACGCGGAGATCAAGAAGGTGGTGCGCGGGGCGCCCGGGGTCGACCCGGCCACGGGCTGCTTCGAGGTGTCGCACGCCCCGGGCCTCGGCGTCGAGCTCGACGTGGACGCGGCGGCGGAATTCCCGCAGCAGAAAGCCCGGTTCGACCTGTGGGCCGACGGCTGGGAGCAGAGGAAACCCCGGTGACCGGCCCCACGGCACCCCCCGCGAGCCGCGCGCTGGTCATCGACCGCCCCGGACGGCACCGGCTGGTGTCCGGCACGGTGCCCGCGCCGGGCCCCGGCGAGGTCTTGGTGCGCGTCGCGGCGGCCGGGATCTGTATGAGCGATCGCGAGGTGTACGACGGGCACCGCGACGCCGCCTACGTCCGCTACCCGGTGATCCCCGGGCATGAATGGTCCGGCACCGTCGAGGACGTCGGCGCGGGAGTGGACGGCGCGCTCGTCGGGCGCAGGACGGTGGCCGAGGGGTTCCGCGCGTGCGGGTCCTGCGAGCGCTGCCGGTGCGGCGAGACCAGCCTGTGCACCGACGGCTATGCGGAGACCGGGTTCACCGAGCCGGGCGCCTTCGCCGATCATCTCGTGCTGCCCGCCCGCCTGTTGCACCTGCTGCCGGACGACGCGGACCTGCGCGCCGCCGCGCTGCTCGAACCGGCCGCCGTGGTCGCCGCGGCGGTACGGGCCGGGCGGCCGGTGCCCGGCGAGCGGGTCGCCGTGGTCGGCGCGGGCACCCTCGGCCTGCTCGCGGTGCAGCTGCTCGCCGCGTCGTCGCCGCGAGAACTGACCGTGATCGATCCCCGGTCCGCGCGCGGCAAGCAGGCCCTGGCCTTCGGCGCGAGCGGGGCGCGCACGCCCGGCGAGGCCAAGGGGCTCGTGGCCCGCTTCGATCTGGTGGTGGAGACCGCCGGTGCGCCCACCACGGCCGGTGACTCCTGCCGGCTCGCCCGCAGGGGCGGCCGGGTCGTCCTCACCGGCATGTTCGCACCCGGCGCCGAGGGCATCGACCCGGTGCATCTGTCGCTCAGCCAGCTGGAGGTGCGCAGCGTCTTCGGCGCCCCCTCGTCCGCCTGGTCGGACGCGGTGCGGGCGTTCGCCCAAGGACTGCTCGATCCCGCACCGTTGATCACCCACGAGTTCCCGCTGGAACGGTTCGGTGAGGCCGTCGCCCTGGTCGGCAGCGGGGACCCGACGGCCGGAAAGGTGCTGCTCCGGCCCTGAAGACGTACGCCGGTACGGAGCACGCGCCCGCTCCGTACCGGCGTACACCCACGACCCGCACGGCCGTATGTCCTTCTGCCCGAACCGCGTCCGAAATACCGAACATTGGAGTCTCGTGATCGACCCTTCCGTGATCGGCCCGTCCGCGATCGCCCCTGCCGCCCCGCGCAGGCCCGGCGGCGCAGCGCTCGACCGCATCGGTCACCCCTCGCCCCGCACCGACCCCGCCGACGCCTCGCCGCACACCTTCCCCGACGGCGGCACCTGGCGCACCGAGATCCCCTCCGTGGAGGGCCCCGAGGCGCTGGCCACCGTGCTCAAGGAGAGCTCACGGCTCGATGTGCCGATCCACCGCATCAGCCAGGGCAGCGGCGTGTGGATGCTCACGGACACCGAGATCACCGAGATGGCCGAGTCGTGCGCCGAGCGCGATATCGAGCTGTGCCTGTTCACCGGCCCGCGCGGCACCTGGGACACCGGCGCCGCCACCCGCACCGACTCGGGCGGCGCGGGGCTGCGCGCCCGTGGCCATGATGCGTTCGCGGGCTGCGTCGAAGACGCCCTGCGCGCCGCCGAGTTGGGCGTGCGGTGTCTGCTCGTCGCCGACGAGGGGGTGCTGTGGACGCTGCACCGGCTGCGCGTGGCGGGCGTGCTGCCCGCCGACACGACCCTCAAGGTGTCGGCCCTCATCGGCCCGGTCAACCCGGCGTCGTACATCGTCTTCGAGCGCCTCGGCGCCGATTCCCTGAACGTGCCGTCCGATCTCACCCTCGACCACCTCACCGAGATCCGCCGGGCCGGCCGCGCCCCGATGGACCTGTATGTCGAGGCGCCCGACGACCTCGGCGGCTTTGTGCGGATGTACGAGGCCGCCGAGCTGATCCGACGCGGCGCGCCGCTGTATCTGAAGTTCGGGCTCAGCAAGTCGCCCGGCATCTATCCCTACGGCGCCCAACTGCGTGAGACCGCTCTGGCCGGCGCCCGGGAACGGGTGCGGCGCGGCCGGCTGGTCCTCGACCTGCTCGCCCGGCTGGGCGCCGACGGCGGTATGTCGCCGCTCGGCTCCCGCGACCCCGGTGAGCTGCGCCGCTTCCCCGTTCCGGAAGGAGACTGATATGCGCACCCGTACCCGCCGTGCCGCCCTCGCCGCGACCGTGGCCGGGCTGCTCGCCCTGTCCCTCGCCGCCTGCGGCCAGGAGGCCCTGGGCGGCAGCCGCTACAAACCCGGGAAGGGCAAGGGCGTCACCGTCGGCCTCGCCATGCCGACGAAGTCCTCGGAGCGGTGGATCGCCGACGGCGAGAACATGGCCAAGCAGTTCCGGAAGGCCGGATACCGGACAGATCTGCAGTACGGCGACGACAAGGTGGAGAACCAGGTCGCCCAGATCGAGAGCATGATCACGAAGGGTGACGGCCTGCTCGTCGTCGCGGCCATCGACGGCTCCGCCCTCTCCGACGTGCTCGAGCAGGCCCACGAAGCGGGCATCCCCGTGATCTCCTACGACCGCCTCATCATGGGCACCAAGAGCGTCGACTACTACGCGTCCTTCGACAACGAGCGGGTCGGCCGCCTCCAGGCCCAGTACATCGTCGACAAGCTGCACCTCGGCAAGCCAGGCAGACCCGAGAAGCCCGGCAGGTCCGAAGAGGGCGGCAGGTCCCACACCATCGAGCTGTTCGCGGGCTCGCCGGACGACAACAACACCAAGTACTTCTGGAACGGCGCCATGAAGGTGCTGCGCCCGTACTTCGACAGCGGCCGGCTGGTCGTACGCAGCGGGCAGACCGGCATGGCCAAGGCGGCGACGCTGCGCTGGAGCGGCGAGAGCGCGCAGAAGCGGATGGACGACATCATCACCAAGAGTTACGGGCAAGAGCGGCTCGACGCCGTGCTCTCGCCGTACGACGGCATCTCGATCGGCGTCATCTCGGCGCTGCAGAGTGCCGGTTACGGCACCAAGAGCCAGCCGCTGCCGGTGGTCACCGGCCAGGACGCGGAACTGGCGTCGGTGAAGTCGATCATCCGCGGCGAGCAGACGCAGACCGTCTTCAAGGACACCCGCAAGCTCGCCAAGCAGGCCGTGCAGATGGGGGATGCCGCGCTCACCGGCAAGAAGGTCGAGGTCAACAACACCACCGACTACGACAACGGCGTCAAGACCGTCCCGTCGTACCTCCTCGACCCGGTCAGCGTCGACGAGAAGAACACCCAACTCCTCGTGGACGAGGGGTACTTCACGGCGGGACAGCTCAGGTGACCGGGGCCGCGGGCACCACCGTCGAAGGCGCCGGCCCGGTGCTGCGGATGTGCGGCATCACCAAGACCTTCCCCGGCGTGACGGCGCTCAGCGACGTCGATCTGACCGTGCGCGCGGGCGAGGTCCATGCCGTCTGCGGGGAGAACGGCGCGGGCAAGTCGACGCTGATGAAGGTGCTCAGCGGGGTGCATCCGCACGGCAGTTACGAGGGCGAGATCTCCTTCGAGGGCCGGCCGGTCGCGTTCAAGGACATCCGCGCGAGCGAACGCCTCGGCATCGTGATCATCCACCAGGAGCTGGCGCTCGTCCCCCATCTGTCGATCGCGGAGAACGTCTTCCTCGGCAACGAGCAGACCTCCGGCGGCTTCATCGACTGGAACGGCACCCTGCGCCGGGCGGCGAAACTGCTCGCCCGGGTCGGCCTGCGCGAGCAACCCGGGACCCCGGTCAGTGAACTGGGCGTCGGGAAACAGCAGTTGGTGGAGATCGCCAAGGCCCTGGCGAAGGAGGTGAAGCTGCTCATCCTCGACGAGCCGACCGCGGCACTCAACGACGAGGACAGCGCGAAGCTCCTCGACCTGATCCTGGAGCTGCGCGCCCAGGGCATCGCCGCCATCGTCATCTCGCACAAGCTCGGCGAGATCAGGGCCGTCGCCGACTCGGTGACGATCCTGCGCGACGGGCGGACCATCGAGACGCTCGCCGTCCGCGCCTCCCCGGGCGCCGCGCCGGAGGTGTCCGAGGACCGGATCATCCGCGGCATGGTCGGCCGCGACCTCGACCACCGCTATCCCGAGCGGACCCGCTACGAGGGCGCGGACGCGGGCGAGGTCGCCCTGCGCGTCAAGGGCTGGACGGTGCGCCATCCCGTCGACCGGCAGCGCACGGTGGTCGACGACGTGTCGCTGACCGTGCGGCGCGGCGAGATCGTCGGCGTCGCCGGGCTGATGGGCGCGGGCCGCACCGAGCTCGCCATGTCCGTCTTCGGCCGCTCGTACGGGAGTTATGTCTCCGGAACGGTCGAGGTCGGCGGGCGCGAGGTGCACACCGGGACGGTGCCCGCCGCGGTCGCCGCCGGGATCGCGTACGTCACCGAGGACCGCAAGCAGTACGGCCTGAACCTGATCGACACCATCCACCGCAACATCTCCCTGGCGTCGCTGCCGGGCATGGTGCGCCGGGGCGCCGTCGACGAGCACCGCGAGCGGTCCGTCGCGGAGCGCTACCGCTCGTCGATGAACATCAAGGCGCCCACGGTCTTCGAGCGGGTGGGCCGGCTCTCCGGCGGCAACCAGCAGAAGGTCGTGCTCGGCAAGTGGATTCACGCGGACCCCGAGGTGCTGATCCTCGACGAGCCGACCCGTGGCATCGACGTCGGTGCCAAGTACGAGATCTACACCGTGATCGACCGGCTCGCCGCGCAGGGCAAGGCGGTGCTGATCATCTCCTCCGAACTGCCCGAGCTGCTCGGGATGTGCGACCGGATCTACACGATGGCCGAGGGCCGCCTCACCGGTGAGGTCGAGCGGGCCGACGCCACCCAGGAAGTCCTGATGCGTCATATGACCATGAACAGAAGCTGAGGCCCCTGTCATGACGACCACGACCACACCGCCCGAGGACGCGGCCACCGGAGCGGCGCCGCCGCCGTCGACCGGTGCGCTGCTGCTGCACGGGCTGCGCACCAATATGCGCCAGTACGGCATGCTCTCCGCGCTGGCCCTCATCGTGCTGCTCTTCGGGTTCTGGACGGACGGCGCGCTGCTGCGCCCGGGCAACATCTCCAACCTGCTGCAGCAGAACGGCTACATCCTCATCCTGGCCATGGGCATGATGGTCGTCATCATCGCGGGCCATATCGATCTGTCGGTCGGCTCGGTCGCCGCGTTCGTCGGCGCGATATCGGCCGTCATGATGATCGAACACGAGCTGCCCTGGGGCCTGGCACTGGCCCTCTCGTTGCTCATCGGCGCGGTGGCGGGCGCCTGGCAGGGCTTCTTCATCGCCTACCTCGGCATCCCGTCGTTCATCGTGACCCTCGCCGGGATGCTGCTCTTCCGCGGCCTGACGCAGATCACCCTGGCGGGCCAGTCCCTTTCCCCGTTCCCAGAGGCTTTCCAGAACCTCGCCAAGGGCGTCGTACCGGAGGCGGGCCCGGCCTGGAGCATCCCGTTGCCCTTCGATCTCCACCTCGACCTGGGCTTCATCGAGCTGAAGACACAGGCGATCGGCCCGTACCACAACCCGACGCTGCTGATCGGCCTCCTGGTGATCGCGCTTCTGCTGCTGCGCGAGGTCCGCGACCGCCGCCGTCAGCGCTCCTACGAACTGGAGGTGCTGCCGCGCACCCTCTGGATCCTCAAGTGCGTGGCCATCGGGGCGGCGGTGCTGGCGTTCACGCTGACCCTGGCGAGCTGGCACGGCATGCCCGTGATCATGCTGATCGTGAGCGGACTGCTGCTCGGCCTCGGCTATGTCATGCGCAATGCGGTCGTGGGCCGGCACGTCTATGCGCTCGGCGGCAACAAGGCCGCGGCGAAGCTGTCGGGCGTCAAGGACAAGCGCGTCACCTTCTTCGTCTTCGTCAACATGGGCGTCCTGGCGGCCCTCGCCGGCTGTGTCTTCGCGGCCCGGCTCAACTCCGGCACCCCGCAGGCCGGCCTCAACTTCGAGCTGGAGGCCATCGCGGCGGCGTTCATCGGCGGGGCGTCGATGAGCGGCGGCGTCGGCACGGTCCTCGGTGCCGTCATCGGCGGCCTGGTGCTCGGCGTCCTCAACAACGGCATGAACCTCGTGGGCGTCGGCACCGACTGGCAGCAGGTCATCAAGGGCCTGGTGCTGCTCGCCGCGGTCGGCGTGGACGTGTGGAACAAGCGCAAGGCCGGTTCGTAGCCCGGCGCCCCGCCCCCGATGACGGCATGCGACGGCCCGGCCGGAGGGAGGTCCGGCCGGGCCGGCGCGCGCAGTTCTTGCCGTCGGGGCGCCATTGCCCGTCGCCTGGGTCTCCTGTGGCCCGTCACCGTTGTTGTCGCGATGAAGCGCACGCGGAGGCCAGGAGTCAGGAGTGCGGAGGCCAGGAGTCAGGAGGTCAGGCCGAGGGACTTCTTGGCCAGCTCGAACGCCGGAAGCATCGCCTTGTGCTCGTCCGCGTCGAGCCCTCCGAGATGGAGGACCACGCCACCGTGCTTGGTCATCACTGCCAGCGCGCGTTCGGGCCTGACCTCGCCGGCGGACGGGTCGGCGACGGTGTAGCTGGCCTCGGTGGCGGACAGACCACCGGCCTTGACCTCGCGGAGCTTGAGCTTGCTCTCGAAGTGCTCGGCGGCGACGAACTCCTTCATCAGGGCGCGGGAGGTGCCGCCGGGCGCTGCGGCGCCCTTGGTGCCGGACCACACGGTGAGGAACCCGATGTTCCCGGCGGGCTTGGCGTCGAGCTCGCAGGCGGGCGTGAGCGGTCCCTGATGGCCGAGCGGACCCATCTGGTCCACCGTTGCCTGCGTGATGGCCTCCGCCTTCCAGGACGTCGCGAGGGTGAAGTGCACCGGCAGTACGCACGCCGTGCCCTTGTCGCCAAGCTTCTTCTCGGGGGCCTTCTTCTTCTCGTCCCCGCCCTCGCCTCCGCCGAACGAGCAGCCGCCGAGGACGCTCATCGCGACCATCGCACTCACCATGGCCTGCGACACCTTGCGCATTCCGGAAATCCCCCGCCCTTTGAGCATGAAGTTTTGAAAATTCGCCGCAGCATATACGACAAGTTCGATCTCGAACCACACCGTTTCACCGATGCGGCAGGGCGGGGTACGCGTCCCATCCGTCCGACGGCGCGGAGACCGGCGCCGTCGGACGGTGTGTGAGGTCTGACTACTTCGGGAGTCCGGCGACGGATGTACCCCCGGCCCTCGTCACTGGCCCACCCTTCCGTCGATGCACTCGCGCAACAGATCGGCGTGCCCGCAGTGACGGGCGTACTCCTCGATCCTGTGCACCATCAGCTCCCGCACGGCGATCCCGTCCTTCCGCAGACGCTCGCCCAGATCCGGGTGCTCGGCCAGCGCGGCGTCGGTGGCGGCCTGCTCGCGCTCCAGATCGGCGTACGCGGCGTCGACCTCGGCCTGTTCGCCGACGGCTCCGTCGAAGTCCCCGTCGCGCTCGCCGTACAGCTTCGGCAGCGGATCATCGTCGCTGATCCAGTTGAACCAGTCCCGTTCCGCCTCGGCGAGGTGCCGCAGCAGGCCGAGCAGCGACATCGTCGACGGCGGAACCGAACGACGGGCCAGTTGCTCCGCGTCCAGACCCTCGCACTTCATGCGCAGGGTCATGCGGTAGCCCGACAGGAAGTCCAGCAGCGTCGCAAGCTCGCCGTCCGGACTGGCACCGTCGCGGGGGTCGTCGTCCGGGTCAACCCACATGTCGGGGTAGACAGTTGCCCGGGTCCATCGTGCGGGTTCATCGCTCATGCGGCCCATGGTCGTCCGTGAGGGCCCCGGCTCGCGAGTGCGTTTTCCGGTTGACGGCTCGGCGGCTCGGCGGCTCGGGCGGGGAGGTCGCGGATGGGCCGGAAGGTGCCGCGTGAAGCCACGGTCGGTGGAGGCTCGGCGCTCGATCGGGGAGAACCGGACCTCGCCCCGGCCGCGGCGGTGACCATCCCGACCGGCCCAGGGCCGACGCAGAACCGCAAGCCCTCACCGAAATTTTGTCGCGTCCTTAACGGCCTCACCGCCCCCGCAGACCGCTTTACTGTTCTATAAAAGATATAACAGCCCGACAATGGGAGCCGGAACGTGATCCTCAGCCTCGATCTGAGCAGCGAGGTCCCGATCTACCAGCAGATCCGGAACCGGATCGTTGAGGCCATCGCGTCCGGTGAACTGCTCGAAGGCAGTTCCCTGCCCTCGACCCGGCAGCTCGCCGTCGATCTGGGCATCAATTTCCACACCGTGAACAAGGCGTATGACCTGCTACGGCGGGAGGGCCTGCTGCGGATCAACCGCAAGAGCGGCGCCCTGGTGCAACGCGACGCGCGCAGCGGTCCGCCGGAGCCCGGTTTCGCCGACGAGTGGGAGACACGGCTGCGGACGCTGCTCGCCGAAGCGGTTGCCCATGGCGTCGGCGATCCGACGGTTCTGGACAGCTGCGGGGCCGTACTGACCTCGTTCAGGCCATCCGCATGTGCCGCAGGCGGCGCGGGCCACGGTGCGGAGGTAGGAGATTCGGCGTTATGAACAGCGGAACGCTACTGGTCAACGCGGCCATACCAATAACCTGGCCGATCCGGCACGCCGACCAGCCGCTGTCGCCGGTGCTCGCGGTGCTGCCGGTGCTGCTCGGTCTCGCCATCGTCGTCGGCGTCGCGCTCCGTACCCGGCACAGGAGCAGCCGACCGCCCGTGAGCACCGGCGCCTGGCGGCGCCGCGTACTGGCCGTGCTCATGGCCGCGGTCGCCGTCACCGCGGCCGGACCGGTGTCGGGGACGGCCGTGGTGACGGCGACCGCGGCCACGGCGGCCCGTTCCACGGCCGTGATACCCGCCAGTGATCGCCAGGTGGAGTTCACCGTCGACGGCGCCACCACATACGGCACCGTGCACATCCCCGCCCATCTCGCGGGCCAAAAACTTGCCGCCGCCCTGTTGCTCCCCGGCAGCGGCCCGACGGACCGCAACGGCGACCAGCCGCCTGAGATCAGACCGCACACCCTCGCCCTGCTCGCGAACGCCCTTGGCGATGACGGTGTGATGAGCCTGCGCTTCGACAAATACGGCACGGGCCGTACCGGATATGGCCGGTACAAGAACTCCGACAGCCTCGACATGACCGCGTACACCGACCAGGCTGTCGCCGCGTACAACGCCCTGCGCGCCCAGCCCGAGGCCGACTCGCACAAGCTGATCGTCGTCGGGCACAGCGAGGGAGGCCTCCAGGCGCTGCTCGTCGACCACGCCGTACGGCCGAAGCCCGCCGGGCTGGCGCTCATCGCCCCGCAGGACACCCGGCTCCTGAACGCGCTCGGCCGTCAGCTCGCGGACGACTTGGACCGGCAGGTCAGGGCGGGCGAACTCTGGCCCGGGCAGGCGGAGTTGAACAAGGAGGGCCTGGCCCAGGCCATCGCGGACTTCCGTGCCGGACGTCCGGTGGAAACGTCGAGGCTGCTGCCCTTCATCGCTTCCTTTCTCACCGCGGCGCTCGGTCCGCACAACGCCGCCTTCGTCCGCAGCGACGACGTCCTCTATCCGCCGGACATCGCCCGAGGCGTCGTCCCTGGCACCCGCGTACTGATCACCTGTGGCACCGCGGACACCAACGTGCCGTGCCGGACCCTGACGCCACTGGTCGCGGCCTTGGCCGCGGCCCACACCACCGGTCCCGGGCTACGGATCCTGCCCGGCCTCGACCACTTCCTTCACCCGGCGGGCACCCCGGTCAACTACCAGGTGATCGCCCCGGCCGCGCAGCGCGCCCTGTCCGACTTCGTCCGCCCCTGGAAGCCCCATCCGGCGCCCTGAGCGACTCGTACAGGGCCGCGGCCAGGCCGGCGCTTTCGTTCTGGTGAACCGGGTGCCCCGGCAGCGGTGACGCCGGCGATGACTCAGCACGGGATCCCCTGGCGGCGGGACCGACGGGCCGGCCGTCAGGGGCGGGTGGCCGAGACGGTCGCCCGCACGAGGTCCTGCCCGGTCACGTTGTCGCCCGGGCCGGGCTCGGCTGCCCGGTCGTCCGGGGGGTGGGGGCGATCAGCAGCTTGGCGTGGACCCTGGGCCCCAGGACGGTCACGGTGACGGCGATGGCCGCGGCGGTCAGCACCTGGGCGTTGGCCACGTAGGGATCGATCAGCATCTGGGCCAGCAGCGCGGCGGCGATGAGGCCCAGCTTGGCGCAGATGACCCGGGGTGCCGACAAGGTGGGGCGGGCCGAGGGGTGCACACCCCCGGCCCGTGCGCGGTGGGCGGCGCGGATCTGCAGCGGGATGGTCAGCAGGACGCAGAGGATGCGGATGCCGAGCGCCGTGGTGTCGTGGGCGGTGTGCGGGTCCATCAGGTGGCCGAGGAGGGCGCCGGCGACGAGGGCCGCCGAGACGATGAGGATCCGGGCCGCGATCAGCCGGGCGAGCGCCGGGCCGGGGTGCGCGGACTCGTAAAACGCGGCGGTGAGGCGGCGGTTGGTCCGCAGCAGCAGCGGCGGTATGAGCAGCAGGAGGAAGGCGGCGCGGACGGCGTGGGCCCAGGCCGGCTCGTTGGCCTCTCCCAGCCACATGAAGGCGAGGACCGCCCCGGCCACCACGTAGCCCCTGCGGATGCCCCGGGCAGCTGATGGCCGTTGCGGGTTCGGGTTCATGAATGCGGCTCCTTGCGGGAGGAGTTGCGGGCGATCGGGGCCCTGCCGTGGCAGTGGCGCACGGGACGCCCGCCGTTGGTGGCGGACCGCGGGGCGATCCAGGAAGCCGTGCCGGTGAGTGCCGCTCAGTCCTGGTCGGCGGGACGGGCCGGTGCGGGGCCCGCACCGATGCCGCTGAACAGCCAGCGCAGGGCCTGGCCGAAGAGCTCTTCGGGAACGCTGTCCGGATCGACGCGCCGCAGGCGCACCAGCCCCTGGAACAGCGCCACCACCACGGTGGCCACGGAGTCGGTGGGGACCTCGGACGGGGCGCCCTGCTCGGCGAGCCAGGTGTCGATCAGGCCTTCCAGCGCCTGACGCGGTTCGCGCAGGGCGTCGGCCATCGTGTCGAGGACGTGGGGGTTGCGTACCGCGTAGAGCCAGAACTCGGCCTGGAGGGGTGCGAAGTCGGTGTCCTTGTCGGCGACGTGCACCAGCAGGCGGCCCAGCTCGGCGGCGGCCTCCCCGGTGCCCGCCTCGTGGCGGTCGAGGGTCTGGGCGGCCTCGGCGACGCGGCCCAGACCGCGTTCGGCCATCAGCTCCAGGAAGAGGGCCTCCTTGCCGCCGAAGTTGGAGTACAGCGCACCGATGGAGAAGCCCGCGGACTCGGCGATCTCCTCCACCGAGGCACCGGCGAAGCCCTTACGGGCGAAGACCCGGGCCGCCGCGTCCAGCAGCAGCCGCCGGGTGCGGGCCTTGGCCTCCGCGCGGGTGAGTCGCTGCCGCACGGGTTCAGCATGTTCATCACGCTCGGTACTCATGTTGCTCATGCTATTCAAATAGTGATGACTATGTCAATGCGCCGATAGCGTGTACAGTCCAAATAGTGGTTGCTATCTGAATGGCGGTTGCGGCGATGGGATCCGCGGGCGGTCCCGAGACGCCCCCGACGATCGCGGAGAGGTCCGCGGACCGAGCCGCAGAACGTGCCGCCGTACCCCGCTGACCTGGGAGGAGAGCGAAAGATGTGCACCGATTCGCCACCCGCCGAGCTCCGGCTCGTCGTGGATCTCAATCGATGCCAGAGCTACGGACAGTGCGTCTACGCCGCGCCGGACGTCTTCCGGTTCCACGGTGAGGAGGCCGTGGAATACGACTACGCGCCCGATCCCCGTACGCGCCGCGAGGTCGAGCGGGCCGCCGCGGCGTGTCCCGTACAGGCCATCACCCTGGGCAGGGCCACCGAGGCCGCGCCCCTGACCACGCAGAGTGAACGATGAACGGCCCCGGGCGCATCGTCGTGGTCGGCGCCTCCCTGGCCGGGCTGCGCGCCGCCGAGGCGCTGCGCGACGAGGGGTTCGACGGCGAACTCACCCTCATCGGCGACGAACCGCACGCGCCCTACGACCGCCCGCCGCTGTCGAAGGCGGTCCTGTCCGGCTGGCTGTCCACCGACCACACCGTGCTGCCCCGGGTGCGCAACATCGACGCCCGTTGGCTGCTCGGCACCCCCGCGAGCGGCGTTGACCTGCGCGAACGCCGGGTGACGCGGGCCGACGGGCGGGAGGTTCCGTACGACCGGCTGCTGATCGCCACCGGCACCCGGGCCCGGCCCTGGCCCCAGCGGCAGGGCGGTGCCCTGGACGGGGTGCATCTGCTGCGGTCCCGCGACGACGCCGACCGGCTGCGCGCGGCACTCGCCGCCGGGCCGGGCCGGGTGCTGGTGATCGGCGCCGGATTCACCGGCGGCGAGGTCGCCTCGTCCTGCCGCGACCTGGGCCTCGAGGTGACGGTGACCCAGCGCGGCGGCGGCCCGTTGGCGAGCGCACTGGGCGGTGTCATCGGCCGTTCCGTGACCGGCTGGTACCGCGACGCCGGGGTGGACCTGCGGCTCGGCACCACGGTCCAGGCACTGGAGGGCGACGCCCACGGCTGGTTGCGGCGCGCGGCCCTGTCCGACGGGACCCTGGTGGAGGCCGAGGTGGCCGTCGTCGCCACCGGCGCCCTCGCCAACACCGAGTGGCTGACCGGCTCCGGGCTGGCGGCGGACGTCCGCGGTGTGGAGTGCGACAACGCCTGCCGGGCCCTGTCCGACGACGGAACACCGGTGCCGGACGTCTTCGTCGCCGGTGACATCGCCCGCTGGCCGCACCCGCTCTACCCCGGGCAACTGCTGTGCCTGGACCACTGGGACAACGCCGTCGCGCAGGCCCGTACCGCCGCACACAACATGACCCACGGGTCACGGTCGCCTCGTGCGCATCGCCCCCTGCCGGCGTTCTGGTCCAACCAGTTCGGGGTCAACCTCAAGTGCCTGGGGCTGCCGGCGCAGGCCGATCAGGTCGTCGTCACCCAGGGCTCGCTCGACCAGCGGCGCTTCGTGGCCGCGTACGGCCGGCGCGGCCGCATGGTGGCCGCCGTCGCGGTGGACTCCCCCCGTGTACTGGACGGATACGCCGCCCTGATCGAGGCCGGAGCGCCTTTCCCTCCGGAGCTCAACGCCGCCGACGGACCGGAACGGCTCGACCCGCTCGACGCGGAGTTCCCCCGGCCCGCCGGCGCTGCGTTCGCGCCGGGTCCGTCCATCCCGTCCATATCGCCCGCCCCTTCCACCCCTTCCATCCCTTCCGCCCTGGCCGGACACGAGTGAGGGAGCTCCACCATGACTTCAACCACGACCTCGACCACGACCTCCACCGCTACCTCGACCACGCACCGGCACACCGCCTCGGACCTGTTCACCCAGGCCCTCCGCCACGAGCACCGGGCCGACCCCTACCCCCACTACGAGCAGTTGCTCCGGCAGCCGGTCGTGCGCATGGACGACGGGACCTGGCTGGTCAGCGGTCACCGCGAGATCAGCCTGCTGCTGCGCGACCCCCGCATCAGCGCCGACCGGCTCCCCCCGGAACACCAGCGGCCGATCCGCAAGAGCCTGCTGGTGGAGGACCCGCCCCGCCACGACCAGCTGCGCCGCCTGGTCACCCAGCAGTTCGTCCCCCGCGTCATGGGCATGCGCGACCACATCGACGCGCTCGTCACCGGGCTGCTCGACGCGCACACCAGCGAGCGGCCGGGACAGCTGGACGTCGTCGCCGACCTGGCCTACCCCCTGCCCGTCACCGTCATCTGTGAACTGCTCGGCGTACCGCGCGAGGACGAGTCCCTCTTCGGCAGCCTCGCCCGTCGGCTCACCCGGGGTCTGGACCCCATCGACACCCAGACCGAGGACGAGATCCGCGAACTCCTGGCGGCGCGGGCCGAGTTGCAGCAGTACCTCGAAGGGCTCATCGCGCGGCACGGCGCCGTCGCCCCCGGTGACGACCTGCTCTCCGGCCTGATGCACGGCCAGGGCCCCGAAGGCCCCATGGACCCCGTGGACCTCCGCGTCACGCTCGGCCTGCTGCTCATCGCCGGCCACGAGACCACCGTCAACCTCATCGCCAACGGCACCCTCGCTCTGCTGCGGCACCCCGAAGCCCTTGCCCGGCTGCGCACCGATCCCGATCTCGCCACTCCGCTCGTGGAGGAGGTGCTGCGCTACGACCCGCCGGTACAGATGTCCGGACGCAGCACCCTGGCCGACATCGACGTCTCCGGCACCACCATCCCCAAGGGGTCACGCATCCGCCTGCTCCTCGCCGCCGGCAACCGTGACCCGCGGCGCTTCGCGGACCCGGGCCGGTTCGTACCCGACCGTCCCGACAACGCCCATCTCGGGTTCGGCGGCGGCATCCACTACTGCATCGGCGCCACCCTCGCCCGTGCCGAGGCGGGGATCGCCCTGACGGCGCTCGCCCGCCGCCTGGAGTCCCCCCGCCTCGTTGCCGACCCCCCGCCCTACCGGGAGAACGCCATCCTGCGCGGCCCGGAACGCCTCCCGGTCTCCTTCACCCGCCTCGTGCCCGCTGCGGGCGGCGCCTGACGGCCCACGGAGCGCGCGGGACGCGTACGCCTCGGCCGTGGACCGCACGAACGGGTGGTGACCGATGGTGGCGTGGCGTGGACCGGCCCGGGCGGGGTCGCCTCGAGGGCGGCCCCGCCCGGTTGGGTAACCGCGCGGCGCAGCCGGTCCAGTTCGTCCCGCAAGCGGGCGTCCTTCTTCGCGTCCCGACGCAGGGTCCGCCGGGTGACGATGTGACGAACACGCTCGCCGCGTCCGCGGGTACGGGGCCAACAGCGCCTGCGTGGAAGGTACTTGGCGGTGAAGGCAGGGACCGGTATCGCACGGGTACGCCCGTGCCCGCGCCCGAGCCACGGTCCGGGCGGGCCGAGGAGACGGGGAGAGCCCCGGGTCCGACTAAGGGGTGCGGCCCGCGAGCTTCACGTGGTCGGTGTCCGGGAGCCAGTCGCGCTGGGGGTCGTAGTCCAGCCAGCGCCGCGAGCGGCCGGTTTCGGTGAAGCCGCGCAGCAGGGTGTCGAGCTGCGGGTGGCGGGCGGACTCGCGCCAGGCCAGCGACCAGGCGTACAGCGGGGTCGGCTCGACGAGCGGGATGGCCCGCAGGCCCGCGTGGTCGGGCAGCGGTGCGTCGGCGGGGAAGAGGGTGAAGGACCCGGCGTCGTCGCGGAGGTGCTGAACGAGGTGGTCCGGGCCCAGGTTGGGGCCGTCCTGCCGCCGGGTGAGGGCGAAGTGGTCGGCGAAGCGGCGGAGGAAGTCCAGGCGGGTCAGTTCGGCGGGGCACCACAGGGTGCTGTCGCGCAGGTCGGCCGGGCGCAGCGCGTCCGCGCCGGCCAGCGGGTGGGACGGTCCGACCAGTGCGTCGACCGGTTCGAGCCGCACCAGCCGCTGGGTCAGCTCCGCGTCGCGGCCGCCGGGCAGCGGGTGCACCCGGCCGAGACCCAGGTCGGTGTCGCCGCGCAGCAGCGCCTGCGCGACCGAGGGCCAGTCGCGTCCGTGGCCGGGCTCCAGCCGCACCGGCCCGAGCGCCTGCACGGCCTGGGCGACGGTGCGCATCGGGGCGTAGAGGTGCCCCCAGGTGTCGATCCGTACGACGGACCCGGCGCCGCACACCGCCGCGATCGCGCGCTCACCCGCCGTCAACGCCTCGTGCGCGGCCGGCAGGAACCGTTCGCCCGCCTCGGTCAGCCGGACGCCGCCCTCGCGCTCGAACAGCCGGACGGTCAGCAGCTCCTCCAGCCGCGCGATGCGTTTGGACAGCGCCTGCTGACTGGTGTTCAGCTCCCCGGCCGCCCGTCCGAAGTGCAGCGTTCCGGCGGTCGTGGTGAACGCGCGGACGAGGGCGAGGTCGAGATCCATGGCGCTGACCTTATGCGACAACCGAACGTTGTCGGCCTGGCGGCTTCGTTGTTGGCGGGGCCACACCGCCACCCGGTCAGATGGTCCTCGACGCCGCACCGGGCGCCGGACCGGGCACCACACCACGGACGGCCCCGGAGATCACCGAGGAGAGGACCACGATGAAAGCCCTGATACCGACCGGGGATCCGGCCGAACCGGTCGTACTCGCCGACGTCCCGGAGCCGGCGCCGCGCCCGCATGAGGCGCTGGTGAAGGTCGAGGCGTTCTCGGTCAACCGGGGCGAGACGTTCAAGCTGGAAAAGCCGGTGCCCGGCGAGCGGCCGGGCAAGGACATCGCGGGGCTGGTCGTCCAGCCGGCCGCCGACGGAAGCGGACCGTCCGGGATCACCCGGGTCGTCGGCCACCCCATGGCGGGCGGCTGGGCGGAGTACGTGGCGGTGCCGACGGACGCCCTCGCGGTACTGCCGGACGGCGTCTCCGTGCTCGAGGGCGCGGCGCTGCCGCTGGCCGGGCTCACCGCGTTGCGGCTGCTGCGGGTCGCCGGGCCCGTGCCGGGCCGGCGCGTCCTGCTGACCGGTGCGTCCGGCGGCGTGGGCCACTACGTGACCGAACTCGCGGCCGCGGCGGGGGCGCAGGTCACCGCCGTGACCCGGGACGCCGAACGCGGCGCCCGGCTGGCCGAGCTCGGCGCCGAAGTCGTCCACGACGTCGCCGACGCCCGTGGCCCCTACGACGTCGTGCTGGAGTCGACCGGCGGCCGGGCCCTCCCGCTCGCCCTGGCGCGGCTCGCCAGGCGCGGCACGCTCGTCTGGTTCGGCCAGGCCAGCCGTACGCCCGCCACGCTCGACTTCTTCGACTTCTTCAAGGGCCCCGAATCGGCCGTCATCCGCCACTTCCACTATCTGGACGCGGACTCCCGCCTCGACGACGACCTGGCAGCGCTGGTCCGGCTGACCCAGCAGGGCCGTCTGCACCCGGAGATCGGCCGCGTCACGGACTGGGCCGACACCGCGACCACCCTCACGGACCTGCGCGACCGCCGCATCCGCGGCAAGGCCGTCCTCACCCTGCCCTGAACCCTGAACCCCGAACTCCCTTCCCCCGCCCCCTTCCCCGACCGCGAACTCCGCACAGCAACCCAAGGAGCATGACCATGACCACCATGAACGTCACCACCGACCCCCGGACCGTCGTCATCCGCTACGTCGAGGCCGTGCGCGACGGCGACGCCGATGTCATCCACGACAGCTTCGCCGAGGACGCGACCTGGCACTACCCGGGCAGCCTGCCGGTCTCCAAGGTGTGGCACGGCCGCGACGCGATCATCAACGACTTCCTCGGCGGCATGGGACCCGCCTTCGTCCCCGGCACCCTGGAAATAGCCCTGGTCAGCACCGTCGCCGAGAACGACCGCGTGGTGGCGGAATGGACCTCGAAGGCCACGACCGTGCACGGCGGCCGCTACGACAACCGCTGCCTCGGCATCTTCACCGTCCGCGACGGCAAGATCACCTCCGTCATCGAATACGCCGACACGCACCATGTCGCCGCCGCCCTCTTCCCGGATCAGGACAGCCCCCGGCCCACCGGCGACGCGTGACGCGTGACGCGTGACGCGTGACGCAGCTTCGTCCCTGCCGCACTTGGTCTCCCATGGGTCTCGATCCGCGGCCCTCGACGAGGCCAGCGGCAGGGAGAGCTGCGTGACCCGTCCGCACGGTCAAAGAAGGCGCAGGCCGCCCGGAAGTTCCTCTTCGATGATCTCGACCAGCCAGTCGAAGGCGGTCGGGCCACGCCCGGCACGGGCCTCCGCAAGCCTGGCGGCCATGCGGTCCTTGTTCGTCGGATGACAGCGGACGAGCCATTTCTCGAGCTGGCGAGCGGTTTCATCGTGTCCGAGGCTCCGGCGGGAGGCTTCGTGATCACGCCACTCGATCACGAAGTCGCCGTCGTCCGGTGTCCCGAAACCGCCTCGGAGGCAGTCCGCGAAGGCATCGAGGTTGCGGCCGAAGTAGCCGCCGCAGCCGATGCTTTCGCCGGCGACCCGCCAGAAGTCCTCCAGCGTCTTGACCTCACTGCCGTCCAGCACATATCTCACCGTCACAGCCCGCAGACTATGTCCGGCCCGGTGGCGCGCCTATCCGTTTTTGACCCGGGCCGTTCCGGCAGCGGCTCACGCGGATTCACCGGAATGCGGGCCGGCTTCGCGCGGTGCGGCCGTGCTACGCGACCTTGGGGCCGCAGCGCATCCCGATGTACACGCACCCGGTGCCGTCCAGCAGCGTGGAGAAGATCACGGGCATGTAGTCCTCGCTGAACGCCGCGCCCACCCCCGTACCGGCGAAGACCGTCTCCGTCACCGGCACCAGATCGATATCCAGGGGTTCGGAGAAGTCCTTCATGCCGTCGACGAACTCGTACACCATGTGCCCCGCACCGTCGCGCTCGGTCACGGTGATGATCACGCCCTCGCGCCGGTACGTGCCGACGAGCGGCGCGAAGTCGACCACGGGAGGCTCCGCCGGCGGGGCGAAGGCGTCCGGCATCGTCACCCCGGCGAGTTCGGCGAGGAGTTCGCGGTAGAGCGCCGCGTACAGCTCGCGCGCTCCGCCGCCGTTGGTGAGCAGCGCGACCGCGACGCCCGCCGACGGGACGACGCGCAGATAGCCGTACTGCCCGATCGAGGCGCCGTCGTGGCCGTAGCCCTGGATTCCGTTCCAGTCGTACAGGGTCCAGCCCAGACCCCAGCCGTCCGCGCTGACCGACCACTTGTCGGGGGAGTCCACGACCCGGCGCTGCATCAGCGCGACGGTCTCCTCGGAGAGCACCCGGGTACCGTCCTGTGCCACTCCGCCCGCGAGGTGCATCCGCGCGAGCCGCGCGAGGTCCCCGGCCGTGGCGAGGACCCGGCCGTACGGGCCCGCCGAGCGCGGCATCAGGTCCCAGGACGGCGCCGGTTCCGGGTCCTGGCCCGGCTCGCCCAGGTGGCCCATCGCTGCGCGGAACCGCAGTGCCTCCTCGGGCAGCGTCATCGTGTGGTCGAGGCCGAGCGGGGTGAAGAGCAGGTCCTTCAGTGCCTCGTCCCAGACCTTGCCGGTCAGCACCTCGATGATGCGGCCGAGCACGACGTACCCGATGCCGCTGTACGAGAGCGCCTCGCCGGGCGGGCAGTCGAGTGCCACGCCCTTCGCTGCCTCGACGTACTTGGCGAGGCAGTCGTCGCCGCGCCCGCTGTCATAGGTGAAGTCGCAGGTGAGGCCGCTGGTGTGGCTGAGCAGCTGGCGCGTGGTGATCGCCCTGGTCACCTCGGGGTCGGCGACCGAGAACTCCGGCAGGACGTCCACGACCGGTGCGTCCAGGTCCAGTTGGCCCGCGTCGGCGAGCTGCATGATCAGGGTCGCGGTGTAGACCTTGGCGATCGAGCCCATCTGGAAGACCGAGTCGGTCGTCGCCGTCACGCCCGTGCCGCGGTGCAGCACTCCACTGGCCAGCTCGTGGACGGTTCCGTCCACGAGGACCGCGAGGGACGCGGCCGGGACGTGGTGCTTGGCGCGCAGTGCGTCGAGGCGCTGCTGCCAGCGGGCGAGGTCCAGTTTCTTTCCCGCCGAGTCCCTGGCCCCCCAGTCGCCCGTGGCGTCCCAGTTACCCCGCTCGTCCCAGTTCACGTTGTTCGACATGTCTGCTCCCACCCCATTGCGTACGGCGTTCTCTTGATGTGAACACTGTACGCATGCCGTAACGCTGTACGCAAGGTGCGCACGGCGTGCGCTACCGTGACGGGGAGACGACGCACAGCAGAGATGAGGGGCCGCATGCCAGCCGACAAGAAGCCGACCGCCTCGGTATGGAGCCGGCCGCGGCCCCGGCAGCGGGAACACCTGACCCGCGAGCAGATCGTCGCCGAGGCAATCCGGTTGCTGGACGAGGAGGGCATCGAGGCGCTCAGCATGCGCAGGCTCGGCACCCGCCTGAACGCGGCGGCCACCTCCATCTACCGCCATGTGGCCAGCAAGTACGAGCTGATCGAGCTGGTCGTGGACGACGTCTACGGCGAGCCCGGGGTGCCGGCCACGGCCGACGGTAAGCAATGGCGGGCCGCCGTCACCCGCACCGCCACCGAGCTGCGGGCGATGGTCCTGCGCCACCCGTGGATCGCCCCCGAGCTGGGCCAGGTGGGCCTCGTCCATATCGGCCCGAACGCCATAGGGATGTCGTCGGGGCTGCTGGCGCAGTTCGAGGCGGCCGGTTTCCCGGCGGACGAGATGGACCAGGCGATGGGAACGCTGATGGCGTATGTCATCGGGACGGCGGTGTCCGAGGCCGCGTACCTCTCGGGGATCGCCCGCAGCGGAAAGACCGAGGAGGAATGGGTGGCGGAGCTGCGGCCGGCCTTCGACGAGGCGTCCCGGGAGCACCCGCGGCTGCGCCAGGGAAGCTCCGCCCAGCCGGACGCGGACCCGCAGCGGATCCGCGATGACTCCTTCGCGTACGGACTCGACCGGGTCCTCGACGGCCTGGCGGCCCGGCTCGACGCCTGAGCCCACGCGGGGTGGCACGCCAAGCCCCGAACGCGCAGCGGTCAGCGCGTTCAGCCCGCCCGCTTTCTGCCACGCGCTTCAGGACCGGAAGCCGTCTGCGCTTTGGCGTGCCGGTGTGCGTGGCGCAGGCGGGGACGCGGATCGCGGTGCAGGCGCTGGGACCGGATGCGGCAGCGGGAGGAGGGCGGGCAGTCGGGATTCACCCACGTGGTAGCGGGGGAAAAGGTTGTTCTCCAGGAGCGTCACCGGAAACCTTGCCGGGCCGGCACGGCGCCTGCGGTCGCCCCCGCGGGCCCGCCGCCGGTGACGAGTGCCTGCGCCTCTTCCCGCACGCGGATCCCCCTCAGCGGGTTGGGGAAATGGGTTGATACCCACTCGCATGCGATTACGTTAGGTGACAGGCTTCTCACCATGACGAGCCGGAACTGGACACGTGCCGACGCGCATCCTCTGGCAGCCGATGGTGAAGGGCGCCCCCGGGCCGCGGCCGGGCCGGCGGCCGTCACGGTGGGGGTGGAGGAGGAGTACCTGCTGGTGGATCCGGCCTCGCGGCAGCTCAGCACGGAAGCCGAGAAGGTCGTGGCACTGGCGGCCGCCGAACTCGGCGACCGGGTCACCACCGAAATCACCCGCTACCAGGTCGAGGTCCGCACCGATCCGCACACCGGCCTGACGAGCCTGAGAGACCAGCTCCACACCACACGTCGCGCGGTCGCGGACGCGGCAGCCCGTCTGGGGCTGCGCATCATTTCCAGCGGCACGCCCATCCTCGGCCAGCACACCCCGCCGCCGCTGACCCCCGGTCCCCGCTACGCCCGAAGCGCCGCGATGTTCCGCGCGCTGGATCACGAACAGACCGCCTGTGCCTGCCACGTCCACGTCGGCATCCCTGATCTGACCACGGCCCTGCAGGTGAGCAACCATCTGCGACCCTGGCTTCCCGCGCTCATCGCCGTCACCGCCAACTCGCCGTACTGGGACGCCCAGGACACCGGATACGCCAGCTGGCGGACCATGACATGGGGGCGCTGGCCGGTGGCGGGACCGCCTCCGTACTTCGAGTCCCGTGCCCACTTCGAGGACCTGCTCGACGACCTCATCGGCACCCGCACCGTCATGGACCGAGGCGGCCTCTACTGGGACATCCGCCCCTCCCATCACGTCCCCACCCTGGAGATCCGGGTCGCCGACGCCGCCCCCACCGTCGATGACACCGTGCTGCTCGCCGGAGCGCTCAAGGGCCTGACGGCCCTCGCCCTGGCAGCCGTACACCGCTCCGAACCCGCTCCGAACCCGCAGCCGGAGATGCTGCGCGCCGCTTGCTGGCGCGCCGCACGGGACGGCCTGGCCGGCCAGAGCATCAACCTGGGCGCCCGCCGGCTCGAGCCGGCCGGCACGCAGGTCGACCGGCTCTTCCACGCCGTGCGCCCCGTTCTCGAATCCACCGGCGACTTCGTCCCCCTGCGAGCCGCACGCGCGCGCCTCCGTACCGACGGAAACGGGGCCGTCCGGCAGAGAACCGCTTACGGCCGCCGGCGGAACGTCGCCGATGTCGTCGACTATCTGATCCGGACCACCGCCGCCACTGCCACCACCGCTGCCACCAGCGCTGCCGCCACCGACTGCGAGCAAAGCCCGCTCGACCCGGTGTAGGCGCCGACGGCCACCAGGTTGTTCCGAGATCCGCCTTCTCCAACGGTGGACGGTTCGGCTCGCGTGCCGGGCGTCCTGTTATAGATGGGGTGCGCCTCATGGATGGGGTGCGGCCGATAGTGGCCCGGGCATCGGGCCCCCTCCCCTCGCGGGCCGTGCCGGGCGCGGCGCGATCAGGGGCACAGGCGGTGCGCTCCGGCGCGGCGGGCGAGGCCCCGTGCCCCCGGACTGCGCCGGTTGCAACTATGCACCCGTCTCACTTTTGCAGAGTGCAATAGTATGCTCGTATCCATTACTCGAGGTGTCGTGGGCGCGACGACTTCGAAGCGAAAGGTGTGATGTCATGCAGGCCGAGCGGGAGCACGGAAGCTCCTCAAGCGTCTGTGTGTGCTGCGGGCACGCTCGCGAAGCCGCACGTGAGCGCCTGCACCTCACCGTCGACGCGGCAGCGGGAACGTACAGAAGTCCGTCGCCCGTCTCAGGGGCGGTCGCCATGAACCGCTCGCGCTGCGCCGGCTGACCGCGCCGGGCATCCGGCGGCGCGACCCGCACCGACGCGTGTCGCGGAACGGCCGCCGGGCTCTGTCCACTCCCGCATCCCTCTTTCTCCCCTTGCCTTGAGGGCGGCAACGTCGCCGCCCTGTGTCCACCGTCCCGGCGCGCCCCGCCGGGACTCGGCACGCCCGAACGGTGCACTCGGGCGTCCGGATACGACAAAACCGGCCTTCTCACCCCGGAGGTACCCTCATGCCCTGGTACAGCCCTGCCTCACCGCAGAGCGCTGCTCGACGTCCCCAACCTCAGCTGAAGATCCCGCACTTGGGCGACTTCCATGTCCCTCCGCGTGCCGTCCTCATCACGTCGTTGGCCATTCCGGTGGGCGCGGCGGCCGCGCTCGTCGCCGTCGGACTGCTCAAGCTCATCGCGCTCTTCACCAACCTGTGCTTCTACGGGCGGCTCAGCGTCGACTCCGCCACTCCGCACGGCACCGCGCATTCCTGGCTGCTGCTGGTGATGCCCGTGGTCGGTGGCCTGGTGATCGGGCTGATGGCCAAGTACGGCTCGGAGAAGATCCGGGGGCACGGCATGCCCGAGGCCATCGAGTCGATACTCATCGGCGGCAGCCGGGTCCAGCCCCGCGTCGCCCTGCTCAAGCCGACGTCCTCGGCCGTGTCCATCGGGACCGGCGGGCCCTTCGGCGCCGAGGGGCCGATCATCATGACCGGCGGCGCGGTCGGCTCGCTCATCGCGCAGTTCCTGCGGGTGACCACCGACGAGCGCAAGGCGCTGCTGGTCGCCGGGTCCGCGGCCGGCATGGCGGCCACCTTCAACGCTCCCCTGGCGGCCATTCTGCTGGCCGTCGAACTCCTGCTGTTCGAATGGCGTCCGCGCTCCTACCTGCCGGTGGCCGTGGCGGCCGTGACCGCCACTCTCGTCCGCGGTCCCCTTCTGGGCACCGAGCCGCTGTTCGCCGGCGCGCATGTCCCCACGCACCTCGGGCTGCCGGTCTACGGACTGTGTGTGGTGGCCGGCCTGACCGCCGGACTGCTGGCGCTGGGCGCCACCGCGCTCGTCTACTTCTCCGAGGACCTCTTCGCCAAGCTGCCCTTCCACTGGTCCTGGTGGCCGGCCATCGGCGGCGCGATCATCGGCGTCGGCGGGCTCATCGAACCCCGCGCTCTGGGGGTCGGGTACGACGTCATCGACCAGCTGCTGACCGGCCGGGCCACCGTGGGACTGATCATCGGCATCCTCGTGGTGAAGACGCTCATCTGGGGCCTGTCCCTGGGGTCGGGCACCTCCGGAGGCGTCCTCGCCCCGATGTTCATGATCGGCGGCGCGCTCGGCGCGGCCGAGGGGCTGGTCTTCCCGCACGTCAGCCCCGGTTTCTGGGCGCTGGTCTCGCTCGCCGGAGTGCTCGGTGGCGTCATGCGCTCGCCGCTCACCGGGATCGTGTTCTGCATCGAGCTCACCCACGAGATGAACGCCCTCATCCCCATGGTGATCACCGCGTCGGCCGCCTATCTCCTGTCGGTGGTCCTGCTCAAGCGCTCCGTGCTCACCGAGAAGCTCGCCCGGCGCGGTCTGCACCTGTCCCGCGAATACAGCGTCGACCCGCTGGAGGTCCACCTCGTCCGCCAGTTGCAGATTCCTCCCGCCGCCACCTTCCGCGCCGACGCGACCGCGGGCCAGGCCACCCGTGTGCTCCGCGAGGGCCATGACGCCGCGGACCCCGAGCAGCGACTGGCCCAGCGCCTGTACCCGGTCCTCGAGGCCGACGGCACCCTGTGCGGCGTGGTCACCCGCCGGCAGCTGCTGCGCACCCCCGCCGACGACCCCACGCCGCTCACCGAGCTCGCCCGCCCCGCCGTCACCGCGTATGACGACGAGACCCTGCGCACGCTCGCCAACCGGATGGCGCAGCATGAGGTGACCCGCATCCTCATCGTCGACCGCGGGGAGCGTCCCCACCTCCAGGGCATCGTGAGTCTGCGTCATCTGCTCCACGCCCGGCGCGTCGACCACCACGAGGAACACCACGTCGAGCGCGTACTGGGCCGGCGCCGCGACCGGGCGCTCGCGGAACAGCTCGTGCCGGTGGGCGAGCCCGCGGTCGCCGGAGGCGCCGCCGAGCGGATGTGAGCAGGTGGCGGGGGGTGAAGGGCGGCAATGTCCGCCCTCCCCCGCGAATTACATGCGAATGACAAGTATTGCAAAGGGCAAGAAAAGCCGCGTATAAGTCTTCTCAACTGTGTGTGTTCACTCCGCCACCAGGGGTGTTCGCGGGCGAAACTGCTGTCAGAGGAACACCGGTCTCTTCGGTGAGCAAGCCCTGCTCGGGGCGTGCCGACGGAGCCGGTGTCTCTGTCCACACGCCGCGAGAGGAGCGAGGGTGGTGCGACGCAGCGCCCGCAGGGAAGCCGAGCGGGTGGCGGCAGTGGCCGCCGAGCAGTTGTTGCGGGCCGGGCGGATGCTGCGACGCACCGACACGGCACCGGACCTGCGGGCGGTCTACCGCACCGATCAGCAGGTCAACGACGCCCCGTACCGCGAGCGTTGGGCGCACGACCGGGTCGTCCGCTCCACGCACGGGGTGAACTGCACGGGTTCGTGCTCGTGGAAGGTGTACGTCAAGGACGGTCTGATCACCTGGGAGACACAGGAGACGGACTATCCGTCGGTGGGCCCGGACCGGCCGGAGTACGAGCCCCGGGGCTGCCCCAGGGGGGCGTCGTTCTCCTGGTACACCTACTCGCCGACCCGGGTGCGCTACCCGCATGTGCGCGGCGTGCTGCTGGAGCTCTACCGCGCGGCGCGCCGGCGTCTCGGCGATCCCGTGGCGGCGTGGGCGGAGATCACCGGTGACCCGGACAAGCGCCGTGCGTACCAGTCGGCCCGCGGCAAGGGCGGTCTGGTGCGGATCGGCTGGGACGAGGCCCTGGAGATCGCGGCCGCCGCGCACGTCCACACCATCGCGACGTACGGCCCCGACAGGGTGGCGGGCTTCTCGCCGATCCCGGCCATGTCGATGGCCTCGCACGCCGTCGGCGCGCGGTTCATGTCGCTGATCGGCGCGCCGATGATCTCCTTCTACGACTGGTACGCGGACCTGCCCATCGCGTCCCCGCAGGTGTTCGGCGACCAGACCGACGTGCCGGAGTCGGGTGACTGGTGGGACGCGGCGTATCTGATCCTGTGGGGCTCGAACGTACCGGTCACCCGCACGCCGGACGCCCACTGGATGGCCGAGGCGCGCTACCGCGGGCAGAAGGTGGTGGTGGTGTCGCCGGACTACTCGGACGCGACCAAGTTCGCCGACGAATGGCTGCACCCGCACCCGGGGACGGACGGGGCACTGGCGATGGCCATGGGCCATGTGATCCTCTCCGAGTTCTTCGTGCAGCGGGAGGTCCCGTACTTCGCCGACTACGTGCGGAAGTTCACCGATCTGCCCTTCCTCGTCGAACTCGAAGCGCGCGACGGGGCGTTCGTGCCGGGGAAGTTCGTGACCGCCGCCGATCTGGAGCTGTCCGACGGCCAGGAGGAGGCGCGATGGCAGCCGGTGCTGCTGGACGCGGTCTCCGGCCGGCCCATCGTGCCCAACGGCACCCTGGGCGACCGCTGGTCCAAGCGCGGTCAGGGCCGGTGGAACCTTGACCTGGGCGACGTGGAGCCCGAACTCACCTTCCACCGGGCCGACGGTGACGGCGTCGAGGTCCTGCTGCCGCGCTTCGACCGCGACGAGGCCGTGCGCCGCGGCGTGCCGGTCCGCGAGGTCGGCGGGCGCCGGGTGACCACCGTCTTCGACCTGCTGCTCGCGCAGTACGGGGTGCGGCGTGCGGGGCTGCCGGGTGACTGGCCCGAGGGGTATGACGACGCGTCGCGGCCGTACACCCCGGCCTGGCAGGAGACGATCACGTCGGTGCCCGCCGGCGCGGTGGTGCGGGCGGCGAGGGAGTTCGCCCACACGGCGGAGAAGACCCGCGGCCGCTGCATGATCGTCATGGGTGCGGGGACCAACCACTGGTTCCACTCGGACACCATCTACCGCTCCTTCCTGACGATGCTGCTGCTCACCGGCTGCCAGGGCGTGAACGGCGGGGGCTGGGCCCACTACGTGGGGCAGGAGAAGGTCCGTCCGTACACCGGCTGGCAGCAGTTGCAGTCCGCCGCGGACTGGGTCCGCCCGTCGCGGCAGACGGCCGGAACGCCGTACTGGTATCTGCACACCGACCAGTGGCGGTACGAGGGCCGCGGCGCGGGCGCGCCGGCGTCGCCGACGGCGCGCGGCACGTTCGCCGGCCGCCATACCGCCGATCTGGTCGCGCAGTCGGTGCGGCTCGGCTGGATGCCGTCCGCGCCCATGTTCACCGCCAGTCCGCTGGATCTGGGGCGGGCGGTGCACGAGGCGGGGCACGAGCCCGACGAGTGGGTGGCCGCCCAACTCGCCGCGGGGCGGCTGGCGTTCGCCTGCGAGGATCCGGACGACCCGGCGAACTGGCCGAGGGTGCTGACGGTGTGGCGGGCGAACCTGATCGGGTCCTCCGCCAAGGGCAATGAATTCTTCCTGCGGCACCTGCTGGGGGCGAGCGACAACGCACGGGCCGAGGAGGCGCCGCCGCAGGACCGGCCGCGGGACCTGGCCTGGCGGGCCGAGGCGCCGCGCGGCAAGCTGGACCTGCTGCTCGCCCTCGACTTCCGGATGACCTCCACCACGCTGATGGCGGACCTCGTCCTGCCCGCCGCGACCTGGTACGAGAAGCACGACCTGTCCAGTACGGACATGCACCCCTACGTCCACGCGTTCTCGCCCGCGATCAACCCGCCCTGGCAGGCGCGCACCGACTTCGAGATCTTCCACGGCCTCGCGGAGAAGTTCTGCGCCCTGGCCAAGGGACGGCTGGACACCGCGTACGACCTGATGGCCACGCCCCTGCTGCACGACACGCCGGACGAGACGGCCCAGCCCGGCGGGACGGTCCACGACTGGCGGGAGGGCGCCCCGCCGCGGCCGGGCAACAACCTCCCCCGCTTCAGCCTCGTCGAGCGGGACTACACCGCGGTCGCCGACAAACTGGCGAGCTTCGGCCCGCTCGCCGAGGAGCACGGCATGACGGCGAAGGGCGTCACCGTGCATCCGCTCGCCGAGGCGCGCTGGCTGGGGGCCCGTTGCGGCACCGCGCCGGCCGGCCCGGCCCGCGGGCGCCCGCTGCTGGACACCGACGTGAAGCTGTGCGAAGCGATCCTGGCGCTGTCCGGCACGACCAACGGACGCCTCGCGGCGGAGGGCTTCGACCGGCTCGCCGAACGCTGCGGACCCGTCAGCGGACTCACCACGCTCGGCGAAACGGTCGCCGACCGGCGGGTGGTCTTCTCGGACACCCAGGACCGGCCCGTACAGGTGGGGACGAGCTTCGAATGGTCAGGCAAGGAGGCCCCGGACCGCCGGTACGCGCCGTTCACCGTCAACACCGAGCACCGCAAGCCCTGGCACACCCTCACCGGACGCCAGCACTTCTTCCTCGACCACGACTGGATCGCCGAGCAGGGTGAACAACTGCCGGTGTACCGGCCGCCGCTGGCCCCGGACACCAGGCCGGGCGAAACGGCCGACAGCGGCCGGTCGGTGACCGTCCGCTATCTCACCCCGCATTCGAAGTGGTCGATCCACTCCGAGTACCAGGAGAACCTCCTCATGCAGACACTGGCCCGCGGCGGCCCGGTCATCTGGATGAGCGTGGCCGACGCGGCGGCCATCGGTGCCGCGGACAACGACTGGGTGGAGGCGGTCAATCCCAACGGCGTGGTGGTCGCGCGGGCCGTGGTCTCGCACCGGATGCCGTCCGGCACGGTGTTCATGTACCACGTACAGGAACGCCTGGTGAACGTGCCGCGCACGCAGGCCGGCGGGCGCCGCGGGGGCGTGCACAACGCCCTGACCCGGCTGCTGATCAAACCCACCCATCTCATCGGCGGCTACGGCCAGTTGTCGTTCGCCCCCAACTACTACGGACCCACCGGCAACCAGCGCGACGCCACGACCGTGATCCGCCGCCGCACCCAGGATGTGGAGTACTGACATGCGCGTCATGGCGCACGTGGCGATGGTCATGAACCTCGACAAGTGCATCGGCTGCCACACCTGCTCGGTCACCTGCAAACAGGCCTGGACCAACCGGCAGGGCACCGAGTACGCCTGGTTCAACAACGTCGAGACCCGTCCCGGCCAGGGCTACCCGCGCGGCCATGAGGACCAGGACAAGTGGAAGGGCGGCTGGCGGCTGGACGTCCGGGGCCGCCTCGTCCCCCGCACCGGCGGCCGCGCCCGCCGCCTCGCCCGCCTCTTCGCCAACCCCGAACTCCCGTCACTCGACGACTACTACGAGCCCTGGACGTACGACTACGAGAACCTCATCTCCGCCCCGCTCGGCGACGACCTGCCCACCGCCCGCCCCCGCTCCCTGATCGACGGGCGCCCCACCGCGGTGACCTGGGGCCCCAACTGGGACGACGACCTGGGCGGCGGCCCGGACCATCTGGCCGGGGACCCGGTCCTGCAACGGATGAACGAACGGGTCGCCCTGGAGTACGAGCAGGCGTTCATGTTCTACCTGCCGCGCATCTGCGAGCACTGCCTCAATCCGGCCTGCGTCGCGGTGTGCCCCTCCGGGGCGCTCTACAAGCGCATCGAGGACGGCATCGTCCTGGTGGACCAGGACCGCTGCCGTGGCTGGCGGATGTGCGTGAGCGGCTGCCCGTACAAGAAGGTCTACTTCAACCACACCACCGGCAAGGCCGAGAAGTGCACCTTTTGCTATCCGCGGATCGAGGCGGGCGAGCCCACCGTCTGCTCGGAGACCTGCGTGGGCCGGCTGCGCTACCTCGGCGTCCTGCTCTATGACGCCGACAAGGTCGGCGAGGCCGCGTCCGTCCCCGATGAGCGGGACCTCTACGAGGCGCAGCTCGGCTGTTTCCTCGACCCGCACGACCCCGACGTCGCGCGCGCGGCCGAGGCGTCCGGCATCCCGCACGACTGGATCACCGCCGCCCGCCGCTCCCCGGTGCGCGACCTCATCACCACCTACCGCGTGGCGCTGCCGCTGCACCCGGAGTACCGCACCCTGCCCATGGTCTGGTACGTCCCCCCGCTCTCCCCGGTCGTCGACGCGCTGACCCGCAGCGGCCACGACGGGGAGGACCCGGCCGCGCTCTTCGGCGCCATCGATGCGCTGCGCATCCCGCTGGGCTATCTGGCCGGGCTGTTCACCGCCGGGGACACCGCGCCGGTCGAGGCCGCGCTGTGCCGCCTCGCCGCGATGCGCTCCCATATGCGCCGGATCAACCTCGGCGAGGAGCGCGATCCGGCGATCGCCCGCGGCGTCGGCATGGACGAGCGCTCGATCGAGGCCATGTACCGGCTGCTCGCCCTCGCCAAGTACGAGGAGCGGTACGTCATTCCCACCGGATACGTGGCCGATCCGGCCGCGGACCACGACGGCGGGGGATGCAGCCTGGACGGCGACGGCGGGCCCGGTATGTACGGACCGGGACCGGGCGACGCGGAGGCCTTCCATACGCCGCCGGTGTCGTCCGGCACGGCGCCGGAGAGCCGGCTGCGCGGCCGGCTCAACCTCCTGAACTGGGACGGCCGCGGCCGTCCGAGCGGCCTCTTCCCCCGGCGCGGCGGAGCCGACCGGTGAGCCGGCAGCGCGCCGTCCATCAGGCCGCCTCCCTGCTGCTCGGCTACCCGGACGCCTCCTGGCCCCAGCGGGTGAGCCAGGTCGCCGCCGCGGTCGGCCGGCTCGACGGCACCGCGGCCGGATTGCTGCTGCGTTTCTGCCGGGAGACGGCATCGGTGCCGCTCCTCGACCTGGCCGCGCGCTACGTGACCACCTTCGACCGCAGCCGCCGGCGCACCCTTCACCTGACCCACTACACGGACGGCGACACCCGCCGCCGCGGCGCCTCGCTCGCCGAGCTCAAGGCCCGCTACCGGGCGCACGGCTGGGAGCCCGCCGACGGCGAACTGCCCGACTTCCTCCCCGCCGTGCTGGAGTTCGCCGCCCGCTGCCCCGAGGCGGGCACCGCCCTGCTCGACGAGCACTGCGGGTCCCTGGACCTGCTCCTGCGGGCGCTCGACGACCACCACAGCCCCTACGCCCAGGTGGTGCGGGCCGTCCGCAGCACCGTGCCCGGCCGCCGGGCCGCCGTACCCGTACCGGAAATGCCGGGCCCCGTTCCCTTCCCGTTCTCAGGTGCCTTGGGCGACGAAGGAGTCCGCCGGTGACCACGCATGTGCACATCGCCCTGTGGGGCGTGCTGCCGTACCTCTCCCTGACCGTGCTCGTGGCCGGTACGGCGTGGCGCTACCGCTACGACCGCTTCGGCTTCACCACCCGCTCCAGCCAGCTGCACGAATCCCGGCTGCTGCGCGTCGGCGGCCCGCTCTTCCACTACGCCCTGTTCTTCGTCATCGGCGGCCACGTCATGGGCCTCCTCGTCCCCGAGGCGCTGACCGACCGGCTGCGGGTGAGCGAGACGACGTACCACACGGTGGCCCTCTCGCTGGGCGGCGCGGCGGGCGTCGCGGCCGTGTGCGGCCTCGGCATCCTGCTGTGGCGTCGGCTGCGGGTTCCTGCCGTGCGCCGCGCGACCAGCCGCAGCGACCGCCTGACCCACCCGCTGCTGACCGCCGTCCTGCTCGCCGGCCTGACCGCCACCGCGTCGTCGGCCGCCAACCCTTACGACTACCGGCTCGGCGTCTCCGTCTGGTTCCGCAGCCTCTTCGCGCTCGACCCGGACGTGCCGGCGATGGCCCACGCCCCGCTCGTCTACCAGGTGCACGCCGTGCTCGCGATGGCGCTCTTCGCGCTCTGGCCCTTCAGCCGCCTGGTGCACGCCTTCACGGTCCCGCTCGGCTACGCCGTCCGCCCGTACATCGTCTACCGGTCCCGCGCCCGCGTCACGCCCCACCGGCACCCCTCCGTCGGCATGCCCCCCACGCGCAGGAACGTCCGGGACGAGGAGCCCTGCCCGTAGGGCGCCGGGCCGCGCTCCCGCTGAGTTCCGGGTCCGGCACACCGACCACTTCGACCGCACCGACCGCACCGACCGCACCGACCGCACCCAAGGCCGCGTGAATTCTCGTCTCTGCGCGGCCGGTTGAAGCGGAACCACCATTCGCCTTTTCTTCATGTGCCGGATGCGGCCGAGTCCGCCGGCCGCTTCTAAGGTTGCGCCGTGCCGCCCCCCGAACGCTCGTTGCTCCTGTCCGGAGGACAGTCATGACCGCAGTAGAGGCACCCAAGCGCAGACGACGTACCCGCACCTCACTCGCCGGGGCCATGGCCCTCGCCGTCACTTCGATCGGGCTGTGGGTCACCACCGGATCCTCCGCCTCGGCCGCCGGGCTGCCGGCGCCGGACCATGTGGTGGTCGTGGTGATGGAGAACCACGCCTACTCCCAGGTGATCGGCAGTTCCAGCGCGCCGTACATCAACAACACCCTCAAGGCGGGTGGCGCCAACCTCACCCAGTCCTTCGGCCTCACCCACCCCAGTGAGCCGAACTACTACCAGCTGTTCTCGGGCTCCAACCAGGGCCGCACCGACGACAGCTGCGTCCCCGTCGGATCCCTCAACGCGCCGAACCTCGGCTCCGAGCTGATAGCCGCCGGGAAGACCTGGGCCAGCTACAACGAGGATCTGCCCAGCCAGGGCTCTACCGTTTGCAGCAGCGGCCAGTACGCGCAGAAGCACAACCCGTGGTTCGGCTTCTCCAACGTGCCGACCAGCACCGCGAAGACCATGACGCAGTTCCCGACCGACTACACGACCCTCCCCAAGGTGTCCTTCGTCGTACCGAACCTGTGCAACGACATGCACGACTGCTCGGTCTCCACCGGCGACTCCTGGATCCAGAGCAAGCTGGGCGCGTACGCGACCTGGGCGCAGACCCACAACAGCATCCTGGTCGTCACCTTCGACGAGGACAACAAGCAGTCGGGCAACCGCATCCCCACGGTCCTGTACGGAGCGCATGTCGCCCCCGGCAGCTCCAGCGCCACCACCTACAACCACTACAACACGCTCCGCACCTTGGAAGACCTGGCCGGTCTGACCACGCACGCCGGCAACGCCGGCTCCGCCTCCGACATCACCGGCATCTGGAACTGACGCCCGTGTACCTCGCGGACTCCCGCAGCACCAAGCCCGCCGTCGCCCCGGACACCCGTCCGGGGCGACGGCCCGCCGTGCCCGGCACCGTCCTGGCTCTCGGTGCGGTCAGCCTGATCACCGACATCTCCTCGGAGATGGTCACCGCCGTCCTCCCGCTCTACGTGGTCGCGGCACTCGGCCTCTCGCCCCTCGGCTTCGGCCTGCTGGACGGCATCAACAACGGCGTCGGCGCGCTGGTCCGGCTGGCCGGCGGCCACCTCGCGGACCGCGGCGGCCGGCGGCACAAGGTGGTGGCAGGGCTCGGATACGGGCTGTCGGCCCTGTGCAAACCGCTGTTGCTGCTCGTCCACGGCCTCCCGGCGATCGGCGCCGTACTCGCGGCCGACCGCACCGGCAAGGGCCTGCGCACCGCGCCCCGGGACGCGATGATCTCGCTGGCCACCCGGCCCGAACACCGGGGCAGGGCGTTCGGCGTGCACCGCGCCATGGACACCACCGGCGCCGTGCTCGGCCCGCTGGCGGCCTTCGCCGTGCTCCGGGCCACGGTCGACGGCTACGACGCGGTCTTCGCGGTCAGCGGCTGCGTCGCCGCACTCGGGGTCCTCGTACTGGTCCTGTTCGTGCCCCGCAGGATCACCCCCGGGTCGGCCCCGACGGCCACCTCCGAGACCGCGGCCCGGGGCGCCGGGCACTCCCCCGCCGACCCCACGCTGCGCGACGCGCTCGCGCTGCTGCGCCGCCCCGGACTCCGCAGGCTCACCCTGTGCGCCGCGCTGCTGGGCCTCACCACGGTCAGCGACTCCTTCCTCTATCTGCTCCTCCAGCGCGAACTGCGCCTGCCCGCGCACCTCTTCCCGCTGCTGCCGCTCGGCACGGCCGCGGTCTTTCTGCTGCTCGCGGTCCCGCTGGGTGCGCTCGCGGACCGTATCGGCCGTCCCCGGCTCTTCCTTGCGGGACATGGCGTCCTGCTGCTCGGCTACGGCCTGGTGCTCGCCCCTCTCCGCGGTGCCCCGGTCGCGGTCGCCGTCGCCGTCCTGGTGCTGCACGGCGCTTTCTACGCGGCGACCGACGGGGTGCTCGCGGCGGCCACCGCCGGCGCCGTCCCCGCCGAACACCAGGGCGCCGGGCAAGCCCTGGTGGGCACCGGCCAGGCGCTGGCCCGGTTCCTGTGCTCGCTCGCCTTCGGCGCCGCCTGGAGCCTGTGGGGCGGGCGCAGCGCGCTCGCCGTCACCGCCGCCGCGCTGGCGGTCAGCGCGGTCGTCGCGTCGGCCGCTCTCCGTACGACCGGTGAGGCAGCGGTGTGACCCGTCGGCCGCTGCCGCCGCTCCCCGCCCGAGGGCGTGTCCGCCCGTATGACCGATGAGGTGCTGTATGACCCGAACCGCCCGCCTCGCGATCCTGCTGGTCGCCGTACTGCTGCTGGGAACGGTCGGCGCGGTGGCGGTGTTGCGCGCCGCCGAACGGTCCGACGAGCGCAACCAGGAGCAGGCGGGCGGTCCGCCCGTCCGGACCGGCACCGTCTCGCTCCGGGCGGCCGACGCCGGCCGTCGGCTTCTCGTCCGCAACCTGGCCTGGGGCCCGCACCGCGACGAGATCGCCACCGTGCCCGCCGACCGCCCGGACGGGCCGCGCACCGTGTCCGGCGTCAAGTGCCTGCGCTTCCACGCGGCCGCCGGTACCGGCATCTGTCTACAGGCCGTGCACCACGCCTTGGACGACACCTACCGCGCCGTCGTACTCGACTCCCACCTGCGCGAACGGCATCACTTCCCGGCGGCCGGCATCCCGACCCGCGCCCGCGTCGCGCCCTCCGGTCACCTCGTCGCGTGGACGGTGTTCGTCAGCGGAGACTCCTACGCGGGGACCAAGTTCTCCACCCGCACCGCCATCGTGGACACCCGCACCTGGTCGATCGACGACAATCTGGAGTCCTTCGCCGTCACCAAGGACGGCCGGCCGTACCGCGCCTCCGACATCAATATCTGGGGCGTCACCTTCGCCGACGACAACCGCTTCTACGCCACCCTGGCGACCGGGGGCCAGACCTACCTCGTCCGGGGCGATGTCGCCGCCCGCACCCTCACCACCCTGCACCGCAACGTCGAATGCCCCTCCCTCTCCCCCGACGGCACCCGGATCGCCTACAAGAAGCGCGTTCCGGGAGCCTCGCCCGACGCCCCCTGGCGGCTGTACGTACTCGATCTGCGGGACATGACGGAGACCGCCACCGCCGAGCGGCGCAACATCGACGACCAGGCCCTGTGGGCCGATGGCTCCACCCTCGTCTACGCGCTCTCCGGCGACTACGGCTCGGATCTGTGGACGGTGCCGGCCGATGGCCGCGGCACGGCCCGGCGGCTGATGGTCTCGGCCCTCGCTCCGGCGTATCTGCCCTGATGAGCCACCGGCCCCGCTCTTCCGGGCCGCCGTTCCCGCGTGATGCTTGCCATAGGAAATTCTCGGAAGTCAGGGGCAACTGCCCGGTTTCACGGAGATCCTCCCCTGCGGCTCCCCGGCCGTCCGCCGTCGTCCGGTGACGGATCGCTGGGCGCCGCGGTCGTACAGCCTTACGATCAGCGCCTGCCGCACCGCACACCCCCATACCGCGACGGCCTTGTCTTCCCTTCCTGACTGCGTTTTGTTCCACTTGATCCAGAAGAAGGCTTCATGAAGCTTCGTCGTGCCCTGGTGACGGTCGCCTCGACCGCCCTGCTCCCGCTCGCCCTCACCGCCTGTTCCGGCGGCACCGACGGCTCCTCGAAGGACGCGTCCGCGCCGTCCGCCGGTTCGAAGGCCCCCTCGGCCGGCTCCCACCTCCTCAACGGCGCCAAGCTGAAGACCGTGCTGCTTCCGGCCGGAGCGCTGCCCAAGGGTTACAAGGCCGACCCGGGGGCCACCCGCGACTCGGGGAACGCCCTCGCGGCCCCCTCCCCGAAGAAGCCCGTCAACCTGGCGAAGGCCTGCCCGAAGCTGGAGGCCAGCGCCTGGATCCAGACCAGCGGCATCGAGGGCGCCGCGTTCGCCCAGGCCGACTTCACCAACGCCGCCCAGGAGGAGTTCAACGAGGAGGCGGACAGCTTCCGGGGCAACGACGCGGAACTGGTGATGAAGCGCCTGGCGCTGGTCTTCCAGAGCTGCGCGCACTTCAAGGACACCTCCAACGGCACCACCGCCTCGGTGACGGTCAAGTCCACGGTTGTGCCGAAGGTGGGCGACCAGACCCTCAAGGCCACCCTCTCCGCGCCTGAGTGGGAGGGCGGCACCACGCTGGTGGCGACCCGGGTCAAGAACGTCGTCATCACCACCTTCTACAACGTCCAGTCCAAGGACATGGGCGCCGCCGGCCTCGGTCTGACCGAGAAGATCGCGGCACAGGTACAGCACGCGAAGTAACCGGGCATAACGCGCCTTGATGGTGCGTTGGCCGGGCGAGGGCCTTCTGGCTCGGTGCGGACCGCAATATCCGCATCCGATGACGGAAGGCCCTCACCGCGTGGCAGAGTCACGCGCATGCCGATCTCCATACGTGGACGGCGCAGATCCTGCGCCACAGTCGCCCTCCTGCTGGGCGCCGTCCTCTCCGTGACCGCCTGTGGCCAGCAGCGCGGCAGGGTGACCACGGCCGCCGCGCCGAGCGCGCCGCCCAGCCTCCCCGGCTCCACCTCCAGCGCCGGTGCGAGCCCCGGTCCCAGTGCCCCCGGGGCCTCGCCCTACGTGGAGCCCGGCGCCGGCGACGGTGCCCCGCACTACCAGGACAACAACGCCCACCGTCGCCCCGGCGAGATGTCGCCCGCCGACGCGAAGGACGCGCGGCGGGAAGCCGATCGCATCGAGCCCGTACTCAAGCGGCTCTGGGAGCGGAAGAAGTGGGACCCCAAGAGCGTACGGGCGGCGCTGCTGGCACTCGGCTACGAGGAGGTGCGGACCGGCCCCAAGGGCGAGCGACTCGGCGGAAAACTCGACGTACGCGGGATGGAACCGCGCTTCGAGGGCAACCATTACGTCACGCCCGAGGGCACCCGGGTCGGCCTTCGCGTGCACGACGACGCCTGCGTCACGGCGTTCGTCCAGAAGAGCAATTTCCAGGTGTCGACCAACGGGCCGTACATGGAGAGCGGCTGTTTCGAACCGCCCTTCGGCCACTGACGCGCCGAGGCGGGCGGCCGGCGGAACGGCCCCTCGTGCGTCGCCCATGGACCGCTACGAGAGATGAGAACACGACATGACGAGCGTGCACGGAACCCTTCTGGACGTGCCCACCCCGGACGGGATCGCCGACGCTTACCTCGCGCACCCCGACGACGGCCGCCCGCGCCCCGGCGTCCTCCTCTATATGGACGCGTTCGGGCTGCGCCCGTCACTGGAGGCGATGGCCAGGCGGCTGGCCGGCCACGGCTACACCGTGCTGGTGCCGAACGTTTTGCACCGGTCGGGGCGTGCCCCCGTGGTGGAGCTGCCGGAGTTCATCGATCCGGCCCAGCGGCCGGAGATCTTCCAGCAACTCTTCCCCCTTCTGCAGTCGCTCACCCCTGAGCTGGTGGTGCGGGATGCCGGCGCCTACCTGGCCTGGCTGGCCGCCTCCCCGCTGGTCAGCGACGGGCCGGTGGGCAGCACGGGGTACTGCATGGGCGGCGGCCTCGCGCTCCGTACCGCCGCGGCCTTCCCCGACCGGGTCGGGGCCGTGGCGGCCTTCCACACCGGCCGTCTGGTCACCGACGCCGAGGACAGCCCGCACCGGCTCGTCGGCCGGATCGCGGCGGAGCTGTACTTCGGCCACGCCGACCAGGATCAGTCGATGACGGCCGACCAGATCAAGGTCCTGGAAGGCGCCCTGGACGCCGCGGGGGTGCCCTACCGCAGCGAGCTGTACGCGGGTGCCCACCACGGGTACACCCAGACCGACACCTCCGCGTACGACGCCGAGGCGGACGGGCGGCACTGGCGCGCCCTGTTGGACCTCTTCGAGCGCCGGCTCTGAGAGCGGGCCGTGGACCGGCGGGCGTAGGGCGCGCCCGCCGGTCCGTGGTGGTTCAGGGCGTGGGGACGGTCAGGTCGGTGGTGCGCAGCACGCCGTAGACGGACCAGACCACCGAGACGAGCGGCACCGCGACGACCGCGCCGAGGACGCCCGCCGTGACCGCCCCGCAGATCACCGACAGCGCCACCACGACGGGGTGCAGCCGCACGGCGCGGCTCATCACCAGGGGGTGCAGCACATGGCCTTCGAACTGGCCGATCACCACGATGAGCAGAACGACGACGACGGCCGCCAGCGGGCCCTTCGCGGCGAGCGCCACCACGGCGGCGACCGCCAGCGCGACGGGTGACCCGACGAGCGGGATGAAGGCGGCGAAGAACTCCAGTACGGCCAGCGGGACGACGAGCGGGATGCCCAGGATGAAGAGCGCCACGCCCACGAGGAGCGCGTTGGTCGCGGCGACCACCACGATGCCACGGGTGTATCCGGTGAACGTCGTCCACGCGGCACGTCCGCCGATGCGTGCCGGGCCGCGTCGGTGCTCCGGCAGCTGGCCGCCGAACCACCGCCACATCCGGCCACCCGAATGCAGGAAGAAGACGGAGCAGAAGAGCGCCAGCGCTCCGACCGTCAGCACATCCACCAGGCGGCCCAGCCCGCTGACCGCGGTGTTGAACAGGCTGGATCGGTGGGTGGCGATGAACCGGGACAGCCACGACTGGAGCTGTGACAGGGTTCCGTGCCGGAGGTGGACGGGCCCGCGTTCCAGCCACCGTTCGATCCGCGTCACGCCGCCTTCGAGCTCCCGGCTCAGCCCCTGCCACTCCCCGGCCACGGTGGCTCCGACCAGGCTCAGCACGCCGAGGACGAGCACGATGCCGAGGAGGAGCCCGGCCGTGACGGCCGCCGAGCGCGGCATCCAGCGGTCGAGCAGGTCGGTCAGCGGCTCCAGGAGAGCCGTCACCACCAGCGCGAGGAAGAGCGCCAGCGTCACCAGGTGGAACCGTCCGAGCGCCACGAAGATCACGTAGACCGCGGCGCCCACGACGATCAGCCGCCAGGCGTACGCCGCGGCCACCCACAGCAGCGGGGAGAAGCCACCGGTACCGCCGGGCCGGTGCTCTCCCCCGGCCGTACGCTCGGCGCGGCCCATGCGCTCCATGATGCGCACGCGCTGCCGGGCCATCCCACGGAGCGCCTCAAGAGACCGCTCGCGCTCGCCACCAGGTCGGTTCCGCACCCGCCGCCACCACCTCCTACCCCTCCTATGGCCGGGGCCGAAGGGGGACGACTTCCGCACGGGGACGGGCGACGGCCCCTCGTGCACACCCAGTGGTGGTATCACCGACGGGCGGTCCTCGAACGCGTCCGGGCGGGCTTTCCCCCGAAGGCAGGCGGCAGTCGGCCGGTCACGGCCGGACGGCAGGGTACGGCCGGACGGCAGGGTACGGCCGGACGGCAGGGTACGGCCGGACGGCAGGGTACGGATTCAGGTCCGCGGGGTGCGCCGGCTCATCGGGTACGGGCATGGTCGACCGCGGCCTCGGCCAGGCAGGTGATCAGCGGGTGGGCCCGGGTGCCGTCGCCGTCCAGTTCGGGCTGGAAGAGGGTGGCCAGAAAGAAGGGGTGGGCGGGCAGTTCGGCGATCCGGACCTCGCCGGATTCGTCGGTTCCGGTGAAGGCCAGGCCGTGGGCGCGCAGGGTGTCCAGGTAGTGGGGGTTGGCCGCGTAGTTGCAGTGGTAGCGCGCCTGCGCGCGGTCGGTGCCGATCAGGCCGGCGGCCCGGGAGCCGGGGGTGATGCGGACGATGCCCTCGTGGCCGACGAGCGAGCAGGCCAGCGGGACGATCACGGCGTCTTCGTCGGCGGCCTCCGGGGTGTTCTCGGCGTGGGCGGCGCGCTCCAGGCCGCAGACGTTGCGCGCGAACTCGAGCAGGGCGTGCTGGAAGCCGCCGCACGTGCCCAGGAAGGGGATGCCACTCTCGCGTGCCGCGCGGATCGCGGCCAGGACCTTGGCCTCGCTCCGGTAGGGGCTGCCCGGCAGGACCCAGACCGCGTCGAAGCCGTACATGCCCTGATCGGCGTCCTGTGTGGCGATCCAGTAGGCGTCCAGATCCAGCCCGTCCCGCACCCGCAGGGCCTCCAGCAGGCCGGGGATGCGGGTGTGGGAGCGAACGGCGTCGGAGCGGTCCCCGACCAGAGCGATGCGTGCGGTGTGGTTCATGCCGCTGATCCTGCCGACTTGGCCCGCATCGCGTCCAACGATGATTCATACACTCTGCATAAGCGATACTGATGCGCATGGATCCACATCTGCTGCGTACCTTGGTCGCGGTCCTGGACCACCGCTCCTTCTCGCACGCCGCCTCGGCCCTGGGCTACACCCAGTCCGCCGTCTCCCAGCACATCGCCGCGCTCGAAGCCGACCTGGGCACTCGGCTCGTCGAACGCCGGCCCGTCGCCCCCACGCCCGCCGGGGCGCGGCTGATGGAGCACGCCCCCGCCCTGCTGCTGCGCCTGGATGCCGCCCGCGCCGACCTCGCCCGGCTGCGCCACGCCCGCCCCACCCGGCTGACCCTGGCCTGTTCGCCCGCCGCCCTCACCCCCGCCGTCGCGCAGGCGCTCGCCCAACTGCGCGGCGACATCGCCTCGTTGGACGTCGAGGTGCAGGTCCTGGGCCGGGCAGCGGTGGTCGAGGACGTCCTCACCGCGCGCGCCGACCTCGGCCTGATCGACGGCATCGCCGCGCCCAGCGACCCGCTTCCGCTGCCGGATCTGGGCCCCGGCACCGCCCTCGCGACGGCCGAGCAGCCGCCGGCCGTCCTCTTCCCCGACCGTCATCCCCTGGCGCGGCGCCGTTCGGTCCGGCTGACCGACCTGACGCAGGCCCAGTGGGTCGACGCCCCTGACACCGCCGTCCCCCTCGACCGGCTGCGGGCCGTCTGCCGTACCGACGGATTCCGCCCCCGGATCCGCCACCGCGGCACCGATCTCCACGGCCTCGCCGCCCTGGCCGCCGCCGGCCACGGGCTCGCCGTCCTTCCGCTGTCCCTGGCCGCCACGCTCCCGGGCGTCACCGCCGTCCCGGTCGAGGAACCCCGCCTCGTTCACCGCACCGAGCTCGTCCATGCCGCCCACCCCACCGATGCCGCACAGCAGTTGGCCGACCTCCTCCTCGCCACCGGTCGTGCGGCAGCCGCGCCCTGATCGCCTCCGCCGATCCACGAGACCGGCGGCCGAGGGCGCGGCCCGCGGCGGTGTGCCGGTTACCGGTCAGCCGAGGCTCGTGTGCGCCGCGGCGGCTGCGGCGACGACGCGCTCGGCGCCGGGGCGTCGGGCCCCAGTGACGGCAGGTAGCGCGGTGCCCGCCAGGCGTGGAGTCGGTGTTCCACCGCGGCCCCCAGCGACAGGAGCTTGCCGTCCTGGTGGTCGCCGGCCATCAGGAGCAGACCCACGGGCAGGTCGTTGACGAATCCGGCGGGCACCGACAAGGACGGATATCCGGCCACGGCCGCGGGGGTCGAGGACGGGATGACGTCGTTGTCTCCGCGCGCACAGTCGGTGGTCCAGGCGGGCGGGTTGGTCGGCGAGGCGATGGCGTCCAGCCGGTGGGTGGCCATGGTCTCGTCGATCGAACGCCGGGAGAGGTCCTTCAACTCGGCGCGCATGGCCCGGTATTCCGGATCGGTGGTGGGCGGCGCGGCGAGGGCCTGCTCGAACAGTTCCTGGCCTGCGAAGCAGGTTCGCTCCCCCGGGTGGGTGCGGTTGAATTCGATCAGCTCGGAGAGGTTCTGCGGGCCGTCGCGGGTGGCGAGGTAGGCGTCGATGTCCCGGTGGAACTCGCTGAGCAGCGCGAGGAATTCGAGTGCGGCGAGTCGTTGCTGGTACGGGGGTGTCACCTCGACGACCTCGGCGCCCGCGTGCCGCAGTCGCGCCGCGGTACGGCTCATCAGGGCATCGACGTCCGGCCCGAGCGAGGGCAGTCGCCACAGGCCGATGTGTTTGCCGCGTAGGTCGTGCGGGCGCGTCAGCTCGTCCTGAAGGCCCGCGGGGCCACCCGGGCGCGAGGAGGCGCCGCCGCTGAGGACGGAGAGGGTGAGCGCGGTGTCGATCACGTTGCGTGCCATGGGCCCGGCGGTGTCCTGCTCGGCGGAGATCGGGACCACTCCGGCCCGGCTGACCAGGCCGAGGCTGGGTTTGTGGCCGACCACCCCGTTCATCCCGGCCGGGCACACGATGGAGCCGTCCGTTTCGGTACCGATCGCCACCTGCGCCAGCGACGCGGCGAGCGCGGCGGCCGAACCGGAGGAGGACCCGCACGGATTCCGGTCCAGTACGTAGGGGTTGTGGGTCTGTCCGCCCACCGCCGACCACCCCGATGTCGGCTTCGTCGCGCGGAAGTTCGCCCACTCGGACAGATTGGTCTTGCCGAGGATGACCGCCCCGGCGTCCCGCAGCCGGGTCACCAGGGCGGCGTCGGCGTCCGGTGGGCTGCCCGCCAATGCCAGCGACCCGGCGGTGGTGGGCAGGTCGCGGGTGTTGACGTTGTCCTTGAGCAGGACGGGAATGCCGTCGAGCGGGCCACGGGTGGCGCCGTGCCGATGTCTGGCGTCGCTGGCGGCTGCCTGGCGCAGGGCCGTCGGGTCGGTGCGCAGCACCGCGTTGATCTTGGGGTCGATGGTCTTGATCCGCCGCAGGTAGGCGGCGGTCAGTGCCGACGAGGTCAGCGAACCGTCCGACATGCGCGCCTGTAACTGCGGGATCGTCACCGTGTCGAGATCGATGGCCGGCCTCGGGGGCGCACCGGCCGGCGCCGGGTTGCCGACGCCGCTTTCCGCGGCCGCCGCGCGCGGATGGGGTGCGGCCGCGCAGAGGGAGCCGGCGACCAGGGCGGCGATCAGCGTGGCCGTGCTCCTCTTCCTCATGCTCCTCATGAGGGTCAGCGGACTATAAGCAAGCGGCCCGGTACAAGAGCCTTTCGCGCCGCCGTCCCCCGGAATTCCGGGTCACGAGCGGCCGTCCGCCCCCAGGAGGGCCGTCAGGGCCGTCCGGTCGACCTTGCCGTTGTGGTTGAGCGGGAGGGCGTCCAGCCGGGTGAGCGTGGCGGGCACCATGTAGGCGGGGAGCCGGTTCCGGAGGGCGGCGCGGACGTCGTCCCCGTCGGTGGCGGTCCCGGTGTACGCGGCGCCGAGTTCCACACCACCGGGGTTCGTCAGCGGGACGACGGCCGCGTCGAGGACTCCGGTCAGTGCGCGCAGAGCCGCCTCCACCTCGCCGAGTTCGACGCGGTAGCCGTGCACCTGGACCTGCTGGTCGCCGCGGCCGAGGTGGACCAGCGGCGGGACGGTGTCCGCGGCGGGGCCCGGTGCGCCGGGCAGGGTGGTGACGCGGTCGCCGGTGCGGTACCAGTGGGCGTCGGTCAGGGCGGTGGCGGGGTCGTACGGTGCGCCGTCGGGCGCGAGGAAGCGGCCGGCGTTGTTGGCCGGATCGAGGTAGCCGGGGAAGCGCTGGGCGCCCCGTACGCACAACTCGCCTTGGTAGAGGCGGAGTTGCAGTCCCGGGTGGAGGGTGCCGATCGGGACGGTGCCGTTGGCGGGTGCCGGCCAGGCGGCGCGGCCGCCCGGCAGCCGGTAGGCGGTGCAGGTGACGGTCAGTTCGGTGGGGCCATAGGCGTTTTCCACCGTGCTCTGCGGCGCGGCCCGGTGCCATGCCTCGGCCTGCTGGAGCGTCAGCGGTTCGCCGCAGAACATGCTGCTGCGCAGCGTGGGCATGCTGCCCGGCCGCAGGGCCCGGAACCGGTGGGCGAGGGAGATCACCGACGGAACGGAGTTCCAGTGGGTGAGGGCGCGCCGATTGACGAAACGGACCGGCGCGAGGAGTTCGTCGCGGGTCGCCGCGACCAGGGTGGCGCCGCTGCCCCAGGCGGTGAACATGTCGTGCACCGAGGGGTCGAAGGTCAGGTCGAAGGTCCCCGAGACGCGGTCGCCGGGTCCTGCCGCGCCGCGTGGCACGGCGTGCGCGAGATAGCCGCAGACGTTGCGGTGCTGGATGGGGACGCCCTTGGGGACGCCGGTCGAGCCCGAGGTGAAGAGGATGTAGGCGAGGTCTTCGGGGCGGGCGGTGCGGCGGGTGGGGGGTGTCGTCGTCGCGAGGCGGAAGAGTTCCGGGTCGGTGAGGGCCAGGGTGGGGACGTCGGGCCACCCGGAGTGGTCGGCGGTGCCGTCGGCCAGTACGGCGTCGAGCCGGGCGGCCCGTACGATCCCGGCGTTGCGCCCGGCGGGGAAGCCGGGGCCGAGGGGTACCACCGCGGCGCCGAGGCGCTGCACGGCGAGGTATCCCGCGTAGGCCAGGACGGTTCGGCCGGCCAGCAGGCCCACCCGGCCGGGCCGTGTGCCGTCCAGGCGCAGCAGGAGGTGCGCGGCCAGTGCGTCGGCGAGGCCGGCGAGCTCGGCGTAGGTCAGCTCGGTGTCGCCGAGCTCGAGTGCGGTGCGGTCCGCGTGGGTGGCGGCGGACGCCGCGAACCAGTCGTAGAGGGTGTGCCGTTCGGCGGGCATGCGTACCGTTCGCCTTTCTCGGGTGGTCGGGTCTGGCAGGGCGGGGCGCGGGGCGGCGGCGGCCGCGCGGTCAGTCACCCGTGGGCCAGAGGAACGCGCAGCTCAGGGGCAGCGCGGAGCGGTCGCGCAGGCTGATCCAGCGGTAGTCGCCCCAGCGGCCGGTGGGGGCGCCCGGCGGCACGTCGATGGTCCAGGGGCGCCCGGCGAACCCGGCGCCGCTGGCCTTGACGCAGGCCTCTTGGGCCGTCCAGACCCAGGCCACCTCCTCGGCGGCCCGCGCCGGGGGCAGCGCGGCGATCCGCCGGGCGTGTCGGTGCAGCAGCCGCCGGGCGAACGACGCGGTGACGGAGGTGCCGGGGCGCTGTACGTCCACGCCCATGGCGCGCCCGACCGCGACGCCGGCGGCGAGGGCGCCGTGGCTGTGCGAGACGCTGATGCCGACGCCGGGGTGCCCGCGCAGCCGGGGCTTGCCACGCGGGTCGGTGGTGATGTCGGCGTCGGCCAGGGCCGGGCGCAGCGCGGCGAGCGTCTCCCGCAGCAGCCCGCGGCCGGCGAGGAATTCCCGGGCGCGCCGGTCGGGCAGGGCGGCGGCGCGGCGCAGATCGTCGCGGTGGGTGCTGGGGGCGATGTGGTCCTCGGTGGTTGTCGTCACCCAGACCTGGTCGGCCACCATCAGGGGCGATGTCACGGCAGGGTGCCCGGCCGCGTCAGCCCGGCCAGGACGCTCTCGGCGGCGTCCGCCAGCGTCCCCAGCACCACTTCGTTCGCGCCGCCGCCGATGCCGAACAGCGCGGCCTGGGCGCGTATTTCCTGGATGCCTCCCGTGGTGAAGCCGACCGCGCCCCACAGCTGGCCGCACTCGGTCAGTACGTGGTTGACGGTGGCGCCGGCGGCGGCCTTGAGCGTGGCGGCGGCGGTGGCGTCGTGGTGCACCGCCACGGGCTCGGTGTACTCGGCGACCAGGGCGTGCAGTTCCCTGACCCGAAGGAGGCAGGCCGCGAACCGTTGCCGTACGGCGGGCAGGTCCCAGAGGGTGCCCGTGCCGTGCGGGCGGCCGGACAGCCGGCGGTGGGTGTCCGCCAGGATACGGCGGCACAGGGCCACGCCCCACTGCGCGCCGGCGAGCCGTTCGGTGGCGATATGGCGGGCGAACAGCGGGAGCCCGAAGCCGACCCGGCCGATCACCTGGTCCCGGTCGAGCCGCACCCCCTCGAAGGTGACATGGCCGACGCCCGAGTCGGCGAACAGGGCGGTGTCCGCGGGGCGCACGGTGACGCCGGGCGCGTCGGCCGGTACCAGGACCCAGGTGAAGTCGGTGAAGTGCCGTCCGGCGCGGTGCCGGGCGAGGACGAGGAAGGACTCGGCCGTGGTGGTGTTGGCGATCCAGTCCTTCTCGCCGGACACCTCCAGGGCGTCGTCCTCGATCCGCACCTGGGTGCGCAGCGCGGTGAGGTCCGTGCCCGCGGTGACGTCGGTGGCGGCCAGGGCGACCGTCGCCCGGCCGGTCAGCGCCCGTTCCAGTGCCTGCCGGGCCGAAGGCGTCCGGCCGGTCGCCAAGACCGGTAGGGCGGTGGCCAGTTGCACGCTCACCGACAGGGTGGCGGCGAGGGAGCAGCGGGCGTCCACGGCGGTGAGCAGGTCCGCGAGGCCGCCGGGGTCGGTGCCGGCCTCGATGGCGCCGTCGCGGTAGGCCCGGGTGATCAGGCCCGCGCGGCCGAGCGCGGCCCATACCTGCGCGCCGTCCGCGGTGCGCGGCAGCGCGTCGAGTGCGGCGAAGCCGGTGGCGGTGGACGGGGGCCGGCCGTCGCCGGTTTCGGACGGTGCGGCGGGGCGGTCCCGGGTCAGTGGCTCAGGCAAAGCTCACTCCCTGGTCGCGCAGCGCCAGCCGGCCGTCGGCGAGGTGGAGCCGGTCGTTGCTGTAGTTCAGCGCGGCCGAGCGCAGGTCTCGCAGGGCCCGTTCGAGGCGGGTGGGCGAGTCCTGGAGGTAGCCGTGCCGCAGCCCGACGGCGGTGATCAGGTCGTCCACGGCCGCTTGGCATTCCTCGGATGCGGTGATCTTCAGTGCGTTGAGCTGGAGTTGACGGGCTGGGACGGAGAGGTCCGCGCCCGAGGTGACCGTCCGGAGGGTCTCCTGGAGCAGGGCGTGTACGGCGTCGAGTCGCCTGCGGGCCCGGGAGATGCGGGTGAGCAGCAGTTCCGAGGTGAGGTCGAAGCGTGCGCGCCCCGCCTGGCTGCGCAGCAGCCGCAGTACGCGCGAGAGCGCTCCCGCCGCCGTTCCGAGCCACACCGCCGACCAGCCCAGATGTGCCAGGGGGCCGAAGACGTCGGCGGCGATCTCGTGGAAGTGTCCGGGTGTGCCGACGATGTGGTGCGCCGGGACGCTGCCGGTGAGCCGGAGGGCGACGCTGTGGCTGGCACGCATGCCCATCGGCTGCCAGTCCCCCGATGCGGTGATCTCGAGCTGGTCGCGGTGCGCGTACACCAGCGACACCTCGTGTTCGGTGGCGTCGCCGGGGCTGCGCATGGTGATGAGGAAGCCATCGGCGTGGGCGCCGCCGGTGACGATCGGGGCATCCCGATCGATCGCCAACTGCCCTTTCTCATCGACGAGTTGGGCGTCCGCGCTGAGCAGGTGGCCGCCCTTGCCGGCTTCCGTGGTGACGGAGGCGAGGTAGTTCTCCCCCGCCGCGATCCGCGGCAGCAGTTCCTTGCGGAGCCGTTCCTGGCCGTGGCGGACGAGGGCCTCGGTCTGCTGGCAGTGCATCGCGAAGATCATCCCGACGGACATGTCGCTGCGCCCCAGGGTCTGAGCGGCCGCGACCAGGTCGCCCACGGTGCCGCCGAGTCCGCCGTACTCGGCGGGGACCAGCAGCCCGAGCAGGCCGGTGCGGCGCAGCGCGGCGAGCGCGTCCACCGGGAATTCCGCGGCCCGGTCGGTGCGCCGGGCGTGCTGCTCGGTGACCTCGGCGACCTCGGCCAGACGGGACGTCAGGTCCAGGAGGGCCGGGTGGCCGGCCGTGGCCGGGCTCATGGGGTCACCTCGCCGGTGTCGCCCTCGGTGGCCTGGTCGGGGAGCTGTGCGGCGATCGCCTGCCACAGGTTGCCGGCCGTGGCGAAGGTGGCGTCATTGAGCTCGTCGTCCGGCAGCGATATCCCGAAGGTGTCCTCGATGGCGAAGAGCAGCTCGATGGCCTGCATGGAGTCGACGCCCAGGGTGCGCAGGTCGGTGTCGGGGGTGAGGTCGATCTCCTCGGGTCCGGAGTGCTTGAGGAAGGGGCGCAGCAGTGTGGTGAAGCGGGGATCCATGGGGGCTCTCTTCGGTAGGGGGTGGTTCAGCGGGCGATGCGGCACAGGTCGTCGACCCGGCGGAGGTTTTCCGGGACGAGCGCGTCGGCGTCCAGTTCCCGGCCCAGTTCGCTCTCCAGCCGCTCGATGATCTCGATCAGGCGGAACGAGCTGAAGGAGGCGAAGGTGTCGAACGGGGCGCCGTCGAGGAGCGCGGCCCCGTCCACGCCGAGCACTTCACCGGCCAGGGCGGCCACCCGGTGCCGCAGCGCCTCGTCCGGGGCCGCGGGGGCGGGGGCGGCGGCCGGCGGGGCGCCGAAGACCGTCCGGTCGGCGGCGAGGACGTCGCGCAGCCGGTCCACGATGCCCGGCGGTTCGGCGCGGCCCCGGGAGACCCGGCGGTGGGCGAGGTAGGTCTGCTCGACGACCTTGTCCCAGGCGCGCAGGTGCGCGCGCTCGGCCTCGGTCTCCTCGGCCCGGCCGGCGAAGTGCGCGCGGTAGCGGGCGTGCAGCTTGCGGGCGCGGGAGAGCAGCCAGGTCTCGGCGGTGAGTCGTTCCACGGCCGCCGCGCGGTCGGTGCAGGCGTCATACGCTCCGAGGTAGGCCGCCACGGCGGGCTCGTCCATGGACAGCGCCGGTGTGGGCGCGGGAGCCGGCGGGCCGCCCGCCGTGGCCAGTTCGACGACGTCGGCCGCCTCGATGGCCGCGAGGTCCGCGGCGGTCAGTACCCAGCGGCCGGGCGCGGCCGGTCCCCAGTGGGTCTCGCTGCGGTAGGCGTCGGTGATGTGCCAGCCGCCGGGCGCCGCGGCGAGCAGGAAGCTGTGCTCCATATGTGCCTGTCCGTGGTACGGCAGCCAGGGCAGTGTGTAGGCGTCGGCGACGACGTAGCGGACCCCGTCGCAGGGCCGGAGCCGGGCGAGCAGGTCGCCGGCGGCCATCCGCTCCTGGCGCACCACCGTGAGCCCCAGGAGCTCCGGTGCCAGGTGCAGCTGCTGCGCCAGCGGGGGGTCGACGGTGGGCAGGCCGTCCGCCCGTTCCCAGGAGCGGAAGGTCAGCGGCGCGCCGAGCCGCAGATGCGTTCCGGGGCCGTGGTGATGGTCCGCGAGCACCGCCAGATTCGCCTGGATGCAGTCCAGCAGACCGCTGTGCACCGAATCCAGGCCGAACTGCTCCGGTTCGCCTGTGACGGCCATGTGCGTTCACCTTTTCTTGCTTGGTCGTGGGCTGTGCGGGTGGTGCGGGGGCGTGGGGTGGCGGTCACAGCCACGGCGGCAGCGCGGGCGGCTGCCCTGTGAGTCCCGTGCCGGTGGAGCGTCCGCTGAGCCAGGCGAGCAGGTCGGCGGGGGTGCCGGAGACGACGGGACCGCCCGTGCCGAAGCGGCCGAGGAGCGCTCCTTCGGGGTCGCGGAGGGTGACGTCCGGCGTGCCCTCGGCCTCGGCGTAATAGCCCAGTACGTCGTCGAGGACGATCCTCCGGGCCGGCTCCGGGATGTCGGCGACGTCATAGCCGATGTCCAGGTCGACATGGTGCAGTACGAGTTCGCGTATCCGGATCACCAGGATCCGGCAGGGCGTGCACAGTTCGCCGGTGAACGGCCGGACCGTTGCCTTCCAGGCGGGTGCGGGAAGTTCCTCGATCGTGCGCCGGAAGTGCGCGGCGCTGGTGCGGACATCGGTCAGCAGCGTGGCGGCCGGTCCCTGGGCGCCCGCCTCGATCTCGGCGTTCCGGGCGGCGCGGCTGGGGTACTGCGCGGTCTCGACGCCCGTACGGGCCCACTCCAGCAGCCGCTCCAGTGCCGGGGCCTGGCGCGCGAGATGGCTGAGGACGTGGCCGCGGGTCCAGCCGGGGAGCCGGGAGGGGGCGGCGATGTCCTTGTCGTCGAGCCCTGCCACGCCGGCCAGCAGCGCGTCCGTCGCGGCGGCGATCACTTCGAACGATTCCGGGGTGGGGGGTATCTCCTTCATGCTCCTCCGTTCAGCCGGGCGAAGCCCCGGGCGATCGTGGTGAGTTCGCCGGCGATGTGCGGCAGGCGGGTGGGGTCGTCGGCCCGCAGCGCTTGCTCCTGCTGGTGCTCGTCGCCGTACAGCAGGCTGGTGGCGGCCTTGAAGCGCAGCGCGTGGGGATCGTCGCCGAGCAGATGTCCGGCCAGCACGACGATTCCGGAGTCGTCCAGGAGCCGGACGGCGAGCGACGCCGAGTCCGTCACCCCGGCGCGGGCCAGTACCTCGCGCTGCGGTGCGAAGTCCGGGTAGACGTAGAACCCTCCGGTGGGCGGCCGGCATTCGGCGCCCGCTTCGACGGCGATGCGGTGCACCGCGCGGGCCACCGCGCCGTGCAGCCGGGCGCTCGCCCGCATCCGTTCGACGATCTCCGGCGGCTCGGCGTAGGCGTACCGCGCGACCTGTTGCATGGGACCGGCGAGCGTCGACCAGATCTCGCTGGCCGCCGCCACCACGGCGTCCCGCAGCAGCGCCCCGGTGTCGCCCTCGGGGAAGCGGGCCACGCCGATGCGCCAGCCGCCGATCCCGAGGGTCTTGGACAGTCCGCTGGTGACGACGGTGCGCTCCGGTGCCGCCTCGGCCGGGCTGAGGAAGGGGGTGGCCTCGGGGTCGTGGACGAGGTCTCGGTAGATCTCGTCGGAGACGATCAGCAGGTCCTCGGCCCGGGCGAGCGCGCACAGTTCGCGGATGACCGAGGGCGGCGCGAGCGTCCCGGTGGGGTTGTCGGGGAGGGTGAGGACCAGCAGCCGGGGGTCGGCGCCCGTGGCGCGGGCCCGGTGGATGGTCTCGCGCAGCGCGTCCGGTTCGGGGACTCCGCCGCAGTCGGCGGGGACCGGCACGCCGAAGACCTTCTTGCCCGCGTAGACCGCCTGGGGGGCGTAGGTGTTCCAGGCGGGGCGGGGCAGCAGCACATCGCCGGGGATGACGAGCTGCAGCGCCATCAGCAGGGGTTTGCTGCCGGGCGCGACCACCACCCGGTCGGCTTCCGTGGGCAGCCGGCGGCGGGTGAAGTAGCCGGCCACCGCATCGCGTACGTCCTCGGCGCCGGCCACCGGGCCGTAGGCGGAGCGCGCCGCGCCGAGCGTCAACTGCTGGGCCAGTTGGGGCAGTACGGGCAGCCGGGCCTCGCCGAACGCGAGGTGGACCAGGGACGCTCCCGCCGCCCGGCGCTGGTCGACCAGCTGGTTGAGCGCCAGGTTCGGGGAGGCCGGGGCCACGGTCACGGCGGTCATATCGCCTTCCTCTCCGTACGGTGTGCCGCGCGGGGGCCGCCGGCGGGTGGTGGGGTGGCGCCGGCCGGGGCGGTGCCGCGGAGGGCGGCCGCGAGGTCGGCGGGGGTGGCGGGGTCCGGCTCCAGTTCGTCGAGCCAGGCGGCCGTTGCCGAGTAGCGGGCCCGGAACGGCCGGCCGACCAGCGCGGGGTCGCGCGCCTGGAGCATCCGGAGCCGGAAGTACGCCCCTTCGGGTGTCTCCTCGACGCCGTCCACCACGACCTTGCCGGGCGTCGCCGACATGACCGGGCCGCGTACGGTGCGGGCGAGGCCGGGCAGCGTGCGGTACGCCGCGGTGAAGATCTCCACGGCGCGGGCCAGCGGTACCTTGAAGTAGTCGTACGGCCCGGTGTCCCGCTCGACGAACAGGTAGTAGGGCACCGCGCCGACCGCCAGCTCCGCCTGCCACAGCTCGCTCCAGGCCTGGGCGTCGTCGTTGACGTGCGCGATCAGCGGTGCCTGGCAGTAGACCACCGCTCCGGTGGCGCGGATGCGGGCCACCGCCCGCCGCGCGAGGTCGGTCGCCAGTTCCCGGGGATGGCTGAAGTGCGCCATCACGGCGAGCTGCCGCCCGGAGGCGACGATGCGCTCGAACAGCCGCAGGACGTCGTCGGCGTCGGGATCGGTGACGAAGCGCTGCGGCCAGTAGGCCACCGACTTGGTGCCGATCCGGATCGTGCGGACCGATGCGACGTCCAGCAGCGGCTCCAGGTGGCTGCGCAGCCGCTCGGTGGACATCACCATCGGGTCGCCGCCGGTGACCAGGACGTCGTGCACTTCGGGGTGTCCGGCCAGATAGTCGATGAGCCCGCCGGGGTCGGGGGCGGCGAAGCGCAGGTCGGCGTCCCCGATGAACTGCGCCCAGCGGAAGCAGTAGGTGCAGTAGGCGTGGCAGGTCTGGCCCTGGCCGGGGAAGTAGAGCACGGTCTCGCGGTATTTGTGCTGGAGGCCCGGGAGTTGTACGCCGTCCCGGCTGGGCACGTTGAGCTGCTGCTGGCCGGAGGGGTGGGGGTTGAGGCGGCCCCGGATCTCCCGCACCGCCTCGCGCAGCAGCAGCTTGTCGGCGGGGTCGGCGGACAGCTTCGCGAGCTGGTCCTCGTCGGCCCCGGCCAGCATCCCGCGCTGCGGGAAGGTCAGCTGGAAGAGGGGGTCCTCGGGGACCCGGTCCCAGTCGATGAGCTGGGTCAGGACGTACTCGTTGACGCGGAAGGGCAGCACCAGCGACACCCTGCGCACCGTCTCCCGGATGTCCTCGGGCAGCGCGTAGCGCCGGGCGATCTCGTCGAGGTGGCGCGGGCCGAACGCCCGGAAGCGCGCCGGTTCCGGCAGGCCTGCCGTCATCAGCGGGTCCCTCCGGTCCGGTTCGGTTTGCGGTACAGGTCGTCGCCGAGCACCAGGAAGTCCAGGTCCATGGAGCGGAAGGCCGCCAGTGCGTCGGCCGCGGTGTTGACGATGGGCTCGCCCTTGTCGTTGAAGGAGGTGTTGAGCAGCACCGGTGGCGCGCCGCGCCGCTCCATGCAGTCCAGGGCCGCGCCGACGGCCGGGGCCTCGTCACCGTGCAGCACCTGCGGCCGGGTGGTGCCGTCGATGTGGACGACGCCGGGGGCGACGCGGCGGCCGAGCTCGGTGGCCTTGGCCGCGCCGAGCATGTAGCGGCTCAAGTGCTCCTGCTGTTCCCACAGTTGGGCGCCGTAGGCGGGCCTGGTCACGCCCGCGAAGGGGCGCCACTGCTCGCGGTTCTTGACGGTGTTGACCCGGGTGTTGACGTCCGCGGTGTTCGGTACGGCGATGATCGACCGGCGGCACAGGGCGCGCGGGCCCACCTCGGAGCGGCCCTGGGCGACCGCGCCGATGCGGCCCTCCAGCAGCAGGGTGGTCAGCTCGTCGATGTCCAGGTCGGTCCGGACCAGATCCGAGGTGTCGGGTGCGGCCGGCCGGTGGGCGTGGCCGCGGTGATGGATGTCCGTGCCCAGGTAGGGGCTCAGCGGCCCGGTGTGCTTCGCGGGCGGGCGTACGGTCCAGGCGGCGCCGAGGGCGACGCCGGCGTCGTGCGGCACCGGCGGTACGTACAGCGGGCCGGGCAGGGTGCCGTTGGTGCTGCAGTTGAGGGCGACGCCGCCGCTGAGGCACAGCTGGTCGACGCCGGAGGTCTTGCGGGTCAGCGCGGCGAGGTGGGTCACGGTCTGCTCGATGAGGCGCTGCGCGGTGTAGGCGACGAGGATCGCGTTGGGGTCCTCGGTGAGCCGCTCCTCGGGTGCGGTCGGGCCGTCCGCCCCGGCGATCTTCGTGTAGCGCTCCCGCCAGCGGCCGACGACGGTGTCGTAGTGCTCCTTGATCTCGTCGGCGGTGGTGCTCCCCCGGCGTTCGGTGAGCGGCTCGACGGCGAGGCGGAAATCGTCGGCCGTGAGATCCACGAGGGGTTCCACCTCGAGCTGCGCGGCGCGTCCGTAGGCGGCCAGGCCCATGGTCTTGCCGGCGTTGAGGAAGGAGAAGCCGAGCCAGGTGGAGGCGGCGTCGTAGGCGTAGCCGAGCGAGGCGGTGCGCTGCCAGGTGTGTTCCAGGCGGGGCGCGGCGCCGTCCTCGTACGTCCAGATGGTGGAGGACTCGTTCTCGCCGTGGCCGTCGATGACGAGCACGCCGGCCTTGCTGAAGGGCGAGGCGTAGAAGGAGGAGGCGGCGTGCGCCTGGTGGTGGGGGACGCGGACGACCTCGGGGGTGTGGTCGCCGAAGTCCAGTCCGACGGCGTACGCGAGGAAGTCGGCGTCGCCTGCGAAGCGGCGCGGGTAGAGCTGTTCGCTGTCCCAGCCGAGGGCGACCACGTCGATGTCGGCGGGGCTGATGCCGGCCTGCTCGAGGCAGAACCGGGCGGCGCCGAGCGGTTTGCGGTAGAGCGAGTGACGGTGCCGGTTGCAGCGCTCCTCCTCGGTGAAGGCGATGATCTCGCCGTTCTCGTCGATGAGGCAGGCGGCGCTGTCGTGCCAGCCGGTGGGCGGCGCGTTGACACCAAGGATCCAGGTCATGGGTATCTCTCTTCGTCGCGGGACGGGCGGTCAGGGAAGCGGGGTGAGGGAGTGCCGCACGGCGCGCTGGGCGCGGCCGAGCGCGGTGGCGCAGTCTTCGGGGGTGTCGCCGACGGCCACCAAGGCGGCGAGCCGCGGCACGATGCCGCGGGGCGGCAGCAGGAGTCGGGTGCCGGGGGCGGCGAGCGGCACGGCCTCGACGATGCCGGGTTCGGCCGCGGCGGCGGCCAGGTCCAGGGAGCGCACGGTGCCGTCGGTGTCGGGGTAGACGAAGCGGACCTCGGCGCAGCGGTCGCGGTCGGGGGTGAGTTGCGGGGTGCGGCCGAGTGCGATGTCGGCGGCCGCCGCGACCGGGTCGACGCCGGTGGCGAGCGTGCCGAGCAGCGGGATGAAGTCGCCGCCGAGCCTGCCGTTGACCTCGACGATGCGCGGACCGGTCGGGGTCAGGCGCAGCTCGGTGTGGGTGAGGCCGGTGCGGATGCCCAGGGCGGTGTGGGCGTCGGTGACGACGCTCTGCATCTCGTCGGCCCAGGGCTCGTGGCGCCAGGGGGCGACCAGATGGCCGACCTCTTCGAAGTACGGCGCGAAGCCGAGGCGCTTGTGCGCCACGTTCACGATCCGTACCGCGCCGTCGAACACGGCGCAATCCACGCTGATTTCGGGTCCGGTCAGATACTCCTCCACGATCACCCCGGCCAGCCCGTGGATGCCGGGGAAGGAGGAGCCCAGCGCCTGCTCGTAGGCGTGGGAGACGTGTGCGGGGTCGCCGGCGAGGGTGACGCCGATGCTCCCGGCGAGCGCCCGGGGTTTGACCACGACCGGCAGGCCGAGCGACTCGGCCGCGGCCAGCGCCTCCTCGCGGGTGTGGACCTCGCGGAATCGCGCCGAGGGCACCCGGGCGGCGGCGAGCAGCCGACGGGTGGCGAGCTTGTCGCGGCAGCGGCGGGCGGCCTCGGGGCTCATATGGGGCAGGCCCAGTCGGCGGGCGACCTCCGCGGTGGTCTCCAGGAGCGTCTCGTCCCAGGTCAGTACGGCACCCGGGCCGGGCTGCCCGGCGAGCAGCGCGGCGACGGCGTGGGTGGCGGCGGCGGCGTCCGTGGTGTCCGCGATGCGGAACCGGTCGGCCACGTAAGGGCGTTGCCAGTCGATGTCCGAGCCCTGGACGAGCGCGGTGGTGACCCGGTCGGCGAGGGAGGCCAGCGCATAGGCGCGGTAGGGCGGATTGCCGCAGCCCACGACGACGAGCCTGCCGGGGGCGTGGGGGTCGAGGGGGGTGCTCTCCAGCGTGGCGTCGCGCATGGTGCGGCGGACGGCGGCCTCGACCTCGGCGCTGTCCGACCCGCGGAAGCGGAATCTCGCCCCGGCGTGCTCGTATCCGCCGCCGCTGAGCACGGCGCCGGGTTCCGGGAGGACTTCGGCGTAGGGGCCGGCTCCCCGGTGCGAGGTGACGGTGCGCACCCGGCAGGGCGTCGCCGCCGTGGGCGGTACCAGCAGCCAGCCCGCGACCTGCGGCGGGCCGGCGGCGGGCCGCGCCGAGCGGTCCTCGGTGCCGGTCTGATGGGCGACGGCGGCGGCCATCAGATCGATGCCGTGCACCTCACGCCAGATGAAGGGCACTTCGGCGCCGCCCGGCCGGGCCCCGATCTCCAGGACGGTCAGCTCGCCGGTGTCGCTCGCGAAGAGTTCGAGGTGGAAGACCGAGGGGCCGGTGAAGAGCGCCGCGGTGGCGGCGGCAGTGATCTCGCGGATGCGCGGGAGGAGTTCGCCGTCGTCGATCTCGACGGAGCCGAGGGCGGCGCCGGTGGTGAATTCCAGGCAGGTGTTGAGGTAGCGGGAGGCCCGCCAGGGCCCGAGTCCGTCGCCGGTGAACACTCCGTCGACGTGCAGGACCTGGTGTGGCAGCCAGGTCTGGACGAGCATCTCGGCGTCCGGGGGGAAGTCGTAGTCCCGGATGGCCGTCGCGGTGTCCAGCCGGGTGATGCCGGCGCTGGCGGTGCCGCGCCGCGGTTTGACCAGTACCGGCCGGCCGTGCCGGGCGGCGAAGGCGGCGATGGACTCGTGGTCGGGGGCGGCAGCGGTCGCCGGCACCGCGATGCCCGCGGCGTCGAGCCGCTGCGCCATCAGCAGTTTGTCGCGCAGCGGCAGCAGGTCCGCGGTGCGCTGTCCCGGCAGGTCGAGCTCGCCGCGCAGTTCGGCCGCCAGGTCGAGGTCGGTCTCCTGTAGGGCGACGATCCGGGTGGGCGGACCGACCTGTTGGACCAGTGCGTCGAGGGCGGCGCGGACCGACTTGGCGTTCTCGGTGCTGTCCACCAGCCGTACGGCTGCGGCCTGTTCGGCCGGCAGATGGCGGGCTGCGCGTTCGGTGGTGAGGTAGCTGACGCGGTGCGCCGTGTGGTCGAGGTAGGCGGCGTAGTCGGCGTACCGGTCGGTCCAGCGGTGGATGATCACGACATGTTCGGTCACGGGCGGCCTCCTGGGAGGGGACGAGCACGGGGAAGCGGTCGGTCGGCGGGCGGCGGCCCCGGGGGGCGGCGCGGCGGAGCGTTCGGGGGCGGGCCCGCGCCGCCGAGAAGTCCGGCAACTCGCCGTGGCCGGTGCGGGGTTCACGTACGGGTGGGCGGGGCCCGGCCTCCGTGGCGGGGGCCGGGCGGGCCGGTTCTTCAGCGGCCCTGGGCCGCGGACAGCAGGCTTTCGTGCATGTCCCACAGCAGCTCGGCGCACCGTTCCCGGCCGAGGTCCTTGGCGGTGAGCCGGACGGTGAGGGCGTCCTCGCTCTCCAGGGCGCGGGCGTAACATCGCGGGCCGATGGTGGTGAAGGGGCGCTCCCAAGTGACGGCGGGCGGCGGGCCGGACGCCGGCGAGCGGCGCGGCGCGGCGTCCAGTGGCGCACGCTCCGGTACGGCCACGTAGTTGAAGGCGCATGCCGGTTCGGGGGCTCCGGGCAGCTCGGCGCGCAGCGCCGCGACGGCGGTGACGTCGTGCATGCCGTGGCGGAAGGCGCCGAGGCCGCTCCAGTGCACGGCGTCGGCGAGTTTGACCAGGTCGTCGTTGCGGGCGTCGTCGATCAGCGCCGGGACCCACTGGTTCATCGAGGTCACCAGGTTCTTCCAGCGGCCGGCGAACCGGTTGGCGCTCATCAGTTGCACCAGCAGCCCGTCGGTGCCGCACATCCGGGCGACGCTGCGGGCGTACGCGGCCAGGACGACGCTGGCGACGGAGACGCGTGCGCGTTCGGCGAGGGTGTGCGCGGCGGGGCGGGCGGGCGGTGAGTGCAGCGTGGCCTGGACGACGTCGCCGGCCGCCTCGGCGGGTCGCGGCAGGGCCGCCGTGGGTGCGCGGCCCAGCAGTTGTCTCCAGTGGTCGAGCGCCGCGGCCTGCCGGCGGAGCCCGGCGGCGGAGTGCTGTTCGGCGGCGAGGGCGGCGGGTCCGGGCGGCAGGGGTCCGAGCCGTTCGGGGTCGGTGAGCGCCTGCCGGAATTCCTGGTGGAGCAGCTCTTGCGCCCAGGCGTCCGCGGCGATGTGGTGCTTGACGAAGAGCAGGTGCGAGGGCGCGCCCTCGCGGGTCAACAGCCGTGCCCGCCAGCCGTGTTGGCGGCCGAGATCGAAGGGCTCGGCGGCCGGTGCGGCGGCGAGGTCCACGGGTGCGGTGGCGTCCTCGATGACCGGCAGGGCGTCGTCCCAGTCGGTGTCGGGCGGCAACTGGCCGGGGACGTCGGGGTCCCGGAGGTCGTAACGCGTCCGCAGCGACGGGTGGCGGGCGGCGATCGTACGCACCGCCGTGCACACCTGCTGCGCGTCGACGCCCCGCGGCAGGGGCCAGATCGCCGCGTTGTTCGGTTCGTGCCGGCGGGCGGCCGGCAGGCTCCGGATGTCGTGCCATACCGAGAGCTGTCCCAGCGACAGCGGTCCTGCCTCGGACATACGCTCCCCCATTGGCGCACTTCCATGATGCGGAATGTCAATTCCATGTAGAGCTGACGCTGCCACAATCCGCCGAAGCCTGTCCAGATCCAGCCATGGCCGGACGCCCCCACTCCCCCGCGAACCCGAACCCCCCACGACCGCAGCACCCTTACGGGGCGGCCCTCGAAGGGCACCCGACGGCCACCCCGCAACGAAAACCCGAAGTCGGCAAAAGTGACCCACCTCACATCCCATCGCCATGGCGACCATGAGAGCCTGAGTGCCACTTCCCGGAACTACCTTTCCACGTAACGGAAGTTCAGAAGGGGGCGGGCGGTCGCATCGGCCGAAACGGACGGGCGCCCACACGGGACGACCGTCCCGTACGGCGCCCCGCGGCACGGCCCCGCACTCGGCCCGATCCGCCCCGGACCGGCCCGCCCCGGACCACCGTTCTCGCACACCTCGAGGGGTCTTTGCCACGTGAGTCAGCAGCCGCCCGTCCCGGCCGATGCCGTCGGGGAATTGCTCCACGAGTTCCTGCTCGACCCCGCACGCCACCGCCCCGACGCCCCCGCCGTCATCGAGTCCGCGCAACCCGGCACGATCACCACCACGACCTATGCGGAACTCGGCGTCCTCGTGGACGGCTACGCCGACGGCCTCGACGCCCTCGGCATCGAGACCGGCGCCCGGGTGATCCTGGAGTCCGACACCACCGCCCACTCCCTCGCGCTGCTGCTCGCCTGCTCCCGCGCAGGACTCACCTTCATCCCGGTGAGTCCCGAAATGCCGCACCAGCGGCTGCTGTCCATCGTCGACACCGCCCGGCCGGCCCTCCACCTCCAGACGCAGGACGGCACCCGCACCGACCTTCCGCACCCCGTCGGAACCGCCCGGTTCGGCCCGACCGGCCTGACCGTCGAACGCGCCCCCGAACGACGCAGGCCCCGGCGCCGAGTGCCCTGCGCCACCGACCCCGCGTACGTCATCTTCACCTCCGGCACCACGGGACGCCCCAAGGGCGTCGTCATGAGCCACCGGGCGGTGATCGCCTTCTACCGCGGCATGCTGACGCACCGCATCGCCACGCCCGAGGACCGCATCGCCAGCACCTCGCCCCTGCACTTCGACTTCTCGCTGCTCAACATCGGCCTGGCGCTGGGCAGCGGCGCCGCCGTGGTGCCCGTGCCGCAGGGGCTGGTGCGCTGGCCCCGGCACCTGCTGCGGGTACTGCGGGAGACCGGGGCCACCCAGGTCAACGGCGTACCGTCGATCTGGCGCCAGACGCTGCGGTACGAGCCCGCGCGGCTGGCCGCCCTCGACCGGCTGCGCGGCGTCCTGTTCTGCGGCGAGGAGTTCCCGCTGCCCGAACTGCGCAGACTCCAGCAGCTCCGGCCCGACGCCCGCATCATCAACTGCTACGGCGCCACCGAGTCGATGGCCTGTTCCTTCAAGGACGTGCCCAACCCCCTCCCCGATGCGCTGGAGAGGCTCTCCATCGGGATCGCGCACCCCGGCGCGGAAATCCTCCTCGTCGACGAGAGCGGCGACGTCGTGGCGGAGCCCGGCGTCCTCGGCGAGATCCATCTGCGCAGCCCCGCGCTGTTCTCCGGGTACTGGGACGATCCCGAAGCCACCCGGTCCGCGCTGGTCCCCGACCCGCTGTGCCCGCAGTCCGGCCAGGTCGTGCTGCGCACCGGGGACCTGGCGGTTCAGGAGGAGAACGGCGAGTACACCTTCCGCGGCCGGACCGATTCCCAGGTCCAGATCAACGGCAACCGCGTCGAACTCGGCGAAGTGGAACGGCGTTTGACGGAGTTCCCCGGTGCCACCGCCGCGACCGCCATGGCCCTGCCGCGGCCGGACGGCGGCGCCCGGCTGGCCGCCTTCGTCGTCCTCGCCGCGGACCGGGCCGGGACGGACCCGGCCGAATTCCGCGAGTTCTGCGCGCGCACCCTGCCTCCGTACATGGTCCCGCAGGACATCGAGCTGCTGGACCGGCTGCCCACGACCGCGAACGGCAAGGTCGACCGCGCGGTCCTGGCGAACACCGCGGGGGCGGACCGGCCGGACCCGGCGCCGGCCGGACCCCATGCCCGCTGACCGACCCCGGAGGAGTGAGCCCTTGAGCAGCATCGACACACCCGGCACGCAGGCCGGTGAGCAACCCCAGGGCCGGCTGCGCGCCTACGTGCGGGTCCGGGTGGGCGGGCTGCCGGGCGCGTTCTGGGTGCTGTGGGGCGGATCGCTGGTCAACCGGCTGGGCTCGATGGTCAATCCGTTCCTGAGCCTCTATCTGACCGCGGTCAGGGGCGTCTCACTCGCCGACACCGGACTCGTGCTCGCCGTCGTCGGCGTCGGCTCGGTCCTCTCACAGCCGCTCGGCGGCTTCCTCGCCGACCGCTTCGGCCGCCGGGTGGCCCTGACCGGCGGGATGCTGGCGAACGGCGCGACGCTGCTCGCCCTCGGCCACGCCCAGAGCCTCACGGTGCTCGTCGCGTGCTGCTTCGTGCTCGGCATCACGATCGACCTCTTCCGCCCAGCCGCCCAGGCGCTGGTCGCCGACGCCGTGCCCGCCGGCGACCGGACCCGCGCCTACGGCCTCCTCCTGTGGGCCGTCAACCTCGGGTTCTCGGTCGCCATGGTGATGGGCGGCTTCCTCGCGTCGCACGGATTCCAGCTGATCTTCTGGCTGGACGCCGGGGCCTGCACGGCCTTCGGGGTGCTGGTGTGGCTGGCCATCCCGGAAACCCGCCCGGCCGTCCCGGAAGCGAGCGCGGGCGGCTTTCGCACCGTACTGCGCGACCGCGCGATGCTGGCGTTCGCCGGGATCATCGTGGTCTACGCGATCGTCTTCCAGCAGGCCTTCGCCACCCTGCCACTGGCGATGAAGGCCGCCGCGCTGCCCAGCAGCTCGTACGGAATCGTCATGGGCGTCAACGGCATCGTCGTCATCGCGATGCAGCCCCTGATCGGCCACCGGCTCGCCGCCTTCGACAAGAGCCGGGTGCTCGCCACCGGCTTCGCCGTCGCCGCCTGCGGCAACGCGCTGGCGGCCACCGCCTCGGCGACCGCCGGGTACGCCCTGGCCGTCGCGGTGTCGACGCTGGGGGAGATCCTGGTCTTCGCCACCACCGCATCCGTCGTCGCCGACCTCGCCCCGTCCGCGCTGCGCGGCCGCTACAACGGCCTGATCGGGATGGCCTGGGGCACGGGCTTCCTGATCGCGCCGGTCGTCGGCACCCGCCTCCTCGCCACCGGCGCCACGCCCCTGTGGCTGAGCTGCGCCGCCCTGAGTCTCGTCGCCTCTCTCGGGCAGCTGTCCCTGGCTCCGGCGCTCCGCCGGCGCGCGGTGGGATGAGCGCGGAGAGCGCGGAACGAAGCCGCCGACGCCCAGACCCACCGGCCGCCGTGCCGGCCCGCCGCGCACCGGAAGGAACCTCCACCGTGAAGAGAATCCTGTTGATCGAGGCCGATGTCGCCGCGGGCGAGCATCTGCTGACCGCCGCCGCGGAACTCGGCCTGGAGGCCTATGTGGCCACCCACAAAGAGCTGTTCATGCGCTACGGGCCCGAGTTGCGCTCGAAGATCACCGCCCCCGTCTTCACCGACTTCCGCGATTCCGCGGCGGCCCTGGACGAGCTGGCCGCCTTCTGCCGCACGACGGGCATGGACGCCATCGTCGCCTGCTGGGAGTTCCTCTCCCCGCTCGCCACCCGGCTGGCGGCCGAGCTGGGCCTGCCCGGACATCGGCCCGAACTCGCCGACGCCTGCCGCAACAAGCGGCTCATGGCCGAGGCGTTCGCCGCCCACGGCGTGCCCTGTCCCCGTACGGTCGTCGCGGCCGATCACGCCGCCCTCGTCCGGCGGATCGAGGAGGCCGGGCTGCCCTACCCCCTGGTCGTCAAGCCCGCCGAGAACGCGGCCTCGATCGGGGTGTCCGTCGTCCGGGCGCCGCAGGACCTGGCCCGCGCGACGCTGCTCGCCCGGTCCCAGACCCACAAGTTCCCGCACGGCATCGCGCTGGACACCACCCTGCTCGCCCAGGAGTACGTGGACGGCGACGAGTTCAGCGTCGAGACGATCGTCACCGACGGCGAGGCGCACCATCTGGCCCTCACCGAAAAGTTCACGACCCAGGGCACCAGCCGCGCCGAGCTCGGCCACACCGTGCCGGCCCAACTGCCCCCGCACCTGGGCGCGGCCGTCCGCACGGCGGCCGCCGAAGCCCTCGCCGCACTCGGGCTGCGCAACGGCATCGCGCACACCGAGGTGAAGATCGACCCGCGGGGACGGCCGAAGGTCATCGAGGTGGGCGCCAGGCCCCCCGGCGACCACATCATGAGGCTGGTCAAGGAAGCGCTCGGCATCGACGCCGCGCGCGCCTACCTCCGGGTCATGCTGGGCGAACGCCCCGACCTCACCCCGAAACGCGAGACGGCCGCCGCCATCCGCTTCCTCACCGCTCCCCGTGCCGGCACTCTCGGGAGGATCGGCGGCCTGCCGCAGGGCGAGCACATCGTCGCCGCCGCCATGTCGAAACTGCCCGGCGACGAAGTCGGCGGCCCGGACGACAACCTTGCGCGCATCGGGCAGATCATGCTGCGGGCGGACACCGCCGCGGAGGTCAACACGGCGGCCGCCGCGGCCCTGCGCTCCCTCACCGTGGAGATGGCCCCGCAGGGGTGAGGCGACCGGCTCGCACGGTGGTCGCGCCCCCGCGGCCGCCCGCCGAGTCACGGGAGGCGGGGAGGCAGGGGAGGCGGCCAATCCGGTCCCGCACGCCCGGAGGCGGCAGCCGCGCCGCCTTGTTCGCCACCGTGTACACCGGCTTCTTCGCCGGCTTCCTCGCCGACCCGGACGACGAGAAGCATCGCCACGTCGTCCGCCAGGCGGTCCTGGGTGTGGCGGATCAGTCCCTCGTGCAACTGCTCCAGGAACTCCGGCGGGGTGCGGGCGCGCACCGCTTCCATCGCCTCGGGCAGCGCGAAGAAGTCGTCGTCGAGGTTGCGGGCCTCGGTCACGCCGTCGGTGTGCAGCAGCAGACGGTCGCCGGGTACGAACGGATAGGTCTCCGCCGTGGCGGGAGGGCCGGTGATGAGGTCGTCCAGGCCGAGCGGCGGCACCGGCTCGCTGGGCATCAGGGCCCGCGCCTTGCCCCGGCTCAGCACCAGCGGAGGCGGATGGCCCCGGTTGACCAACTGGACCACGGGGCTCTCCGGCACCTGAGCCACCAGCGCGGTCACGAATCCCTCCAACAGCACCTCGCGATCTACGGCGCCGGGCACGGCGCACTCCCGCCGCAGCGCGGCCGCGCAGTGGTTCATCACCTCGACCAGTTCGCGCTCATAGTGCACGGCCTCCCGGAACGCCCCCAGCACGGCCGCGGCCGCCCGCACCGCAGGCAGTCCCTTGCCCCGGACGTCCCCCACGATCATCCGGACCCCGTACCGGGTCTGCACGGCCTCGTACAGATCGCCGCCGATCTGCGCGCCCGTCTCGGCCGCGAGGTACATGCTGGCCGCCCGCACCGGGCCCAGCCGGGCGGGCACCGGCCGCAACAGGACCTGCTGCGCCGCCTCGGCGATCCGGCGGACCTGGTTGAGCTCGTTCCGCGTGCGGGTTCGCGCGGCGGAGCTCAGGAGGTAACTGGCCACGGATACCAGGACGAGCGCCACGAAGTTGGAATAGACCTGCTGGCCGCCCCACGCCTGGTTGTAGGTGGCGGTGGTCACGCTGACGACCAGGGCCAGGGCCGCCGCCGCGACGGTGCCCCGGGGGCCCGTCGTCACCGCGGCCAGCGCCGGCATCGCGGTGAGGAGAGGGCCGGTATACAGAAAGTGTGCAGGTGAGAGCTCGATACCCACCACGATCAGGGCGATCGCGAAGGGCACACACTGCACGAAGGTGAGAAGGACCCGGCCGTGACCGCCCGCTCTTGGTCGAGGAGATGAGCGGATAGGCGACCGCATAGCTACAGCCTGCCTCCATGGAGCGCAATGTTCCACTTCGTGTTGCGGCCACCGGGCGGCCCTTCGGCCGGGGACGGCGCCGCCGGTGGCTCGTACGTCGTCCGGGGCGTCGGCGCAGCGGCTGCGCGCATTCGACGCGCGGGCCACGATCGACTCATGACCGGCAACTCCAGCGATGCACCGGCTCCCCCACCGGCCGGCGCCGGCAACGGGCCCGCCGTCTCCCGCCGGGAGTTCGACGCGCTGTTCGAGGCGGTCCGTACGTGGGGCCGCTGGACTCCCGCCGACCGCGGCGCCTGGAACCGGGTGACCCCGGAGCGCGTACTGCGGGCGTCCGCCCTGGTCCGGTCGGGAACGGTCGTCCCGATGGGGCGCCCCTGGGACACGGCGGCCGGCCCGGACAACGCCAAGCCCGCCCTGCACTACATGTCCGAGCTCGGCGACATCGACGCCTCCGAACCCTCCGCCCACAAGGACTTCATCGCCGTCGACTACCACGGCAAAGCCGTCAGCCACCTGGACGCGCTCTCCCACATCGCCTACCGCGGCAGGCTCTACGACGGCCACCCGTCGCGCGAGCTCATCGGCTCGGCAGGGGCCCGCTTCGGCGCCGTATCGGCGCTGGGCCCCCTCGTCACCAAAGGCGTGCTCCTGGACCTGCCGGCCGTTTCGGGGTGCGCATGGCTGGAGCCGGGACGGGCCGTGCACGCCGAGGACATCGTGGCGGCGGAGCAGGCGCTCGGGGTGACGATCGGCGAGGGCGATGCGCTGCTGCTGAGGTCCGGAGGCTTGCGCCGTCGCCGGGAACTGGGCGCCTGGAACCTCGACGCGGCGAGCGCGGGCCTCCACGTGGACGCCATGCCCCTGCTGGCCGAGCGCGGTATCACCGTGCTCGGCGGCGACGGCGACAGCGACGTACGGCCCTCGCCGGTCGAGGGCCTGCACTCCCCGGTGCATGCGCTCGCCATCGCCGCGATGGGGGTGCCGCTCCTGGACAACCTCGACCTCGAAGCGCTCGCCGCGGCCTGCGCCGACACCGGCCGTTACGAGTTCCTACTCCTGGTGGCCCCGCTGAACATCCCCGGCGGCACGGGCTCGCCCGTCAATCCGGTCGCGGTCCTGTGAAGCCCAGGTCACCGCCATGATCACGTCGCCGGGTGCGCCCTCTTTCCGCTCGACTCCGCCAAATACTCAAAGCCCTACAATTAGGGCGAAAGGTGCAGCTGCTCCGGCGTACGAGTGGCCATTGCGGCACGTACGGATGTGGAAGTGATGCGGATGGGGCTCATGGGAGACGGTATCGGCCCCGCACGTGCCCGTGAGCAGTTCCTTCGAGGTGAGTCGGTCCAGGGGACCGTGCGAAGCTCGATCTTGAATTCGTGGCAGCGTTCCCAGTCGCTGGGGCTCTCACCGGAAGGATGCGAGCTTCCCTTCCACCAGGATCTCGACCTGGACGGGAGGCTGGTGCGCGCCGCCGTGCCCGTACTGGACCGGCTCCAGTCCAGGTTCACGGGCCGGAACATGAATGTGTCCCTCGCCGACGGACGCGGTGCCGTACTGCAACGCCGTTTCGGTGAGGTGTCCGCGGTCAGGCATCTGGCCGCGATCCAGAGCGTCCCGGGTTTTGTGTTCGCCGAGCAGTTCGGCGGGACCAACGGAATCGGTCTGGCACTCGCGGAAAGACAGCTGATCAACGTTTACGGCGCCGAGCACTTCGCCGAACGCTCTCAGTCCAATGCGTGTTCGGCAATTCCCATCCGTGATCTGCTCAGTGGGCGCATTGAAGGCATCCTCTGCTTCGGCTATCCGCTCACCGAAGCGGATATCGCGCTGAATACCGTGATCCGCAGGGCCGCCGGCGCCATCGAACGACGGATGCTGGAACAGAGTTCGACGCGGGAGCGCGCCCTGCTTCAGGCGTACCTCGACGCCAGGCGCCGCTCGCCCGGCGGAGCGATGACGGGCAACGGCGAGCTGGGCGAGCTCGCCGAGAGCGGGCTGGACTGGCGCGATCAGCTGATCCTCAAGGAGAAGGCCACCGATCTGATCGCCTCCCCCCAACGCGCCGCCGTCGAGGTGCCGCTGCCCGGCGGACGGCGGATCACCCTGCTGAGCCGCCCGGTCACCAGCCCTTGCGGGGTGGAGGGCGTCATCGTCGAAGCGGTCCTCCCGACACGGCATCAGCGCGTCACCGTCCACGCGGAAGCCGAGGCCGCGCCCGCCGCCCTGGCACAGCAGGTCCTCGCCGGCCCAACCGCCGCGCCACCCAGGCGCGTTCCCGGCACCGTGCGCGGCCGAGCGGCCACGGCAGCACGCAGTCCCGGCGCCGCCGAGCCCGTCACCAGTGGGGTGGTGCTGGTGGGCGAGCCGACCGTGGGGAAGTACGCCCTGGCGGCCCGCCGCCGCCTGGAGCTGCTGTCCGAGGCCAGTACCCGCATCGGCACCACCCTCGACGTGAGCCACACCGCCCGGGAACTCGCCGAGATGGCCGTGCCCCGCCTGGCCGACTTCGTCACCATCGACCTCTCCGAGGCGGTGCTGCGCGGCGACGAGCCGACCGACCCCCGCGCCGACCTCCACCGCACGGTGGTCCACGGCTATCGCGAGGACTGCCCCTTCTACCCCGCGGGCGAGCGAGTGGACCTCCGCCCCATCACTCCCCAACTCCGTTGTCTGGCCGCCCGGCAGCCCGTACTCGAGCCCGACCTGAGGGCCGCCCCGGGCTGGATCGCCCAGGACCCCGGGAACGCCCAGCGCCTCCTCGACCACAACATCCACTCCCTCATCGCCGTCCCCCTCGTCGCCCGCGGCATGGCCCTGGGCGTGGCGAGCTTCTACCGCTCGCGGGACCCCGCCCCCTTCACGGACGACGATCGTTCGCTGGCCCAGGAGCTGGGCACGCGCGCCGCCATCTGCATCGACAACGCCCGCCGTTACACCCGCGAGCACACGATGGTCCTCGCTCTGCAGCGCAGCCTGCTGCCGCGCAGCTTCCCGGAGCAGAACGCCGTCGAGGTCGCCTATCGCTATCTGCCCGCCGAGTCCGGGGTCGGCGGCGACTGGTTCGACGTCATCCCCCTCTCCAGCAGCCGCGTCGCCCTCGTCGTCGGGGATGTCGTCGGTCATGGGCTGCACGCCGCCGCCACCATGGGCCGGCTGCGCACCGCCGCCCGCAACTTCGCCGAACTGGACCTCGCCCCGGACGAAGTCCTCACCCACCTCTCCAATCTCGTGGGCCGCCTCGACCAGGACGAGGGCAGCGAGGAACCCGCCGCCAGCAGCGCCGGCATCATCGGCGCCACCTGCCTCTACACCATCTACGACCCCACCTCGCAGCGGTGCGTGATGGCCCGGGCCGGCCACCCCCCACCCGCGCTGGTCCGCCCCGACGGCACCGTCACCTTCGCCGACCTTCCCGCCGGTCCGCCGCTGGGCCTGGGCGGCCTCCCCTTCGAAACCGCCGAGTTCCCCCTCCCCGAAGGCAGCCAGCTCGTCCTCTACACCGACGGGCTCATCGAGGGCCGCGACCGTGACATCGACACCTGCCTCGACCGGCTGGGCCAGGCCCTGGCCCATCCGAGCCGCCCGCCCGAGGACACCTGTGAGGCCGTGATCCGGACCGTGGTGCCCGGCCACCCCGCCGACGACATCGCACTGCTCGTCGCCCGCACCCACGCCCTGGACCCGCACCGGATCGCCACCTGGGAGCTGCCCCCCGACCCGGCGCTCGTCTCCGGCGTCCGCGCCGCCGTCACACGCCGACTGGCCGAATGGGGGCTGGATGAGGTGGTCTTCGCCACGGAACTGCTGCTCAGCGAGCTGGTCACCAATGCCATCCGCTACGGCACCGGCCCCGTCCGGGTGCGCCTGCTGTACGACCGCACGCTGACCTGCGAGGTCGCCGACGCCAGCAGCACCGCCCCGCATCTGCGCCACGCCGCCGCCACCGACGAGGGCGGCCGCGGCCTCTTCCTCGTCGCGCAGCTCGCCCAGGCCTGGGGCACCCGCTACACGGCCAACGGCAAGGTGATCTGGGCCGAATGCACCCTGGAGGTGCCCGGCGGAATGCCCGGCACCGTCGAGAGCTATTTCGACGACATTCCCGCTATCTAATTGCCATCCGGCAGAGAATCCCAAGAGAGCCGTAGCATGCCGAAATGCGGAAGAGCGGCAACAGGTGCCGGTGGGGCGGCGCGAGGGCACCCACATTCGGCGCCCGCACCCACGCGAAGCGTGCAGCAGCATTGCCCCTTCCATCGGGAAGAACAGAGGCCGACCCCCGGAGAAGTCCGTGCCTGACGCTCCTGAAATCACCCCTCCCCCGCACCCCGGCCCAGAGCCTCTCGTCCGCATCAACGGTCTCAGCAAACGGTTCGGCGGCACCCTCGCGCTGGACGCGGTCGACCTCGACATCGATTCCGGCAGCATCCTCGCCCTGCTCGGGCCCAACGGCGCCGGGAAGTCCACCCTCATCCAGGTACTCGCCGGCATCCACCCCGCGGACGAGGGAGAGGTGACCGTCGCCGGGCACCCGCTCGGCACCGAAGCGGCGTCCCGCACCATGTCCTTCATCCACCAGGACCTGGGGCTGGTGGAGTGGATGACCGTCGCCGAAAACATCGCGCTGGGCACCGGCTATCCGCGCCGCGCGGGACTGCTGTCCTGGCGGCTGACCCACCGGCAGTGCACCGAGGCCCTGGGCGTCGTCGCCGCGCACCTCGACCCGCGCACCACCCTCGCCGACCTCCCCCGAGCCGAACGCTCCCTGGTGGCCATCGCCCGCGCCCTGTCCACCCGGGCCGAGCTCATCGTCCTCGACGAGCCGACCGCCAGCCTCCCCGCGGCGGACTGCGTCCGGCTCTTCGACGTACTGCACACCCTGCGCGACCGGGGCCATGCCATCGTCTACGTCACCCACCGTCTCGACGAGGTCTACAAGGTCGCCGATGCCTTCGCCGTCCTGCGCGACGGCCGCCTCATCAGCCGGGGCCCGCTCGCCGACCACAGCCCCGCCCGGCTGGTGCACGACATCGTGGGCCACGAACCGGGCGGCTACCGCTTCGCCCCCGCCACGGGCCCGGCCGTCCTGCGCCTCGAGCGCGTACGGACCGAGAACACCGCCCCGGTCAGCCTGGCACTGCGCGCCGGCGAGATCGTCGGCATGGTGGGCCTCACCGGCGCCGGCCACATGGAACTGGGCCGTGCCCTCGCCGGCTCCCGGCAGCTCCTCGGCGGACGGGCGCTGCTCAACGGCCGCCCGTACCGCCCCAGCACGGTCGCGGCCGCGGTCGACTCCGGCGTCGGCTTCGTGACGAGCAACCATCAGGAAGAGGGCTGCGCCGCCGAGCTGACCGTACGGGAGAACTTCCTGGCCAACCCCCGGGCCGGCGGCATTCGGGCCTGGCACTGGATCGGCCCCCGGCGCGAGCGGGCCGAGGCCACCGCCCTGATCGAGCGGTTTTCGGTGTATCCCCGGGACGGCGAGGCGCCGATCGCCACCCTGTCCGGGGGCAATCAGCAGAAGGTCATGGTCGGCCGGTGGCTGCGGATTCGGCGCAGCCTGCTGATCCTCGAGGAGCCGACCGCCGGGGTCGACGTCGGCGCCAAAACCGCGCTCTACCGCCTGCTCCGGGACGCGCTGGCCGAAGGCCTCGCCGTCCTGCTCATCTCCACCGACTTCGAGGAGATCGCCAACGTGTGCCATCGCGCCCTGGTCTTCGTCCGCGGGGCGGTGACGGTGGAGCTGAGCGGCAAGGCCCTCACCGTCACCGAACTCGCCCGCGCCTCCTCGGCCATGCCCGCGCTCACCGGGACGACGAGACGATGACTCCTCCCCCCGCCCCCCGCCCCGCACTGGGCCGCCGCTTCGGGCACCTCCTCGGCGCCTACGGCCTCCTGGCCCTCACCGCCCTGCTGTTCCTGGCCTTCTCGCTCGCTCTGCCGGACACCTTTCCCACCCTGGACAACATCTCCGCGGTCCTGTCCAACCAGTCGGTCCCCGCCATCCTCGCGCTCGGCGCGATGGTCCCCATCGTCACGGCCAAGTTCGACCTGTCCATCGGCTACGGGCTCGGCCTCGCACACGTCATGACCATGCAGCTCATCGCCACAGAAGGCTGGCCGTGGCCGCTCGCCTGCCTCGTGGTGGTACTCGGCGGGGCGGTCGTCGGCACCTTCAACGGTGTCGTCGTCGAATTCGCGAGGATCGACTCCTTCATCGCCACCCTCGGCACCGGCAGCATCCTGTACGCCCTCACCGGCTGGATCACCAACGGGGCCCGGATCATCCCCGGCCCGCACGGCCTGCCGGCCGCCTTCACCGACATCTACGACTCCAGGTTCCTCGGCCTGCCGGTGTCCGCCTTCTACGTCCTCGCCCTCACGGCCGTGCTGTGGGTGCTCCTGGAGCGGCTGCCGCTCGGCCGGTACCTGTACGTCATCGGTTCCAACCCCCGCGCCGCCGACCTGGTCGGCATCCCCACCCGACGCTATGTCATCTATGCCTTCACCGGATCGGGGCTGATCGTCGGAATCGCCGGTGTCCTGCTCGCCGCGCAGCAGCGCATCGGCAATCCCAGCGTGGGCCTGGACTATCTGCTGCCCGCGTTCGTGGGTGCGCTGCTCGGCTCCACCGCCATCAAGCCCGGCCGCGCAAACGCCCTGGGCACCCTGATCGCCGTCGTCATCCTCGCCATCGGCCTCGCCGGCATCGGCCAGCTGGGCGCCCAATTCTGGGTCACCCCGCTGTTCAACGGCACCACCTTGCTCATCGCCGTCGGTATGGCGGGCTACGCCGCTCGACGTCAGCTGCGCCTGCGCCGAACCCAAGCTCCCCGCACCCCCCACCGCCTTCCCGAAGTCCGTTCATGACCACCGCCGTCTCCCCCGCGCCCTGCCCGCCGCGGGGAACGCCCACGCCCTCGAACCGCACAACCGGCCTGCGCAGCGCGCTCGTACTGGCATTGGCGGCCGTCGTCATCGCCGGCTGTGAGCGCGGCACGTCGACCGGCGCGGCGCCCTCCGCGGCGGAGCCGGCAGGGCCCGGCTGCCCCACCGTTCTGGCCAGGTCCGAGGCGGCCGTCCGGCAGGCCGAGAAGACCGCTTCGGGCAGGAACGGACCTGCCGGTGGCCCCAAGGCGGTCTCCGGCAAAACCATCGTCTATGTCGCCCAGACCATGACCAACCCCGGCGTCGCCGGCGCCGCCAAGGGCGTGACCGAAGCCGCGAAAGTCATCGGCTGGAACGTCCGGGTGATCGACGGCCAGGGCACCCCCGCCGGGATCCAAGCAGCATTCAGCCAAGCCATCGCCCTGCGGCCCTCGGGCATCGTCATCGGCGGTTTCGACCCCGACCTGACGTCGCAGCAGGTCGCGACGGCCGGCGCGGAACACATCCCCCTCATCGGCTGGCATGCGGTCGCCCTCCCCGGCCCGAGCACCCACCCAAGACTCTTCAGCAACATCACCACCAGGGTCGCGGATGTCGCGAGGATCAGCGCGGACTGGGTCATCACCCACTCCCACGGCCACGCCGGAGTCGTCGTGTTCACTGACGCCTCGATCCCGTTCGCCAGAAACAAGTCCGAGCTGATCAAGAAAGAGCTCGCCACCTGCTCCGGCGTGAGGCTTCTGGCAGAAGAGAACATCCCGATCTCCGACACCAGCAGCCGAACACCCCAGGAAGTCTCCTCCCTCCTCTCCCGCTTCCCGGACACCTGGACGCACTCCGTGGCCATCAACGACGTCTACTTCGCCGACGCCGCCCCCGCCCTGCGCGCGGCACGCAGGAAGGGCGCCGGCGCCCCCTACAACATCGGTGCCGGCGACGGCGACCCCTCCGCCTTCCAACGCATCAACAGCAAACAGTTCCAGGCAGCCACCGTCCCCGAACCCTTCGCCCAACAAGGCTGGCAGATCCTCGACGAATTCAACCGCGCCTTCTCCGGCCATCCCGCCAGCGGCTACGTCGCCCCCGTACACATCTCCACCGCCGCCAACAGCAAAGGGGCAACGACCTGGGACCCACCCGGCTACCGCGCGGTGTACCGGAAGATCTGGGGAAGGTAGGCCCATGGCACACACGCAGCGCTCAGGCCCGACACAGGCCCGCTGGTCCCGCCGCTCGGGGATCGTGTGCTGGATCTGCCGTCGCCGCGGGTAGTTACGGTTGCGGCGCGAGCTGTACGCGTTGTCGCCGCACAATGGCCGGCATCGCGAGCGCGCCGCCCGGTATCCGGGCCGGCCGGTGGCGGGCTCCGGCCGCATGGTGTGGCGCTCCGCGAGCCTGGCCAGCTCTCGATTTCCCTGACTTCGCGTCACTGCCCGAAGATGGCCGATCAGCGTTCGTGCCACATCGCGGAGTTGGTAGCCGGTCCGACGTGAAGGAGGCCGAGGAGCGCGGCGGCCGGCGGATTCATATCGTTCATCAAGACCCTCTTGACGCTCCACAGTGGACGTTCCACTATGGACGCTCATGGTGACCTGAGGTCTTTGAACGGGTTCTTCATGAGCGGCTTTCTTCGCCAGGCGAGCAGGGACCTCGTCCGATGCTTGCCGGCCGTCAAACGGGGGTGTCATGGCGGGCATGGAGAAGCAAGGTGTGGCGAGTACCGACAGAATGGGCCGCCGGCGCAGACGCGTGGTCAGCCTTCTGGTCCTGCTCATCGGGTTGGTCGGCCTCGCCGGCCCGTCTCCGGCCGCCACAGGCGCAACATCGAACGCGGCCCCGGCCGCGTACGGCCGGGAGGTGGACCCTCCGTACGGCGATCCGATGTACAAGTACCTCTACGAGGCGCGGATCTTCGACGGGAACGACTCCAAGAACCGCGCGGCTGTGAACTATGCCGTCGCGTGGCTCAAGGTCACTGACTACACGGCCAGGCAACTGCGGATCTTCGACAAGGAACTCTTCTCCCGGTTCGACCGCCACCGCGGCAAGTGGGACGACGCGATCTATCGCAAAGTACGCACGGCAGCTGAGATCAAGCAGGAAGATCCCGGACTCTTCCATCAGCTCGAAGAGCTCGGGCTGCGGCCCGGCGACGTGACGCTGCAGGTGGTGGCCAGGAGCTCTCGGTACCGCGGTGAAGCGGTGGGTCATTCCGAGGAACTCATCCTCCGGCGCCTGGGAGAAATCGAGTACACCTTCAAGCGGCTGAAGGCTCACGCCTCGCTCTCCGAGATCGAGAAGGAACTCCAGACCAAGAACGGACTGGACATCAGACCCAAGCAGCTGATCGACGGTGCGTCCGAACGGGAGCCCTGCGATTACGCGGGCGGACCGCGATGCGCCCGGTACTCCAAGGGCATGAAATTCCTGGTGCCGTACGGGACCAAGGAGGAGCAGAGGAAGGCAACCAGTCGCGTCAAGGAGCTGATTCAGCAGCAGAACGAGTGGCGGGACCGGAACGGAGACGGGCTCTTCGACCCACCACCGACCGGGGCCCCGAGCCGCACGAGCGGTCCGAAGAAAAACCGCAACTCCCTGTCGCCACGGCAGGCGGCGGCCGGAGCCGCAATCGGCGCCCCCGGCGGTATCGACTTCACGACCGTCGAATTGCGGTACCTCTCGACCTATCCGGGAGATCGACTCGGGTTCACCTATGGATTCACCGCACAACGGGGCGCCGGGAAGAATCCTGCCGCCGGCCTGCAGAGTCTGCGTGAGACGTCCGACTCGTTCTACGTCTGGCTGGCTCTCGACCCATCGAGACTCTGGGTGAACCTGAATCCCAATGAGCCCGACAGGATCGTCGACAAGCAGCTTGGCCGTACCGATGCCGGCAAGATCCTCCTTGAGGCCGACCTGCGGTTGAAGACGATCAGCGCAAAGCTTCTCTATCGGGATACCACGGTCGCGGACGAGTACTGGAAAATGCTCCGGAAGTACAACGTTCAATGCCTTGATCAGCGCCTGTGGATCAGCGCCGGAGAGGCAAAGGTCTATACGGAGGGGGACGAACTCTACATCCTCGATGCCCCGTTGAAGGTAGAGGCCGAACCGGACAGCATCGGGAATACCGGGAACCGCAGCCATCCGGGATGTCCCCGTCCATCCGAGGATGCCAAGGCCAGCATTTCCGCTGCCTACGATGCCCACGTGCTGCCCCGGATCGTTAGAGAGGTCAACGAAGGCCCCGAGTTCGCTGCCTTGCGGCGGGTCTACCTCAGCCGGATCGCCGCCGAGTGGATTCGCGACCGGACCGCGGTTCAGGAGACCGGATACGAATCCGTCATCGACAGCGGTAATGTCTCCCGGTGGACGTCGAAACGGCAGTGGTCTCCGCATACCGTCTTCAAACGTTACGCGACGTATTACGAGAAGATGGCGGCCTGCCGTGCCTGCACGAAGGAGAAGCTGTATCGCATCGAGTCCGGTGGCGTCGACTTCGGCAGGGTCGTCAAGCGCAACGTGAGCAAGGCGGAATTCGATGCGAAGTGGCGCCACTTGGCGGCCGGTCGGGCGTACCTGAAAGGTGCCAGCGTGTCCCAGCCTCAGTCCGGCGTCGAAGCCGCGCCCATCAAACTGGATCCGCCGGATTCGTCGAGCCCTTGGGCGCTGATCTCGGACATCACCGGATCCAATCGGCATCTGGGGATCGAGTTGATCGTCGTCGGCGTACTGGCCCTACTCGTCGGCTGGCGGATCGTCGACCGTCGGCGTGCCACGAAGACTGATCCCCCGGTGCGCGACGGTTCAGGGAATTCCTGACGGCCATGGCTGTGGTTCAGGTGGAACGGCCGGCACGGCGCGCCGCCACGGAAGGAGCGCACGCGTGACAACACCATCAGATGCTGGTTCGTCGCCCCCTGCTCGGACACCCATCCTGCGAGATCGGCGCAACTGGATCGCTTTCGTGGTCGGCCTGGCCGTCATCGTGACCGGAGCCGTCCTGGTGTGGCCGAAGGATGGGCCGAAGAACGGGCCGAAGGTGCCGGACGACTTCTGCTCGTTCATCGGCAAGGAGACGCTCTCCAAATACGTCCCGAGCCCCGAGCTGCGCCACAGCAAGGACACGGCGGGTGGCTACGCCAATTGCACCGCCCGTTCAGCATCGGGCGACGTCTACCTCAACTTGTCTCTTTGGCGAGGGCTGCCCCGTGATCACGGCCTCCACACCTTTTCGTGCCGGCAGGAGAGATGGACCTACGACGATGCCCACGTAATAGGACCCACCGAAAAAGCCGACTTCGGCGATCGGATGTGCGGCATCGTCGAAAACCGTCAGTACGAACACGGCCCAACGTTCCATGTCGCCCAGGGTGGTGACCTGCTCGACGTCACCTACACATTCCACAAGGGAGACGGGAAGGGCGCGCTGCCGCGTGCGTTGGAGCTGACGCGGCTGGTACTCGCTAAAGTTCGATAACGGGAGACTTATCTATGGCAACGCCAGCAGGGGCCGGAAATCCGTCCCGGACCGGGACATCCCTCTTCCGTGATCCACGCAAGTGGATCACTCTCGCAGTCGGAGTGGTGGTCGTAGTCGCGGGAATCGTACTCGTGTGGCCGAAAGGCGGGCCGGAAGAGGTACCGGACGATCTTTGCGCTGCTGTCGGTAAGGAGACGCTCGCCAAGTACGTCCCGGACCCCAAGGTGCTACCCGACAAGATCGGGACCAACCTCGCCTATTGCAAAGCCAAATCACCCTCCGATGACTTCAGAATCAACATCGAACTCTCGCGAGACGAAGACAGTGACGAAAGCTTCACCGACCTGTGCCACAAGCTGAAGTCGCGGGAGGAGATGAAACCGGAGGACCTGATAAAGCCGTCCGAAACGGCCGAGTTCGGCAATCAGATGTGCGGCTGGATCTCCGCCGTGCGCAATAAGTCAGGTCTCGGCTCGCTCCCGAACCACAGCACCATCCATGTCATTGACGGCGAAAACGAGCTCTTCATCATGTATGACGGTGGAGCAGGAAGCAGGAGCCACCAACTACGGCGAACGCTGGACCTGACGCGGTCGATCCTCGCGAAGCTCAGATGACTGCGTCGGCGTACATTGCGCCGTCGATTGCGCATGGCGAGCGGATCAGCGGCCCACGCGATCAAAAGGGGGGAGGCCCCGGCACCCTGGCGAAACTCTCACCCGACCGCCACCGGCCGAGCGGCGCGGACCACGGCCCGGCCGCCCAGGGCACCGACCGCCACCGCCGCCAGGGCGCAACCGCACGCCGCGGCGGCGAGTACGCCCCAGGGGACGCTTCCCGCCTGCATCACGGCCACGAGGAACATCGCATGCCAGCCGGTAAGGACAACGGCGACGACCGCTGACATCAGCAGGGGGACGGTCAGGTGCCACCGGGCTGCCGACCTGAAGACGTGGTGACTGCCGGTCAGAACCGCGATCGGCACCAGAGTGTGCCGGACTCTCGCGAACTCCGCGGCCGCGCTCAGGCTGCCGGCCAGCAGCAGGAGGGCCAGTCCCAGGGAGCCGAACAGCAGGAGCCAGTTGTTCAGCCGGAACTTGACTCCGGAGCCGACCAGCCAGCCTTCCCCCAGGGTTTCGACGTTCACGGAGGGGACCAGCGCGTATGCCGCTTTCTCCACGTCGGCACGCTGGCCCGTCGTGCTGGTGATCACGATGAGTGAGCCGTAGAGCCTGTCGTAGCGCAGCGTGGACGGGGCGGCCTGGATGCGCAGGCCCGGCCCGTACCAGTGGCGGATCTCCGTCACGCGCTGGTCGCCACTCGTGGTCGCCCGGGGCGTGGTGGGACACCCGAGGCCCAACAACCTCAGTGCCCGGCAGGACCCCTGCAGCAGCGTTGCCTGTTGTTCGGGGTCGGTGTTCAGGGTGAGCACGTGGGACCCCGCCGGGAGGGAACGGGAGAGCGCCTCGATCACCGGTGGTGTGAGGTCACGGCTCTGGACGCTGATCACGCTGTCGCCGACGACGGCCTGGGAGGCGCGGGCCGCGGCGGCCTTCTCTCCGACGCGGCTGTTCACCACCTGGAGCTGGCAGACGAGCCCGAGGCCGATGACCATGGCGATGGCCAGTCGGACCACTCCCCCGGGGTGTGCGACCGTCCACCGCCCGCCGATCAGCTGTCCCGGACGGCCGTCGCGGAACCCCCGGGCGGCAAGCTTGTCCCCCAGTGCGCGGAGGGCCTCGACGGCCACGGACGGCAGCAGTGCCCACATGACGACCGTGCCGGCGGCAAAGGTGACGAGGCCGGGCGTCCCCATGACGTACTGGCTGAACGCGACGGCGCCAAAGCCCAGGCCACAGCCGATCAGCCGCGGGCGCGGAACCCGGGAGGAGGATGGCCGGGGAGCGACCGCGGTGCCGTGACGTGGGCCGCGGGTGAGAAGGACCGCCACGCCGACGGTGGTCGCGAAGGACAGGACCAGAGCGGTCACCGTCATCGGCCACGCCGAGCGCAGGTCGCTGCTGTCCAGCAGGTAGCCGGTGGGCGGAATCCTGACGTCCGTGGACATCGCCGCGAGCATCGGGAGAATCGCCAGGGCGGTTCCGGCTGCGGCAGGCAGAGCCGCCTCGCCCATGGTGACGAGCGCACGGTGGCGCCGGGCCCCGCCGAGCGCCTTGAGCAGACTGAGGCGCCGGTCGCGGGCGCGCGAGCCCACGCGTGCGGCGACGGCCAGCAGCATCAGCGCCGGTACGCCTGTCAACAACCCCAAAGTGAGCAGTACTTGGGCGAGCGGGCGGGAGTCCAGAACCTCACCCATGGGGTAGCTCTGCCCGAATCCTCGTACGGACCTCCAGGACTGGTCCGCACGGGAGTCGGGCGCCTGCGTGGGCCTGATGTACGCGAGGCGCTCCGAGGGGGAGACGAGTCCGGACGTGCCGATCGTGCCCGCGTAGCGGCCGTACCTGCTGGTGATCCGCTCCTGCTGCCCCTCGCGGACCAGCTCCGGGGACAGCATCACCTCACCGGGGGCCGGCCAGCGGGCCAGGCCCGGTGGCGGCTGCGCGCCGGGCTTCAGCGGCTGGAGGTAGATCACGGTGTGCTGCACCTCGTCGACCGTGTCGAATCCCTCCCGCCACAGCGCGACGGCGTCCTGCTGCCGATCGGTGAAGACCGGTCCCCGTGCCTGGTTCCTCGCCGCGCGCCCGTCGTAGGTGGAGACCGCGGCAACAGCCCCCAGAGCGACGAGGGCGGCCGCGGCCGCGGCGACGAACAGTGCCCAGAATCGCAGCCGGTCACCGGGGCCGCCACGCCCGGCTGCGCACCCTATGCGGATCAGCTGCCACCAGAGCCGTCTGCCGCGCCGCCCCTTCGGGGTGGCGCCATCCGTGCGGGGAGTCCGCTCGCCGACCGTGCTCACGCGGTCACCTCGTCCTCGGCCTCGGTCAGCGCACCGGCCCGGAGCCGCAGCGTCCGCATGGCCCGCACGGCCACCGACCGGTCGTCCGTGACGACCAGCAGGGCACAGCCCCGCTCCCGGGACACCGCGAACAGCAGGTCGGCCACGGCCTCTCCGTCCTGTGGGGCAAGTGCCCCGGTGGGCTCGTCGGCGAGGAGGACGTGGGGGTCCGTGATGAGGGCCCGGGCGAGGGCGGTGCGCCGGCGTTCGCCGCCGGTGAGCATCCCCGTCTGCGTCCCCTCGTCGGGCACGCCCAGCTCGGCCAGCAGTTCTGCCGCGCGTCGGTATGCGTCACGGTGACCGCCGCCGTCCAGCAGTACCGGCAGCGCCACATTCTCCAGCGGTGTGAGTTCGGGCAGCAGCGCTTCGGAGCGGTCGACGAGCCCCACATGCTGTCGGCGGACCTGCGCCCACTGCTGCGCCCGCAGTCCGGTCAGCTCGCGGCCGTTGACCCTGATCGTCCCGTCGTCCGGCTCGATCAGGCCGAGGATGCACCTCAGCAGCGCCGATTTTCCGGAGCCGCTCGGGCCGGTGACCGCCACCGACTCGCCCGGCGCGACGTCCAGGTCGACACCGTCCAGCAGCAGGCGTTCGCCGAGCCGGCAGCGGAGGCCGGCCACCCGCAGGCCGGTCGATTCCCCGGTGGTCACCATCGTTCGCTTCCTCATCCTCGCCCCGGGCTGTCTCGGGGTATCCGTGACAGCGCTACATCGGTGTGGAAAAACGATCCGCCGGGCCGGCCGTCGAACGGCCGGCCCGGCGGACGAGAGCTAGGTCAGCGCTTACGGCGCCTTCCAACCGGAGCAGTCGTCAGCAGAGCCGTAGTTCTCATCGCAGGCCTGGAACTTGATGATGGCGGACCCGTCACCGGAGTAGACGGTCGTGCCGGGACCACTGTGGTTCCACAGGGTCCGCTTGGTACCGGCGCTGTCGTGGCGGTAGTACTCCGCCTTGCCCGGGTCGCCGTCGCGGCTCTCATCCTTCACGGCGATCTTGCCGGAGTCCCCCTGCGCCGGAGTCCACGCGGTAACACCCCCGCCCTTTGCGCTCGTTGCGACCGCGCTGGTGGCAGGAATCACGAGACCGGCGGCAAGGACCGCTGCGGCGACGAACTTGAGTCTGGACATGCCTTTTCCCCTCCTTTGTCGTGTGGCCGAAAATCAGCCCGAGTTGACGGATTTGATCGTTGATCACACGGCATTCCGGATCAAGCATCATTCAACTAGTGTGGCTCACATCACAGAACAGATGTGCGTGCGCCAGAGGTGCGCCAAGCAGGGTTCATGCGGCGTGAGTTGATGCCACCTGTCGCGCCGTCAGGACCCGTGAGTGCCCTCTCCCTGGGCGCGGCAGCCCTGCGCGAAACGTGCACCTGCCCACATGCCACGGCCGGCAGTCGGTCGTGCGCCTACCCTGCCTGTCCGCAGGAACGGATCAACGCGGCGCGTATCCCCGCAGGAGGGCCCGTACGCCCGACTCGATGATCGCGCGCTCCGCCTCCTCCGAGAGCGGCAACGCCCCGTGGAAGCTCTCCTGGTTGATCTCGGCCACCGTGAGCGGCAGCACATGGCGGGCCGCCCACGCCGGATCGTCCGTCGCGAACCTCGTCCCGTTCCGCTGTGGGGTCCACTCGAGTTCGGTACGGGCGCGGGTGGCGTCCAGCAGGGGCAGTCGCAGCTCGCGTCGGACGTGATGACACACGTGCCTGCGCCAATGCACTCCGCACCACCCCTGAGCTGCATAGCCTGGTTGTCATGCGGGTTCTTGTGGTGACGGCGGGGTCGGTCGGGGACGTCATGCCCTACACGGGGCTCGGCGTGCGACTGCGGGAAGCCGGGCACGAGGTGGTGCTGGCAACACACGCGGGATTTGAAACGCTCGTGCTCAGCCGCGGTCTGGGCTTCCGTTCACTGCCGGTCGATCCGCGTGCCCAGTTGGCCTCGGCGTGTGGGCAGCAATTGGCCCGCGCCGGTACCGGGCCGCGGGCGCTGGCCCCTCTTGTCCGCATGGCGCGGGAGATCGTCCCGGAGCTGGGCCGCGGGGTGCTCGCCTCGGTGGAGCAGGGTGCGGACGTGGTCCTGCTGTCCACTTCGGTGGCGCGACTGGGGCATCTGGTGACCCGGGCCTTGGAAGTGCCGAGCATGGGCGTGTACGTACAGCCCTGGGCGCCAACGGGCGACTTCCGTTCTGCGCTGTTCGGCGGAGGCCGCTCGATGGGGCGGTGGGGCAACCGGGCGTCCTCGCGGGCGGTGCTGGCGCTGTCGGACCGCGTGTACGCCGCCGGCATCCGTGAACTGAGGTCCCGTCTCGGCCTGGCGAGGGACGCCGACTGCAGTTCGCTGCGCCGGGAGAGGGGGCCGTGGCCGGTGAACTACGCCTACAGCCCGACTGTGCTGCCGCGCCCGGCGGACTGGCCGCCCACGGCGCAGGTGACCGGGTATCTGTGGCCCGCACGCCCCGAAGGCTGGTGCCCGGAAGCCAAGTTGACCGCCTTCCTCGAATCCGGCCCACCGCCGGTGTTCATCGGCTTCGGCAGCGTCGTCGCCGACCCCGACCGCCTGTCCCGGATTGCGGTGCAAGCCCTGCGCGCCGCGGGTGTGCGTGGCGTCGTCCAGGCGGGCTGGAGCCGCCTGTTGGCATGCGGGGACGACGTACTGACCATTGACGAGGTGCCGCACGACTGGCTGTTCCCGCGGATGTCGGCGCTCGTGCACGCTGCGGGTGCGGGAACGACCGCGGCCGGACTGCGCGCCGGGGTACCGGCGGTCCCGGTGCCGGTCCAGCTGGATCAGCCGTTCTGGGCCGAGAGGCTGACGGCCCTGGGCGTCAGTCCCGGCCCGGTGCCGTTCCGGCGGCTCACGGCCGAGCGGCTGGGCGCCGCAATTCGCCGGACCGTTACGGACCCCCGCTACCGGATGCGCGCCCGCCAGGTCGCCCGGCGCATTGCCACCGAGGACGGAGCCGGCCGTGTGGTGGCAGCCGTCCAACACCTGTGACCGTCGCGGTTGTCGAAGTGCCCGTAGGCCGCCGCGGAGTGAGGGAAAGGGTTCTGGGTAGCCGAGCGCTAACGGCGGGCGACGGGCCCGCCTCGTAGAGAGGGGACCGATGGCCGTCGCCAAGACCAGTGTCCTGGTGCTGGACTGTGCGGAGCCACAGGAACTGGCCGACTTCTACGCCCGCTTCCTCGGTGGCGAGCCACGGGTCGGCAGCAACCCGGACTACATCGAAGTCGTCGAATCCGCGGGAGTCCGTATTGCCATCCGGCGGGACCACGGCGCCGCGCCGCCGAGCTGGCCTCGTCCGGACGCTTCGCAACAGGCTCATCTGCACTTCCTCGTCCCGCAGGATGACATGGACCAGGCAGAACGCGAGGCGATCGGCCTCGGCGCCCGCCCCTTGGAGACGAAGGACAACGGCGGGCCGTTCGACATCCGGCGCTATGCGGATCCGGCAGGCCACCCGTTCGTCCTGGCCGCCGGCGAGGGGCACCAAGCGTTCTGAACGCGCGGCCCCTCGGAGACGTACCAGGCAACAGCCCTGGCACTGGAGTCAGCTTCGCCGGGCCCGTAGTCAGCGGTCGCCGCCTGCGGGGAGCAGCGACCCGAGCGGTCCGAGATCGAGGTTGAGGTCCTCCATCGTCAGTCCGTACCGTCCGCAGAGCTCCGTCATACGGTCCTGGAGGATCATCAGCGTCATACCGATCCGCTCTTCCTGATCCTCGCTCAGGTCGCCTTCGTCGACGCGGTGCAGTGCGGTGCGCTCCATCAGCTGCCGCAGGAGCTCGACGATGGTCAACACCAGCTTGATCAGGTCGCGTTCCACCGTCTCCGGGTCGGTCCGCAGACGCTGGGCGGCGTCACCGCTCGCGGCTGGCTCCTCGGGCCCGGAGGGCAGCAGGTCGAATGCGTGGGCCGCGGCCTGTGCCACCTCCGCGAAGGCGGGGCTGACGGTTTTGGCCGGTGTGTCGGGCATGAGGGCTCCTTGTCTTCCATCATCACGGGACTCCATCACCACGGGGCGGGGCTGTCGGGCGTGATCGAGTGGATGACCGCCCGCAGATTGATGCGGACCAGGTCCACGTCGGCGACGGACAGCACCAGGTCTCCGGTGAGGACCGCGCCGCCGTTCAGAAGGCGGTCCAGGAGGTCGACCAGTGCGATCCCCCGCCCTGGATGGGGCGCCCGTGCCAGGGGCGCCCCATCGGGCCCGTCAAGACCCTCCGTACCCTCATGAGGTGTCATGAGCCGATGCCCGCCGCGGACGGTGTCGCAAAGGAGTACGGCGCCCAGGGCCCGGTGATCTCGACGCGTACGCCGGGGACGTCTTCAGGCAGGTCGGCCAACGCCTGATGGAAGGCCAGGACCCGGCCGGCGGGAACCAGATAGGCGTCGTTGGCGATGTTCTCGCCCGCGCCGGAAGCCAGCTCACCCTGCTGCGGCCGGTGCGCGACCCTGGCCCGGGCCACCTCGGCCGCCCGCACCGCCACGGCCGCGGCGACGGCTTCCGCTGCACGGTAGGCGTCGCGCTGGGCATGGCGCTGGGCCCGGCGCCGCTGCAAATACGCGCGGCCGGCCCCTGCGGCCCCTGCGGCCGGCCCCGCGCACGGAGCGTCCGGCGCGGGTGTCGCCGCCGCGCGCCGATCCGCGAAGACCTTCACCCCCACCTCGACGTGGTTCGCCAGGCAGGAGAGCAGCTCAGCGAACGCCGCCGCCCGCTCCTGGAGCATCGCTCGCACCCTGGCATCGTCCAGGTAGACGGTGGCCAGCCGCATCGGCAGCACCGTCGCGCTGCCATGAGCGGCCTCGACCACCTCGTGATGGGTACGGGCGATGACTTCCAGCTCGGCCAGATTCTCCATGCGGCGCTGGAGGCCGTCGGCACTGTAGGCGTCGGCCGGGACCGAGGACACCAGCGCCATCAGGGTGCCCTCGGTGACCGTCCGCACCGCCCCGTCGCCGAGCCCGGGCAGTCGGCGGGCCGCCTCGGCGAGAGGGGGGTCGGCGTGGCCTACGGCGTAGACGTACGTCATCTCGGGCACCGGAGCCGGCGCGTTGTCGCGGCCGGCCGCCGTCGCGCACGCTTCCTCGGACCCGCTCACCGCACCGCCCCCAGTCACAGTGTCGATCCCGGTCACCGCTTCGGCCCCGTTCACCGTGTCGGTACCTTTCACCTTTCCTCCTCGTGGCTCTGGCGGCGTGTCCTGGCTGCCTCCGGCAGGCCCGCCGCCGCCCGCAGCTCGGCGAGTTCGGCGCGCAGCTGCCGGTTCTCCTCCGCCAGCGGATCGCGGCCGGCCGTCGGGGCCACCGCTTCGGCAGCCTGCTGCGCCGGCCGGGCACGGGAGGAGAGCGAGGGGTCGTGCTCCCACCAGTCGATGCCCATCTCCTTGGCCTTGTCCACGGAGGCGACGAGAAGCCGCAGTTTGATCGTCAGCAGCTCGATGTCGAGCAGGTTGATCTGGATGTCGCCCGCGATGACGACGCCCTTGTCCAGGACGCGTTCCAGGATGTCGGCCAAGTTGGCGGAGGACCCCTGCCCGCCGTACGGGGACGCGTTGGCGGACGGTCCCAGACGGCCGGCCAGTGAATCGGACATGATCAGCCTCGTCTTTGCGTCGGGACGGTCAGCGGGAAGCGGTACGGCGGCGGGTCAGCGGCTCATCGACGTCGCCGGCCGGGTCCTCCTCCTCGTACTCGTCCTCGTCCTCCTCCTCGTCGAAGTCGTCGTCCTCCCCCTCTGCGAATCGTGGGTCATCGACGTAGCCGTTCTCGCCATCGTCGGCGTGCGCCTCGGCCTCGGCTTCCGCCTCGTTCTCCTCCGCCTCGGCGTTCGCGTGGTCGATGACGACTTCGCCGTCCCGGATCTCGCCACGCCAGCCGTCCGTGGCCGCACCGCGCAGCATGATGAACTTGCGGTAGAGCTTGAGGTCCAGCCGGGCGCGGCGGCCCTGGGCACGCCAGATGTTGCCGGTCTTCTCGAACAGGCCCTTGGGGAAGTACTCCAGCACCACCAGCACCCGCGTCAGGGTGTCGGTGATCGCGTGGAAGGTCACCACACCCTTGACCGTGCCCTTGGCGCCTTCGGTGGTCCAGCTGATGCGCTCGTCGGGCACCTGCTCGGTCACGTTCGCCCGCCAACTGCGGGTGGATTTGGCAACCTTCACCTTCCAGTTGCTGCGGGTCTCGTCGGTCTTCTCCACGCTGACGACACCCTTGGCGAAGGTGCTGAACTCCTGGAACTGCGTCCACTGGTCATACGCCTCGCGCACCGGAACACCCACATCGATGTCCTCGACGATCGCCACACTCTTGGACTTGCCGCCGCCGCTCCTGCCACGTGCGCCGAACACGCCCTTGACCTTGGCCTTGACCGTGTCCTTGAGGTGCGAGGCGCCGGCCGTCAGCGCTGCCTGCTGCGGCGTCATGCCTTCGGTGAGCGCTTTACCGCCCTTCGCCAGGCTGTCGACCAGCCCGCCGGTGCCGTTGCCCGGTTCGGCAAGCCTGCCGACGCTCTCCCCCAGCTTGTGGCCGACAGTGGTGACGGCGTGCTGGGCCCGGGCCTGGAGGTAGTTCTGCAGTTCCTCTTTGAGCCGATCGGCCGCCGGGCTCTTGGTGACCTCATCCTTGAACTTGCTGAACGGGGACTCAGCCATCGTCGCCTCCACGGTCGGCGGCCGTCCGGGCCGCGCCCGAAGCCCTCTTCCGGGCACCCGAGGCGGCGTTCCGGGCGGGAGAGGCTGAGGTGCGCCTGCCGCGCGAGGTGGCTTGGTCCTTGCCGGACGGGCCGGACGCGGCACGCCGCGATGCGGTGGACCGACCGCCCTTGGCCTGCTTGGCGGATGACCCGGCGGGCGCCTTGCGGCGCGGTGCCCGCTCCTCGCTCTCGACCTCGGTGCGGGGCTCGGTCTGCCGAGCGGGCTCCTCCTCGTCCGAAGGCCGAGCATCGTTCGAAGGCCGGGCATCGTCCGAAGGCTCGCCATCGTCCGACGGCCCGCCGTCCTCCGAAGGCCCGGCATCGTCCGTCGGGTGCGGTACGGCCTTGAGGACGGTGGTGCGCTCGTGCAGGGAGTCGGCGAGGCCGGACATCCGATGGGTGAGCGCGGAGGTGGCCGCCGATTTCGTGGCGTCCACCAGTTCCTTGCGGGCCTGGTCACCGAGCGGGCCGAGGACGGGTGACTCGGCCGCCAACCGGCCCAGTTCTCGAGGGTCCAGATTCAGCCTCTTGCCCGCCAGGAACATCCCCAGGCCGATGGCCATCTTGGCCTTCTTCGTGCGCCCCAGAAGGTAGCCCCCGACGAGAGCCATCCCTATCTTGGCGTTGATCATCATCGTGCGTACACCTCGTTATCCTCGCTGTCCCCCGCGCTCGTCCAACCGCCGCCGCTGGGCCTCCAGCCACTCCAGCCGGTCCAGCAGCTCGTCCTCCCGGGAGTCGAACTCGTCCTCGCCGATGCGGCCGTCGAGCAACTGCCTTTCCAGGTCGGCCAGTTCCTCGCGGACCGGCTCCGGGTCGTAGTACTCGCGCTCCGCGGTGAGCAGGACTTGTTCCAGGACCCAGACCGTGCCCCGGACTGGGGCCGCCGGCAGGGTCAGAAGCTGCGTGATGAGGCCCATGGCGGATCTCCGCTCGCCGGTCAGACAAAGCTGTACGGCGGCAGCGGCCCGAGCAGGCCGAAGTCGTAGGACTCACCCCGAATCCTGGCCTCCTGATGGACCGCCTCGGCGAAGGCGGCGGCCTTCTCCCGTTCGACGAGGAAGGACACGTTCAGGAAGTGGCGCTTCGACGGCTCGCCTCCCGTGGTGCGCACCGCGGCCGACGAGAGGCGGGACACGATGTCGTTCCGCGCGCGCTCCTCCCAGGCCCGGACCTCCTGGGAGATCAGCTCGCCGAGCGCCACCTTCTCGTCGTAGGCGCCGGGATGTTGCCGGATGGCCTCCTTGAGCCGCCGCACCTCGGCGGACTCCCGCATGACCTCCCGCAGCAGGTCGTCCTCGTCCCGGACGACCTTGAGGTGGTACTCGCGGCAGCCGTCGACCTCCTTGAGGCGCTGGGTGTAGGCGTCGTGGTGCTCCTCCAGGACCGCGGCCACCTGATCGTCATCGGGGCCCACCAGTCCGAAGCGCAACGGCAGGGCGGCGCCGTCGGCCAACAGCCTTTCCTGGACGTCCTGGTGGGCGGCCACGTCCCGGCGCTTGGCCCGCAGCTCGGCCGGCGCGTCGCTGACCACCGCGCACAGCCCCTTCGTCCTGACGGTGCGCAGATGCGCCGCGGGGTTGCCGACGCCGGTGATTCCCGACAGCCGCAGCGGGTGGTCGGCACCGGTGATGGCGTAGACATAGGTCGTCATCGTTCAGTCCTCCCGGTGGCGAGCCGTGCGCCGGCCTGCGGAAGCGGAGGATTTGCGTGCGGGGCGCTCTTCCTCCTCCGCTTCCTCCTGGCCTTTCTGGCCCTTCTGGAAGGAATCGCTGAATGCCTCGACGGCGCCGGTCAGCGCGCCTTTCGATTTTCCTTTGGCGCCGCTCTCGGTTGCCTCACCGACAAGATCGGTGAGCTGGCTCGGCGCCTTGCGGCCGGATTCCAGGTCCAGACGGTTGCACGCCTCGGCGAAGCGCAGATAGGTGTCCACGCTGGCGACGACGACGCGTACGTCGATTTTGAGAATTTCGATGCCGACGAGGGAGACTCGTACGAAGGCGTCGATGACGAGTCCCCGGTCGAGAATCAGCTCGAGAACATCGTAAAGATTTCCCGAGCCGCTTCCGCTGGTCGGCGCGTTGGTTTGCTGAATGGCAGTCACGGTGCATCGTCCCTTCCATGGTGCTGGAGCGGGTCATGGGGCCGATCGGTCCATTGCCGTGCCGAGCAGCGCGCGGCTCACCGGTCGACCTGGCCCCGTGCATAGCGGCGCGTGCGTTCATAGCCCAGAAGCCGGCCCTCGTGATCGAGCTGGACGCGGTAGGACGCCATCACGCTCGTGGTGTCGGGGATTCTTTCGATCTCGACGACTTCCACGTCCGCCGACCAACCGTCGCCCGTCTGCCTGAGCGCCGACACCAGACCGGGCTCACGGCGCAGCATGTGCCCGAGCTGCGCGGACGCCTGATGCATTGCCGCAGGGGCGGCGATACCCCGTGGCTCGCTCCTGCCCGCTTCCCTTCGTTCTTTTCCTTCGTCGGTCGACATGATTCCGCCTGTCGTACGTCGTGGGTTCTGCCGAACGTGCGGTTGCGTGTGAACGGCGATAGCACACCGCGTGCCCTTCGCGGTCGAACGTATGCGTCACTTTGCGACCGGGATCGGTAATCCACCATTCGGAAGGTGGCCGAATCCGCTCGCTCCTGCGCGGGCTTCGTCAATGGCCTGGCACTGCCGGCGTTGTCGGCAGTGAAGGCCGGAGATCGGGGTGCGTGCGCGCCGCGGTAAATCGTCCACAACCGCTCTCATTTACGCGGTCGGCCAGGCCTGGGTCGTATTACTCAGAGCGGCTGACCACGGCGTCAAAGAGGTGGGAGCCGGACTCAACGGCCGGGAGAAGGCTTTGCTGCTTCGTCCACCGCTTCGGAGTCCGTTGCTTCGGGAGGCTGCCGCTCCGGGAGTACGTTGCTTCGGGCGGCTGGTGCTTCGGGAGGCTGCGATCCGTACCCGCCCCGGCAGCAAGGGCCGTTGGTCATCCGCGTGGCCGGGCCTACTCTTCGATGAAGAGGCGCGCGCGAAGGGTGCTGAGGGTACGCGTCAGCAGGCGCGAGACGTGCATCTGTGACAGGCCCAGTTGGTTGCCGATTTCGGCCTGGGTCTTCTCCGCGCCGAAGCGGAGCTCCAGGAGGTTCCGCTCGCGGTCGTCCAGCTCTTCCAGGAGCGGCTTGAGAGCCTGCAGGTTCTCGGCGAGGTCGAGGGCAGGGTCGTCTTGGCCGATGAGGTCGGCGACGAGCCCGGTCTGCTGCTGACCGCCACTGCTCGCTTGTATCGGGCGGTGTATGGAGCCGGCGTCGTAGCCGTTGCAGGCCACCAGCCCGTCGCGGACCTCGCGCTCGGGGAGGTCAAGGTGCCTGGCGAAGTCGGATGCGGTCGGTTCGTTGATGCCGGTGGCTTCCAGCTCCTCGCGGGCGCGGGCGAGCTCGATGCGCAGCTCCTGGAGACGGCGCGGCACATGCACGGCCCAGGCGGTGTCGCGGAAATGCCGCCTGATCTCGCCGGTGATGCAGGGGACGGCGAAGGTGGTGAACTCGTTCCCCCGCGAGATGTCGAACCGGTCGATCGACTTGATCAGGCCGATCGTGCCGACCTGGACGACGTCTTCCATGTCCCGGCCGCTGCTGCGGAATCGGCGGGCCGCGTAGCGCACCAGCGAGAGGTTCATCTCGACGAGCGTGTTCCGCGCGTACTGGTGCTGCGGGGTGCCTTCCTCCAGCTCCTCCAGCCGCTCGAAGAACAGCTTGGACAGACGGCGCGCATCCTTGGGTGCGACCTTGTAGGCCTCCTCGAGGGTTGGCAGACAGGTGTCCGACGAGGAGGGGAGGTCCGCCGATCGCTCCGTACCTGTCGGTTCGCGCGCCGCTGCCATAGTCATGCCGTGTTCCTTCCTGCTGAGCGTCCAGTACTGCCCTACGCCTACCCGCGAATCACACAGGAAACGTGATCGGTCCGTTAACCGATCGACACCAACATGCCCCGGGCATCGTGTAGTTGGAGGGCATCTCCGAAACCCGGACGTCGAAAATGCGACGCGGCCCACGCCACCAAAGAGATCAAAATACGGGCCCGGGGCGCCCCTCGGAGATTCCCGGTGAACCGCGACGGCGGTGAATACGACGACCGGATCCCGCCGGACCAACTGCCGTGCGCAGCAACAGACTTCCCGTCATGCGCGAAACCGACAACGAACTCTTCACCCTCCTCACCACCGCCCACGCCGACTGTGCCGCGCGGATCCGGCTGGTCCGCTCCGCCCAATGGACGGACGGCACGCCGTGTGAGAAGTGGGATGTCCGGCAGCTCGTCGGACACTTGGTCCAGGGCAATCTCGTCTACACGGCGCTGCTGCGCGGCGGCTCGGCCGGCGGGTTCCTCACGGAGCTGGATCAGGATCCGCTCGGCGACGACCCGGTGGCGGATTACGAGCGGGCGTCCGCCGACCTCCTCGCCGGGTTCCGCATTCCGGGCACGCTCGACCGGACGGTCGACTACCCCTTCGCCCCCATCACCGCACGGCAACTGCTCGGGCTGATGGTCACGGACACCCTGATCCACACCTGGGACCTGTCGCGCGCGATCGGCGCCGACGAACGGCTCGCCGCCGGTCTCGTCGACTGGGTCGCCAGGAACGTCGCCTGGATCTACGCGGGCATGACGGAGAGCCCGCTCTCGGCGACCAGGAGCGATCTGTACTACGGCACGCCCGTCACCGATCCGCCGTCCGGCCCGGACTCCCCTCAACACCGCCTGATCCGCCTGATGGGGCGCCGCCCCTAGCCCTAGGTGTGCTGGAACAGCGCACTGGTGAGCGCGGCGCGGTGACCGCCCGGCGCCTCGGCGTCGCGGCCGATGGCGCACCGTCCAGGAGCCTGACGAAGCACCTGGCCGCCCGCATCGGCCCCACCGTGTGAGAGGAGGAAGGGCCGATGCCGACCGAGCAGAGGCCGAACGCGCTGTGCGCCATCAGGGGACCTCGGGGCCGCGGTACTCGCTCATCGCGTCGATGAGCCAGCGCGCCAGGTAGCCGGCGAACGAGGACCGCGGGAACAGCCGGTACGTCGGTGCGCCGTCGACCTGCCAGAGCAGCACCGCGACGGGGCCGACCGTGGTCGACACCGCCTGGCCGGGTCCGAAGGCCCGGGGATGCAGGTCCAGCGGGCAGCCCTTCTCCAGGACCTCCCGGGCGGCCGGGCCGCTCAGCTCCAGCGTGGTCCGGTTCGCCGAGACGTCCACCACCGAGCCGGGGTCTCCTGCGAGTGCCTTCCGCACCTCCGCGGCCACGGCGGTCGCATCGCCGTGGGACAGCACGAGCCACTCGTCGGGGCCGAGCCAGCAGACCGTGTGGGGGCCGGCCGCGGTCGTGTGGCCGCACTGCCGCGGGAGCGGTGCTCCCAGGGCCTTCTCGACGCGGGCGGCCGCTTCGGAAGCGGGGTCGACGCGGAGGTTCACCATGGCGATGAACGGCCACTCGGTCAGCGTGACGCCGCGGGCGCCGGTGACGGCGGCGGCGTGCATCCGCGCCTCCAGATGCGCCAGGGGGCTTCTGCGCAGTGCTACCGGACCCGCGCCCGCGTCGGTCGTCGGCTCAGCCATCTCGCTTGGTCCCTTCGGGGTCGTACAGGACGGGTTCGGTGACCTCGACGGGTACGAGGTCGTCGCCGACGGCGGCGAAGAGCGTGTCGCCGGCGCGGTCCCGGCCGGCCGTGACCAGCGCGAGGGCGAACGGGCGCCCCAGCGCCTGGCTGTGGTAACTGGAGGTGACGTGGCCGAGCATCGGCACCGGCCCGGCCTCGGGGGTGAGGGGCACGTCCGGCGCGACGATCTGCGTGCCCTCCGGCAGCCGGGTCGTGCGGTCGCTCGGCAGCAGGCCGACCAGCTGCTTGCGGTCGGCGCGGGAGGTGTCGGAGCGGGAGTACGACCGCTTTCCCACGAAGTCCTTGAGCTTCGAGACCACCCAGGGCATGCCCGCGTCCTGCGGGGTGACGGTGCCGTCGGTGTCCTGGCCGACGATGATGTAGCCCTTCTCGGCCCGCAGGACGTGCATGGTCTCGGTGCCGTACGGCGTGATGTCGTACGGGCGGCCGATCGCGTCCACCTCCTCCCAGACCGCCAGGCCGTACCACGCGGAGACGTTGATCTCGTAGGCGAGTTCGCCGGAGAAGGAGATCCGGCAGATGCGGGCCGGGATGCCGGAGGCGAGGGTGGTCTCGCGGAAGGCCATGAACGGGAACGCCTCGGCGGAGAGGTCGACGTCCGGCGCGAGCTGGGCGACGACCTCGCGGGAGCGCGGGCCGACGACGGCGATCGTCGACCACTGCTCGGTCACCGAGGTGCAGTGGACGTCGAGTTCGGGCCACTCGGTCTGCAGCCACTCCTCCAGCCAGTCCAGGACCCCGGCTGCGCCGCCGGTCGTGGTGGTCATGAAGTAGCGGTTGTCGTCGAGGCGCAGCGTCACGCCGTCGTCGAAGATCATGCCGTCGGGCTTGCACATGACGCCGTAGCGGGCCGTGCCGGGCTTGAGCTTCTTGAAGGCGTTGGTGTAGATGCGGTTGAGGAACTCGCCCGCGTCCGCTCCCCAGATCTCAATCTTGCCGAGGGTGGAGGCGTCCATGAACGCCACGCCCTCACGGGCCGCCCGGCATTCGCGGGCCACGGCCGTGTCCATGTCCTCGCCGGGCAGGGGGTAGTACCGGGGGCGCTTCCACTGCCCGACGTCCTCGAACTCCGCGCCGTGTGCGACGTGCCGGCTGTGGAGGGACGTCGTGCGCTCCGGGTCGAACAGCTCGCCGCGCTCGCGCCCGGCCAGGGCGGCGAAGGCCACCGGCGTGTACGGCGCCCGGTAGGCCGTGGTGCCGATCTCTCCTGGTGAGGCGCCCGCGCCGAGGGCCTCGGAGATCACCCCGATCGCATTGACGCCGGACGTCTTGCCCTGGTCGTTGGCCGTGCCGAGCGAGGTGTAGCGCTTGACGTGCTCGACACCGCGCATGCCGGCGCCGGTGGACCGCCAGACGTCGGCGACGGTGACGTCGCGCTGCAGGTCGACGAAGTGGGTGTCCCACGTACCGGGGTCGCCTTCCGGTGCGGGTACCAGCCACAGTGCACGCATCGGGCCGGCTCCGGACCGCCCATCGCCGCCCGACGGCACCGGCACCGGGAACCCGGCGTCCGTCGCGGCCCGCGCACCGGCCCGCGCCCCTTCGGCCCGACAGCGGTCAAGGTCGTACGTCCCGCGGGCGGCACCGACGACGTGCTGGTCCCGCACGGTGCCGTCGGGGACGAAGGCGACCAGGTCCTCGTCCCAGCGCAGCCGGCCCTGGCGCTGGCTGTGCAGGTGCACCACCGGGCTCCAGCCGCCCGAGACGGCTAGCAGGTCGCAGTCGAAGGACTCCGGGGCACCGGTGAGTTGACCGCCGTCATCGAGGGCCTGGACGGTGATGCCGGCGAGCCGCCCACCGCCCGCGGTGTCGACCACGGCGCTGCCCGTCAGCACCCGCACCCCGGTCGCCCCGGCGACCTCGGCGGCCCGGTCGGACAGCGCGGGCCGCGCGTCCACGACGGCGGCGATGTCGATCCCCGCGGCATGGAGATCGACGACCGTGTCATAGGCACTGTCGTTGGTCGTGCTCACCACGGCCCGCGAGCCCGGAGCCACGCCGTAGCGGTTGACGTACGAGCGCACGGCCGCGGCGAGCATCACCCCGGGCCGGTCATTGCCGGCGAAGACCAGCGGACGTTCGTGCGCGCCGGTCGCCAGAACCACCTGGCGGGCGCGGAGGTGCCACAGCCGCTGGCGCGAGACGCCTTCGGACGGCGCGGGTGCGTCGGCTCCGAGGTGGTCGGTGCGCCGCTGGAGGGCGAGGACGTAGTTGTCGTCGTACGAACCGAACGCCGTGGTGCGCCGCAGAACCGTGACCTCGGGGGCGGCGTCGAGCGCGGCAAGGATTTCGGCGACCCAGGCGAGGGCGGGCCCCGCGCCGACCGTCTCGGTGCGTCCGGAGAGCAGCGAACCGCCGGGCTCGGGCTGGTCGTCGAGGAGGATCACACGGGCACCGGAGTCGGCGGCAGCGGCGGCGGCCGCCAGCCCGGCCGGTCCCGCACCGACGACCAGCACGTCGGTGTGTACGTACTTCTTGTCGTAGACGGCGGTATCGGGGGCCGGGTCGAGCCTGCCCATCCCCGACAAGGTCGTCGCGGACAGTCCGTCGCACAGCTCGACGGCGGTGGCCGGCAGCATTCCTTCCGAGCACGGTCCGGCGATCTGGAGCAGCGCGTTGGGCTCCTCGACGCCGGCGGCGATGATGCCGCGCGGGCGGCCGCGGTAGAGGGACGGCGCGACCTCGGTGATGCCGTTGGCGAGCAGCGCGGAGGCGACGGTGTCACCGGGGTGACCGGTCAGCTCGCGGCCGTCGACGGTGAAGCGCAGGGTGGTGGTGCGGTCGATGCGGCCGGCGTGCGGCAGCCGGCGGATCTGGTCGGTCATCGGTTCCCTCCGGCCGCTTCGGCGGTCTGGTGGCGATCGCGCGGGGCGGGGAGCTCGGGACGGGGTTCGTCGAGCCGGTAGACGGCGAGAACCTCGTAACTGACGGTGTCGCGCAGGACGTTGAACCAACGGCGGCAGCCGAGGCTGTGCATCCACCGCTCGGCGAAGGGGCCCTTGGGGTTGTCGCGGTAGAAGACGTACTCGGCCCATTGCCGGTCGTCGAGGTCCGCGGGGTTCTCGGGGTACGGCACGTGGGCCTGTCCCCCGTAGTGATATTCGGTCTCGTTACGCGGACCGCACCATGGGCAGGTGAGGAGCAGCACGGTGTCCTTCTCTCGGCGGGCTCTCGGCGGGCTTTCGGCGGGCTCGGAGCGAGCTCTCGACGGGGCGGTCAGTGGGCCACGGCCGCGGCGCCGTGTTCGTCGACCAGTGCGCCCGTGGTGAAGCGTTCGAGGGCGAAGGGGGCGTTGAGCGGATGGGGTTCGCCGGTGGCGAGGGTGTGGGCGAAGGTCAGTCCGGCGGCCGGGGTGGCCTTGAAACCGCCGGTGCCCCAGCCGCAGTTGACGTAGAGGTTCTCGATCGGGGTGGTGCCGATGATGGGGGACGCGTCGGGCGTGACGTCGACGATGCCGCCCCAGGTGCGCAGCACGTGGGCGCGGGCGAAGACCGGGAAGAGCTCGACGGCGGCCGCCATCTGCTGCTCGATCACATGGAAGGAGCCGCGCTGGCCGTACCCGTTGTACGCGTCGACACCCGCGCCCATCACCAGCTCGCCCTTGTGCGCCTGGGAGACGTAGACGTGCACGTGGTTGGACATCACCACGGTGGGGTGCACCGGCTCGTGCAGTTCGGAGACCAGCGCCTGGAGGGGATGGGACTGTACCGGCAGCCGGAAGCCCGCCCGCTGCGCCAGCACGCTGCTGTGCCCGGCGGCCGCGAGACCGACCCGGCCGGCGAGGATGCGGCCGCGGCTGGTCTCGACGCCGGTGATCCGGTCGCCGTCCTTCAGGAAGCCGGTGACCTCGCACCCCTGGATCAGGTCGACACCCATCTCGTCGGCCCGGCGGGCGAGCGCCCAGGCGACGTGGTCGTGCTTGGCGATGCCGGCCCGCGGTTGGTAGGTGCCGCCGAGGACCGGATACCGGGTGTCGGCCGAGACGTTGAGGATCGGACAGACCTTGGCGACCTCGTCCGGTTCGAGCCACTGGGCGTCGACGCCGTTGAGGCGGTTGGCGTTGACTCGCCGGACGCCTTCGCGGACGTCCTGGAGGGTGTGCGCGAGGTTGAGCACGCCGCGCTGGCTGAACAGGAAGTCGTAGTCCAGTTCTTCCGGCAGCTGCTCCCACAGCTTGAGCGCGCGTTCGTAGATCGCGGCGCTCTCGTCCCACAGGTAGTTGGAGCGGATGATCGTGGTGTTGCGCGCCATGTTGCCGCCGGCCAGCCAGCCCTTCTCCAGGACGGCGACATGGGTGATGCCGTGGTGCTTGGCGAGGTAGTAGGCGGTGGCCAGGCCGTGACCGCCACCGCCGATGATGATGACGTCGTACGAGGCACGCGGCTCGGGGTTGCGCCAGAGCCGGTCGGGGTGTTCCGGGAGGGGTGTGGTGGTCATCCGGCGAATCCGTTCCGGTCGGCGTAGAGGGGGAACTTCTCGGCGAGCGCGGTGACGCGGCCGCGCAGCAGGGCGGCACGCCCGTCGGTGAGTTCTTCCTTGAGGGCGAGCGCGATGATGTCGGCGACCTCGCGGAACTCCCCGGCACCGAAGCCCCGGGTGGCCAGCGCCGGGGTGCCGATCCGCAGCCCCGAGGAGATCATCGGCGGGCGCGGGTCGAACGGCACCGCGTTGCGGTTGACGGTGATGCCGATGGGGTGCAGCCGGTCCTCGGCCTGCTGCCCGTCGAGAGCGGAGTTGCGCAGGTCGACGAGGACCAGGTGGACTTCGGTGCCGCCGGTCAGCACCGTGATCCCGGCCTCGGCCACATCGTCGGCCAGCAGCCGTCCGGCGAGGATCCGGGCGCCGTCAAGGGTGCGCTGCTGGCGCTCCTTGAACGCCTCGCTCGCCGCCACCTTGAAGGACACCGCTTTCGCCGCGATGACGTGCTCCAGCGGGCCGCCCTGCTGGCCCGGGAAGACCGCGGAGTTGATCTTCTTGGCGAGGTCGGCGCGGCTGAGGATCACACCGCCGCGCGGGCCGCCGAGGGTCTTGTGCGTGGTGGTCGTGACGACATCGGCGTACGGCACCGGGTTCGGGTGCAGGCCCGCCGCCACCAGGCCGGCGAAGTGCGCCATGTCCACCATCAGATACGCGCCCACCTTGTCGGCGATCCGCCGGAACGCGGCGAAGTCCAGGCGCCGGGGATAGGCCGACCAGCCGGCGACGATCATCTTGGGCCGGTGCGCGAGGGCGAGCCGCTCGACCTCGTCCATGTCGATGCGCAGGTCGGACTCGCGCACGTGGTACGGCACGACGTTGTACAGCTTGCCGGAGTAGTTGAGGCGCATGCCGTGGGTCAGGTGACCGCCGTGCGCCAGGTCGAGGCCGAGGATCGTGTCGCCGGGCCGGAGCAGCGCGAACATCGCGGCCGCGTTCGCCTGGGCACCCGAGTGCGGCTGCACGTTCGCGGCCTCGGCGCCGAACAGTTCCGTCACCCGGGCGATGGCCAGCCGCTCGATGACGTCGACGTGCTCGCAGCCGCCGTAGTAGCGGCGGCCCGGGTAACCCTCGGCGTATTTGTTGGTCAGTACCGAGCCCTGGGCCTCCATGACGGCGGCCGGGGCGAAGTTCTCCGAGGCGATCATCTCGAGGGTCGACTGCTGGCGGTGAAGCTCGGCGTCGACCGCTGCGGCGACATCGGGGTCGAGTTTGCCGAGCGGGAGGGAGAGGGGGGAGGTGACCGTGGTGATCGACGGGTTCGTTGCCATCTGCGCACCATCCTGAGAGCCAACTAAAGAGCAACTGATATATCAGCTTGTGCGGTAAGGTATGGGAGCTCGCTGATCAAGTCAAGGGGGCCTCATGCGGCACGTGGCGACCGAGCCTGGGAGCGAGGAACTCTCCCTCGCCGAGCGCGCCTACCGCGCCCTCCGCGACCGGCTGGTCATGCTCGAGATCCGCCCGGGCGCACCGATCAACGAGGACCAGCTGGCACAGTCCCTCGGCGTCGGACGGACGCCGGTGCGCGAGGCACTCAAGCGGCTCCAGTACGAGCGGCTGATCACGACCTACCCCCGGCGCGGCACCTTCGCCACCGACGTCAACATCACCGACCTGGCCCATATCTCCGAGGTGCGCCAGGAGCTGGAGCCCTTGGCCGCCGCCCAGGCCGCGCGGCGCGCCACGGCCGCGGACCGCGCGGCCCTGACGGCAGTACGGCACGAGCTGGAGAGCGTGGATTCCCGTCAGCGCGACGCCGCCGAGCTGATGCGCCTGGACCTTCAGGTCCACCGCGCCATCTACGCCGCCACGCACAACCCGTACCTGGAGGACACCCTCGTCCGCCACGACAACCTGGCCACCCGCATCTGGTGCCTGTTCGTCGAGCACATGTCAGACATGGCCGGTCACGTCGAAGAGCACGGACCGTTGATCGAAGCGATCGTCGCCGGTGACCCCGACAAGGCGGCACAGCTCGCCCGCGATCACGTCGAAGGCTTCGAACGGGCGATCCGCGAGGCCATCTGAGGCGCCAACCGACAGCCCCCGGGGCGTCGGCGGGATACCGCGGGCATGAGTTCCAAAACCCGCCGGCTCGCTTCCCTGGCGCTGTCGGGCTCTTTGCGTACGCCCAGTACGAGGCCGCCCCTCCGCCTTATGACCTAGTTCCACCGCCGGATGTGACGGAGCGCCGCACGCCATAGCCTCCGCACATGACGGCAGTTGACTCTCACCCCAGCGGACCCCGGAGCCGCGAGCAGCGCAAGCGCGAGGCGCTTGAACGGCTCGCGCGGGACAACGACGTATGGGCCGCCACGGCCGACGCCACCGGCGAGCCGTGCCTCGTTCCGCTGGCCTTCTGGTGGGACGGCGAGGCGGTGTGGCTGGCCACCCGTGACACCAACCCGACCGGGCGCAACCTGTGCGCCTCGGGCCGGATCCGGCTCAGCTTCGGTCACACCCGGGACGTGGTCCTGGTCCACGGCACCGCACGCATGCTGACCCGCGAGGAGCTTCCGGCCGAGGTGGGCGACGCCTTCGCCGCCAAGGATGGCTGGGACCCCCGCAAGGACCACCCCTCGTACGTCTGGTTCCAGGTCACCCCGCAGGTACTCCAGGCGTGGGGCACCGTTCCCGAGATGCCCGGCCGGACCCTGATGCGCGACGGGGAGTGGCTGGTCTAGGGCGCGCCCGGGATCGAGGTCCCCGACAGGGCCGACGGCACCCCGGTCCCGCCCCGGATCTGCGCGCGTCCGGGACGGGAGAGGGTTCAGGGCGCGTTCAGCACGAGGGAAGGCCGTCGAACTGCGCAGCGAGCCCGCGCTTGGTCTTGAAGCCCTGCCCCGGCTTGAGGGTGTTGCAGCCGGAGTCGGGGGCGAACGACCACCTGACCTTGACCCGCTTGGTCGACGAGCACCCGTTCTTGACGTAGGCCGTCTGCGAGATGATGCCCTTGTCGACCTTGACCTTGACGCACGAGGGAGCCGCCGCGAGCGCCCGGCCGCTCCCTCCTGTTCCTGCCGCTCGTGCCGTACCGGCCGAGGCGACGACGGCCAAGGTGATGGTTGCCATGGCGGCCGACCGTCTCAAGAGTGAGTGCCCGCGCAACTGGAGTCTCCGTCCGGTGAATTACTCAACTGAATTACTCAACCCATTTCCTGCGCGATGATCGCACGATGACGAGCGGCGACCGCCGGCCAGGGCGACTCGGCCGACGCCGGAGCCTCCGCCCGCCGGCCGCGCGTCCCGCGGGGGCGGCGGCCCCAGCGGCTACCTGATCAGTTTGCACCGGCCGTCCTCGCAGGACCGCTGCAGGCGGCCCCGGGAAATGGTCTGCAGCAGCCCCACCGTCCAGCACATCGGGCATCCGCGTAACGGGAGCAGGCCAACGGGCAGGAGCACCAGGCTGACCGGGCCGGTGACCGGCAGGAGTGCGACCGAGCCGACCAGCATGCCGAATCCCACCGCGCCGCGCACCAGATGCCGGGGCAGGGAGGCGCTTGCGAAGTCGGGGCCGTCAACCTTCGTTCCGGTCATGATTTCCTCCAGGAGCTGACCCGGGTGCGGCAGTGAGCGTGTGTTGGACCGCTGCGCGGGCTCGGTGCAGACGGGACTTCATCGCCGCCGTACTGAGGCCGAGCGCATCGGCGACCGTCCGTCCGCTGTGGCCCTGAATGTCCCGCATGATCAGCACCCGGCGCTGGCCGGACGGCAGGGCGGCGACCGCCGCCGCCACCCTGCGCGCGTCCAGACGTCGCAGCGCCTCATCCTCGGCCGAGTCCACGGGAGTCTCCGCGGTGTCCGGCAACGGGAGGCGGTCCCGCATCATCGTCCGTGCGCGCCGTAGACACTCGTTGCGGACGATGCGGAACATCCACGACGCCAGCGCGCCGGAGGCCCGCAGCATCCCGATCTTGCGGTACAGGATGATCAGGGCTTCCTGCGTCGCGTCCTCGGCGTCCTCCGGGGTGGCGCAGAGAGAGTGGGCGAAGCGCTGCACGTTCGGGTGTGAGCCCGACACCAACGCGGCGATCGAATCGACGTCACCGCTCTGCGCGGCGACGATCAGCCGTTCGCTGGGCCAGGTCGAGTCAGCCACGCTCGGCTCGCTTGCGCTTCATGACGAACATGCACGTGCAGAACAGCACCACGCCCACCGCGATACCGATGCCAATGATCACGAAAACCTCCAGGTCCTGGCCCAACGTTTTCCGGTACAGGTATAAGAGGCGCGGGCCCCTCGAAAGGATTCGGCCCATGCCCCCCGCATCATTCGAGGCAGGTCCCCAGGCGGGAGATCGCTGGGGTGCTGGGGGCGCGCGTCCAGGGCGACGACTGTGAGTTGTATGACGAGTGAACGCCGCCCGCCCGCAGCGGGATCGGCCACCGCTTGATCATCTCCGGCTCCGCGCAGGCTGTGGGCCGCGGCGTACGCAGGCTGCCGCACCGGTCCGCCTTTCTTCCATATTCCTTACCTGCAGCGGAAGTTGAACTCGCGACGGGCCGACGGAAATCCGCAGGGCGGGCGAGGCGTGGAAATCCCGGCTCGGTAAGATCTACGACATGCCCAAACACTTGTTATTCGTAGCCCTTTTCGGACATGGGCACGTCAATCCCACACTGCCCTTGGTCGAGGAACTCGTGCGGCGGGGGCACCGGGTCGACTACGCCACCAGCGCGGAGCACGCCGATGCGGTAACCAAGGCCGGAGCGCGCTGGGTGGAGCTCCAGGCGTCGCCCGACCTGCTCGCCGCCCCGCCACGGGAGTTCGGCCCCGAAGCCATCACCGCCTGGATGCGTCTCCTCTTCGCCGACATGAGTAACGCCGTGTACCCGGTGCTGCGGGACCACTGCGCCGCCGAGCCGCCGGACGCGATCTGTTACGACGGCTTCAACTGGCCGGGCCGAATCGTCGCCCAGCAACTGGGCCTTCCCGCCGTACGGTGCATTCCCAACTTCGCCTCGAACGAAGAGTTTTCGCTGTTCGATGCCATCAAGAAGGGACACGGCGACGAGAACCCCATCCTGACCCAACTCGCCGCCAGCTGTGCGGAATTCTCCGCCCATCACGGTGTCGTGCTCGACCCGGCGAGCGTCCTGGACGCCACCGAAGATCTGAACCTTGTGTTCATACCCAGGGAGTTCCAGCCGGCCGGCGACACCTTCGACGAACGGTTCCAGTTCATCGGCCCCTCGGTGGGCAACCGGGAGCACGCCGAGCCATGGTCGCCTGCCGACCCCGAGGCACCCGTGCTGTTCATCTCGCTCGGAACGGTCTTCAACGACCGGCCCGATTTCTACCGCACCTGCATCGACGCCTTCGGTGACGGCCACTATCAAGTGGCCATGACCGTGGGCGGTCTGGACCCGGACCGGCTCGGAGAAATACCGCCGACCATCGATGTCCGATCGCATTTCCCGCAGCTGGCCGTGCTCCAGCATGCCGACGCTTTCGTCTCGCACACCGGAATGAACTCCACCATGGAGGCCCTGTATTACGGGGTGGGACTGATCGCCGTTCCACAGATGCCCGAGCAGGCGGCCAATGCCGGGCGGGTGCAGGAACTGGGACTCGGCGAGCGGCTGGACCCGGACACGGTGACCGCCGAGTCGCTGCGTGCCGCGGTCGACCGCATCGTGGCCGACGACACGGTGCGCGCCAATCTCGACCGGATGCGCAAGGTCGTCAGGGAGAGCGGCGGAGCGGTCCGCGGCGCGGAACTGATCGAGGGATATCTCCGCTGAAGGCTGCCGCAGGACGCCGGGGCGCGGTAGCCGCGCCCCGGCCACCGGCAGTTCGCCAGGCTCCCGGGCGTACAGCGTCTGACGACTGACGACCGCCCTCGTCATGAAGCACGTCGAGGCGATCCGGAAAGCGTGGCGGGCCGATCTGGACCCGAAGATCCAGGTCGTGCGCGAGCTCGCCCGGGGCCCGGTGTGCCTCAAGGGCAGCTCGGCCCGGCTCGCCGAGCCGGGTGGCGACGGCGCCGAGGGCCTTTGGTGAGAGCCCGCGATCGGTGACGGTGCGCCGGCGCGGGTGCAGGGCCCGGAAGGCGTAACCGTCGGGCGAGCCCTCCGCCTTGGGCCGGCAGGTACGCCGCGGTGCAGAGCCCCGGGACCCCCGCGAACGTGGCTCTGGAGCCGGTCAGGTGGCGGGCTGCGTCCGGTTGCCCCCCAGCCGATGCACCAGGGGTTCGGTGCGCGACCTTACCCAGTCGCCCGGGAATGTCCGAAAAATAGCTCTGATCACTACGGGTGTATATGATCATGTCCGGCTCGATTCGCGGTGACTTCGTCCGGGGCGGGGACGGGACGCTCCTGCGTGCTTCTGCAGGCGCCGCTGGGCCATCCGGCGATCCCGCGCCCTCGCGGTCATCCGATCCGCCGTTCTGCACCCGACACCGCAAAAGGGATCATGAACCACCGCTGGTGGAGCGCCTGAAAAGGTATGCGGGGACACCGAACGCCACGATGGCCGGAAAACTTCAGCTGGAAAGCCTCCAGGCGGCGGTAGCCAAGGCCACCGCAAACGGCATGGAGCTCAACAAGCGCATGACGGTGGGCGGATGGCAGCTTGAATTCCGCAAGGGCACGGGAGATGAGCTGCCTGTCCTCATTCACGCCCGCCAGATAGATAGGCTAAGGCAATGAAAATCACCGGGACTTCCCTCACAGCCGCGCCTGAAGAGCGGTCCGGCGGTTACATGCCGCTAGCCCCCAGGTGGCCCAACAGTACTCCCGCAGAGGGCGTGTACTGAGATATCACGGGACACGAGGGCGGGCATATTGAACTCAAATTCAACATGCCAGACGGCGCGTTGGAAGAGGTTACGGTTCTGGATGTGCCGTCCACGGCTGACGAATCGGCAGCAGGACTACCCATCCGGGCGGACAGCCCCGGGGAAGTGCCCCATATTTCCCTGGAACCTTGGAATCCGGGACCGGACCTGGAGCCGCGTGAGCATGTTCTCGAGCAGCAACTGCCGATGCGTATGGCATGTCACCCTGATGGCATGGTCTCGGTCACTCTGGGAACTGACCCGGTCCGCTGGCACTCCTACGCAGGTATCACCATCGGTCTGACCGAAGAGGGCGACCTCTCAGGGGTTGCCTGGCACCCCGGCATCATCGACGAGTCACCCCAATGGCGCCGGCACAAGCGGACTGGCTGACTCCGGTGACCTACACGCGAGGCGGCGCCCGGGCTCACCTTCCTGACTCCCTTTACCCCTAGGGAACAGCCTTTCTCGACGGGTTCCGGAGTCAGTTGGTGACCACCCGGTCCACGAGTGTCGACCATGAATGACGGCGTTGCCGTGGGCGCGGCGAAAAGGGAATGCGGGTGCCAACCGGCCGTTGGCAGGATGTCCGCGCTCACCACTCGATGCGAAAGGACCGACGACCGTGGCTCGTGCCATCACTCTGATCCGCTCCGCCGCCCTGTCCGACGTCGCCGAGTACGCCTACGCAGCCACGGCACCCGCCGACTCCCGCCTGATCTTCCTCGCCGGGGCGTGTCCCCTCAACGATGACGGCTCGACGGCAGCGATCGGGGACTACGCGGGTCAGGCGCGGAAAGCCGTCGAGAACATGCAGGCTGCTCTCGCGGCCTCCGGCGCGTCACTCCAGGACGTCATCAGTACAAGGGTCCTCGTCGCATCGGCCCGACGGGAGGATCTGGTGGCTGCCTGGGAGGTGGTCCGGGACTCGTTCGCTGACCATGACGTCCCCAGCACCTTGATGGGCGTCACCGTCCTCGGCTATGAGGACCAGCTGGTCGAGATCGAGGCCGTCGCCGCCGTGCTCGACTCTTGAGGTCCACTGCCACAATGCGGCGGCCGAGCGCAGCCGGGACCGGAAGCGCCTGGCGGTAGCACCGCGGATGCGGGGCATTGCCGGCCGCCTGTCAGAGCGGCCGGCAATCCAGGCAGGAAACCCTCTGAGGTCAGCCGGTCTTGGCCGGCTCCTCGGCCTCACGCCCGGGTGCAGGCAAGGCGGGTAGGAGTCGGTACCGGTCTCGATGACGGCGCCATGGAAGGTCAGGCGGCCGACGGTGGCCGCGCAAAGCCGCGGGTCGGCAATCGTCTTCGCCCAGCCGCCGAAAGACCCTTGGCCCACAGCATGTTCCGCAACGGATGCCCGACAGCCTGGTGGGCTGTGCGGGCGGTCGAACCGTTCGTCAGCGCGTGCGCCGTGCCGGCTGCGTAACCACCTGTGGCGGTGCGCCGGTGTCGCCGGCTGGGTCGGAGCGGGGCCGCTGCATTCCGGTGGCAGGGGCTGATGTGACTGCCCGGGCGCCGGTTGGTGAGCCTCTCGTGCCATCCCCCGCGGCGCGCTCTCCGTCCCCACGAGACCTGCCGGCAGGGACAGTTCGGCCCGAGCGGCCTGACCGGCCCAGCCGCAGGAGCAGGCGGCGCCACGGCCGCCGCTTCACGCCGCCGCGTTCGGAGGATCCGACGAGGAATATTTGCCTCCACCGCTAGCAGTTCATACGAAATAGCACTATCGGGTGACCCGTCGGCGAGGAAAGATCATTCACGAGCTAGCTCGCAGCCGCTGCGGAGCTGCCGGGATCGCGATCAGCGATACCGCTGGTTCAATCCGCGCGGTTTTCTGGAAGACCGAATAAAAGGAGAGCGTCATGGCCGAGAACATCGAGGGCACGGAAATCGCCGCCGTCAACTGGGACGAGCTCGAGCGCGACTGGACCGAAGCTTCGGACCGCGCGGTCGTCGTCTGTAACAGCCGCTGACATTCCGTTCAAGGCCCACCCGGAACCAGGATTGACCCGGCCCTGGGTGGGCCTCAGGGAGAAGCAGTGACTGCCCACCTCAATCGCTCGCGGCCCGTGCAGCGGGTCGCCACGATGTCGCGACCTGTGGTCGTCGAGGTGTGCGGGCCGTGCTTCCAGCGAGTTGTATAACTCCACTCAAAAAAAGGGGCGATCCAGCCCCGGGCATGGAGTTGCGTTCCGTGCCCAGAGTGCACCTGTTGCTGCCGGCCCGTACAAGCCGGCAGCAACAGGTGACAACCCAAAGCGGCACACTACCGCCGGTGTGCCGGTCTCGTACATCGCGGATCGGGATTCTCGGTATGCGCAGATCGGTCCCCGAAGCATACGAGCGCCCTGATCCGTCCTCCTATTAGGCGTGATGACGATGCTTCTGACCACAGACCACCCACCCCGTATCAGCGAGATTCTGAACGGCGCGGAAACCGACAAAGTCATCTATGCGGGAACGCACCGCGTGCGAACGCTCTCCGAAACGGTGGAGCTGGCTTGGGAGGCACGTGCGCTGGTTGGCGTCTCCCGCGTCGCGGACGTCACCGGCCTGGACACTCTGGGCATTCCGGTGTTCAACACGCTGCGGCCGCGGGCCGCTAGCGGAAACCTCACCGTGACCTGCGGTAAGGGCATTACCCGGCCGGCTGCTCTGGCATCAGCCCTCATGGAAGCCGTCGAAAGCCACTGTGGCGAGCAGCACGGTCGCAGCGGCCCCGTCCGTTCGCTCCACGAGCTGTCGCAGAGCGGGAAAGTTCTGCATCCGCGCGCGCTCATCCTGGACAGGGAAACGTCGTGGACCGAGGAGACCCCCATCGAGTGGTGGCCGTACCGCAGCCTCGCCACCGACGAAATGGTCATGCTTCCGGCGGCGACCGCCTTCACGCCGTACGCGTCGCCCCAACCCCGCCTCACCGGCTCCATATCCGACGGCCTGGCCGCGGGGAACAGCCTGGCCGAGGCGACGCTGCACGCCCTGTACGAACTGGTCGAGCGGGATTGCACGGCCTTCGGTGAAGTGCTCAAGATGGGGCATCGAGTACCCCTCGACAGCCTTCCGCCGGCGCACAGCGAGCTGGTGGAGCGATTCCACAGCAACGGCATCGCCGTGCGGGTGTTCTCGTTCTCCAACGACATCGGCATCCCGGTCTTCTACGTGACGATCGACGACCGGCAAGCGGATGATCCCCTGCTCTTCAATGGCGGGGCCGGTTGTCATCTGTCGCCGGAGGTGGCGTTGTACCGGGCGCTCACGGAGGCCGCGCAGTCACGGCTGAGCATCATCTCCGGGGGACGCGAGGACATCGCCCGGCATGTGGCCCGCCGCGAAGAAGGCTACGAACTGGCGCGGGAACGAGCGGACCGCTGGGCGCACGGCTGGCCCGTCCGGCCCTTCCCCGATCACTCGGACCTCAGTACCGGCAGCCTCGCCGAGGACCTGAACGTGCTCCGCACACACCTGTCCCACGCGGGTCTGGACCGGATCTACGTCACCGACCTGACTCTCCCCGGCATTCCGTTCTCAGTAGTACGGGTGGTCGTCCCGGGGCTGGAGTTCTTCAACCAGGAGCCCGGACGGCTCGGTCCCCGACTCCATGCCGCGATGAAGAAGCGCACGCATGCCGGGCAAGCCCTCACAAGGAACTAAAGCTTCTCTCCCATGGATCCATACAAGATCGCTGTCTTTGCCGGCCCCAGTCTGGTTGGCTCACCCTTCCTGGAACTCATCGCCGGGGTGCTGCACCCTCCCGTACGCGCCGGAGACCTCCCCGGCATGGCGCAAAACCTCAAGCCCGGGGCCGAACTCCTGGTCATTGACGGGGAGTTCGGCCAGGCGCAGGCCGTCACCCTGACCGAGATCCGTGAAGTCGCCGAGGCCGGGTTCCGGATCTACGGTGCGTCCAGCATGGGGGCATTGCGTGCCGTGGAGTGCGCTCCCGTGGGGATGGTCGGGATCGGCCGGATCTGGGCCGACTACGCCGCAGGGCGTTTGGTGGCCGACGACGAGGTCGCTCTCACCTATGACGCCGAGACCTACGCCCCGTTCACCGTGCCGTTGGTCAGCGTCCGGCGGCTCACCGAGCTGTTGGCCGGCTTCGGTGCCTCCCCCGAGGCATGTTCCCGGCTCCTGGCAGAAGCGCGCGCGGTCCATTTCCGGGAGCGTTCGTTCTCCTTGCTGAAACGGATCGCGGAAACCGTGTTGCCTCCGGCTTCGGCAGAAGCGGCCCACCGCTTGCTGCAAGCCCCTGCGCGACGACTGTGGGATGCCAAGCTCGCGGACGCCGAAGCCGCGCTCTCCATGGTGCTGTCGGGAACGGTCCCACAGCCCCGTACGGACATGGTGCCGGCGCCGTACGAGTACGCGGCGCTCCTGGCGCCGGCCGGAGAAGCGGGCGGCGCACCGGTACGGGAGGCGGTATGAAGGCCGCCGCTTCCACTCCTCAGGCCTCCCTGGCGTCTCCCAGGTTCGGTGCCTCCTTCTACCGCCTGTTCACGGCAGCGGTGTCGACGCGTTTCGCCGACGCCAGCAGGACCACCGCGTTCGCGCTGTTGGCGGCTTCCTTGTCCGACGACCCCCGGGTCATATCTGCCGTGACGGCGGCTTCGTTCCTGCCGTGGCTCCTCTTCGGGCTGCCCGTGGGGGTGCTCGTGGACCGTTACGACAAGCGCCGCGCCTTCTTCGCCGCCGACCTTTCTCGTTGTCTGATCGCCATCGGCCTCACCGTCGCCGTGTTCACGGGGCACATCACCGTCGTGGCGGTGCTGGTGTGCGCGTTCGCGCTGACCACCTTGCAGACCGTCTCCGACAGCTGCTTCCACAGCCTGCTGCCGGCCGTGGTGAGCAAGGAGTCGCTGGGTCAGGCCAACGCGCGGCTGAACATGGCGCAGTCCGGGCTGGGGCAATTCGCGGGGGCGCCTGCGGGAAGCGCGCTGTACACATGGCATCCGTACGTGCCGTTCCTGGGAAACGTACTGTGCTTCCTGACCGCCGCCGCTGCGGTCCGCGGACTGCCCAAGGCCCTTCCTTCCACCGAGGCCGAGACGGACTCCGAGCTTGCTCCGGAGGAACCGTCGCCGAAGACCTCTTCCTTGCTGGGCGACCTCAAGACGGGTCTGCGCTGGATCGCGTCCACTCCGCTCATTCGCGCGCTGGCTTCCACCGTGGGCATGATGAACCTCGCGGCCGGGCTTTACCTGGGCATCCTGCCCTTCTACGCCCTGCACACGCTGCACATGCCGGCTGCCATTTACGGTTTGCTGTCCGGTCTGACGGCTGCCGCAATGCTCTGCGGCAACTTCACCGCGGGAAAGCTGATATCAACCGTCCGGCCGGCCGTGATCTGCCGCTGGGCGGTCCTCATCCAGATCGTCGGCTTCATCGGCTTGGCCACTGCCCCTTCTTACTGGGCGGCTCTTCCCTGGGTGCTTCTGGACGGGTTCACCGCCGGATTGTGGAATGTCCCGGGGATGACCCTCCTGATGGAGCACGCCCCGGCAGAAATACGGGGTCGCGTGATGTCCGCCTACAACACCTTGGCCGTGAGCGCGGTGCCACTGGGAACCGTCCTCGCCGGCGTTCTCGCCCACTGGTCCGGCAACCGCACACCCATCGTCGCCGGAACCGTGTGCCTGGTGTTGGCCGCAGGACTGTTCATCTGGACATTGCGTGGTGCGGACGACGACACGGCCGACGCCGAAGAAAACCCTCCTCTGGTGGAGTCGTGACCTGAGGAGATCCGATTTCCGTGGGGAGAGCGGCACGTCCGCGGCCGAGTTGGCCCGGGATCTGAAGGTCAACGAGACCAGGGCGGCGCCACCGGCGGCCCAACGAGACATCTCCACGGTTTCAGGATTGCTCTATGGCGAAAAGACCGGCCGCTTACCTGGCCGTCTCACCGCTTTCCCTACAAGGACCTAGGAGATAGTGCTCGTGTCTGATTCCGAGATCGCGGTGGACGTCGACGCGAAAAACGGCGAGAGCCGTCCGGTGACGCTGATATTCCCTCCGCTCATCGAATCCAATTTCGGTAGCTTCTTCCCGTCCACGGCGGTGCTTTCCGCCTTCCTCGAGGAGAACGGCATCGGCTGCTCCCAGGAGGACCTCAATGAGGAGTTCGCCCTCTTCCTGCTGAAGGACGAACTTCTGGGCCAGCTCGGCACGGGACATGTGGACGGGGTCCCGGAAGACTCCCTCGTCGCTGCTGCGGCGCGGTGGGCCGCGAAGAACCGCGATCGCCTGATCGATGCGCAGGGACGTCACTGCTTCGGCACGGATCGCTACGGCGCCGACAGCAAGTCCGCCTATGTGATGGAGCTGATCGCTCGCCCGTTCAGCCTGGATCCGGGCCCTGAAGTGCTGCGCGCAGTGAGCAGAGACCGGCATCCGCTGGACGCCTTCGATCAGTTCTACAGGGAATCGGGCATCGCTGAGCGGATCTCCACGGGAACCTCGCTGATCGGTATATCCGTGCCCATGGGGCCACAGCTGGAGCCTTCCCTCATGCTGGCTGCCCTGCTGAAGAAGAGCCACCCCGAAACCCCGATCGTGCTGGGCGGGCCGACGCTCAGCTTGATGGAACCGGATGATCTGGCGACCCTGCTCCGGCACCACCCCGCGGTCGACTGTGTGGTGCGTTTCGACGGTGAGCACCCGCTGCTGACCCTGGCCCGGCGCGCTGTTGCCGGCAGCTTCTCGCCGGCCGGGATTCCCGGCGTCTCGTACAAGGAAGGAGACGAAGTGGTCCACGCGGCTCCGGCACCGGGACCGAACATCAACAAGCTGCCGGTTCCCGCATACCCCGCGGATGCGCTCGACCGGCTGGCGGATCCGGCTCTGGCCATCACCCAAGCCCGTGGCTGCTATTGGGGGAAGTGCGACTACTGCGACTTCATCGAGCTGTACGACGGCAGCCCCGCGTTCCGCGGACGACAGCCGAACAATTTCGTGGACGAGATCCAGGAATTGGTTGAGAAGTTTGGCGTACAGCGGTTCAAGTTCATCACGGAATCCATCCCGCCGGCCTTCGCCCGGCGGATGAGCCAGGCGATCATCGACCGTGGGCTGAACATCAGCTGGAACTCCTTCGCAATGGTCGATCGGCGTTTCGACAAGGAAGTTCTCGGGCTGATGGTGGAGTCCGGGTGCGAGTTCCTGATCATCGGCATGGAGACCACAAGCACACGAGTGCTCAAACTGGTCAACAAGTCGGCCGACAGGGAGGAAAACCTGCGCTTCTTGCAGGACGCCCGTGACGTCGGTATGAGGCTGAGGATCAACCTCATACCGAACCTTCCGTCGACGACCTTCCAAGAAGCCATCGACACCCTTGATGACATCAAGGGCCTGGCGGACTGCATCGAAACCCTCACCGTCTTCCCCTTCGAGGCCACCCGCTCCTCGAACGTGGGGCGCAACCCCGAACGTTTCGGTCTGGTCAGCACCGCCCCCACCGAGGTGAGCGCCCAGGCGCAGTACGCCCTGAACCACTTCCACAGCGTCGATCCGGCGATGACTCGGGAGGAACTCGCCGAAGCCGTCCGGTTGTACCGGGCGTTCGCCGACGAAGTGTCCCGCCGGCAGACCATCGACGTCAGCGGTCCCGATGTGGCGGGGGCTCTCCGCATACCCGTCGAAGACATCGACTTCCTCGACAGGGACGGGCACGTGGTGTGCACCCACATCGGGAACCGGGAGCGCGCCCGGATCCCGGCGCAGGCCGCCGAGTTCCTCGAGCCCTACCTCACCGGAGAGTCGTTCACCATGACGGACCTGCAGAACAAGGTGGGCGAGAGAGGGGCGACGGTTCTCGTCCGCAACCTCCTGAAGGCCAACCTGCTGGTGTCCGCGAAGGCGCCCGCAACGTCGGCATCCCGGTCGTCCTCCCCGGCATCTGCGAGCTGATTGTCGAGCCCGTACGACGCCTCCGCACCTGGGGCGAGGACCATGCGTGAGACGTTCGGAAGGGGTGGGACAAGGCGGCGAAGTAAGGACGCCTAATAGTTCTTGACAGTCTGAATGCCCACGCGACAGCATCCGGCCGGTGGAGATCACCGACCTGACCCCAGCGGAACATCGTGTCTGGCAAGCGTTCCCCGTGGGCGAGGGAGTCGACTTCCGGGAGAACGCCGACGACGACCCCGCCACCGGCGCCACCTGGGGCCCCGAGCGGACGGTGCGCGCCTCCGTGCTCAGGGCGCTGCTGCTCAACGGGCCGTCACGGGACGGCGAGGTAGCGGGACTGAAGCTGTGGGGCGCCCGGATCACCGGCGAGCTGAACCTCAAGTACGGCGGGGTCGAGCACCCGATACGCCTGCGGTCCTGCTACTTCGAGAAGGCCCCGGACTTATACGGCGCACGGCTCCGCATCCTGGCCCTGAACGATTCGGTACTCCCGGGGCTCACGGCCGGGCATCTTCACGTCGACGGGGTGCTCCGCATCACCTGTTGCCGTTTCCAAGGTCCGGTGCGGCTGGCCGGGGCGCAGATATCCGGTGCGGTCTTCGCCAACGGGGCCCACTTCGGCGATCCGACCGTCAGGGAGCAGCCCGAGGAACCGGTTCTCCAGCTCAATCACGCCGAGATCGGTACCGACATCTGGGCCCCCGACCTGGTCGCCCACGGCCAGATCCGGCTGAACGGCGCCACCGTCCGCGGACAGGTCACTCTGAACGACGCGCAGCTCAACGCCCCCGGCGGCCACGCGCTGCAGGCCGAGACGCTCAGCGTGGGCACGGACGTGCACGCGATGCGGCTGCGCGCCCACGGCAGGGTCGACCTGCGCGGGGCCAGGATCGGCGGCCAGCTCAACCTCGCCTATGCCGACCTCGCCAACCCGGGCGGCGTCGCGCTCCGTGTCAGCAGCTGCATCGCGGGCGAGATGTGGCTGCGCGAGGCGAAGCCCGTCGTGGGCACGGTCAATCTGCGCCGCGCCCAGTTCGACGTCCTGTACGTCCCGCCGGACGTCTGGCCGGACGAGGTCAAGCTCGACCGGCTCACCTACGGCTCACTGCTCCCGCATCTGCCTGCCGAGGAACGGCTCCCGGTGCTGGACCGCGAACGCGCCGGCTATGTGTCGTACTCCTACGAGCAGCTCGCCGCCGCGTACCGTACGGCGGGCGACGAGTCCGCCGCCCGCACCGTCCAGCTGGCCAAACTCCGCCGCCACCGCCGCACACTGCCCCGGTACGCCAGGGTCTGGGGCCATCTCCAGGACGCCACCGTCGGGTACGGCTTCCGCCCGATGCGCGCCGCCGGCTGGTTGCTGGCCCTGCTGCTCGTCGGCGCCCTCGCGTTCGCGCTGCATCATCCGCGTCCGCTGAAGACCGACGAGGCCCCCGACTTCAACCCCTTCTTCTACACGCTCGATCTGCTGATGCCGATCATCGGCTTCGGGCAGGAGGGTGCCTTCGCCCCGCAGGGCTGGTACCAGTGGCTCTCCTACCTGCTGGTCGTCACGGGCTGGACGCTGGCCACGACGATCGCGACGGGCATCACCCGCTCGCTGACCCGCCAGTAGCCGACGCCCTCAGGCAGGCGTCAGGCAGGCAGGGTCCGCCACTGTGGCGACGGCGCCGGGCGCGGAGAAGCCCGCCACCGTCACGGACCGCGTTCACGCACTCGGGCCACCGGCCTGCGGGTCAGCCCATCATCCAGGGCCGGAGCTTGTCGGGGTTGCGTACCGCCCAGATGTGCTGGATCCGGTCGTCGCCGACCTCGAATGCGTACACCCCCGTGGTGGAGCCCTCTCGCCGGACCATCAGGCCGGGCCGGCCGTTGACCGAACGCTCCAGAATCGTCGCGTCGTCGGGTGTCCTCTTGGCGATATCGACGAGGTAACGCGCGATCCGTTCGCCGCCTTCGACCGGGCGGAGCGCGGCGCTGACGATGCCGCCGCCGTCTGCGGTGAGGGTGGCGCCGGGGTCGAGGAGGCCGATGAGGGTGCCGATGTCCCTGGCTTCCCAGGCTTGTTTGAAGTTCCTGACCAGGCCGGCCTGGTGGGCTGCCGGGGCCTCGGGCGGTCCGGAGGCGCGGATGCGGCGGCGGGCCGAGGAGGCCAGCTCGCGGCATGCCGCCGGGGTGCGGCCGGTGATCTCGGCGATTTCGGCGAAGGAGTAGCGGAAGACGTCGTGCAGGATGAGCGCGACGCGCTGGGCCGGGGTCATCGATTCGAGTACGACGAGAAAGGCCATGCTGACCGACTCGTCCAGCGTGACCCGGTCGGCCGGGTCGGCCGGCTCGGCCGCGGCGCTGCCCGGCCGTCCGCCGATCCACCCGTTTCGGTCGGGCAGCGGCTCGGGGATCCATTCGCCCACGTACGTCTCGCGCCGGGCCCGCGCCGAGCCGAGCAGGTCCAGGCAGATGCGGCTGGCGACCTTGGTCAGCCAGGCGCCGGGCGATGCGATGGCGTCCTGTTGCTGCCGGGACATGGCGTACCAGCGGGCGTAGGTCTCCTGGACGGCGTCCTCGGCCTCGGCCAGTGAGCCGAGGAGCCGGTAGGCGAGATTGATCAGTTGACGCCGTTCGCTGATGATCGCGCTCAGGCCCGCGTCGGACCGGTCGTGTGCCGGCTCGGATTGGTCGTGTGCCGGCTCGGATTGGTCGTGTGCCGGCTCGGATTGGTCGTGTGCCGGCTCGGATTGGTCGTGTGCCGGCTCGGATTGGTTGGTCATGGTTCCGGAAGCTCCCTGGTCGGATCCGCCCTCACCCGTCCGACGAGACGGCGCACCGAATCGTCAGGTCGCCCCGCCTCCTGACATTACGGCGGCTTGTGTCGTCGTACCGCTCGAAGGATCACGCCCTTCAGGAAACTCAGGCGAGACATGAGGGAGAGACAGACCGATGAGCGACCTTGAGACCATCGCCGACCGGGTCGAGATCGAGGCACTGCGCGGCGAGTTCACCGATGCCGTGATGATGCGCGACTACGACCGTCTTGCGTCTCTGTTCGCAGCCGACGGCGTGTGGCGCATTCCCGAAGCCCATGTGGAGTTCACGGGTCCGCAGGAGATTCGTGCCGGGATCGAACGGCTGCAGCGTCAGTGGGAGTACTTCGTGCAGACCACGCACCCCGGCGCGATCCAGTTGGAGGGCGACACCGCGTCCGGCCGTGCCTACGTCCAAGAGCTCGGGCACCTGCGCGACGGCAAGTCGGGGTCGAACTACTCCCTGTACCACGACCGCTACCAGCGCACCCCGGACGGCTGGAAGTTCACGGAGCGCGTCTATGAGGTCCGATACCTCGACACCACGCCGTTGGCCGGCTCGGGTTCGTCGCCGGAGCCGTCCTGACCGCGTTCGAGAATTGCACCGCGGAGCACCGCCCTCGCGCCGCTCCCCCGCTGACCGTCGTCTGAAGCCCGGAGGCCCGCCCCGGCGGAGCAAGTCGAGCCGCTGCGGCCGGTAGCGACCCGCCCCGGCTCTCCGCCCGGGGCGGGCCGACCCGCCGGGTCCGTCGGCCCGCCCCGCGCTCAAGATCCACTGAAGGTTGGCGCGCAGCAGCCCGGCGCAGGTACTCGTCGATCAGCCACAGTTCCGGCAGGTGCTCCGGGTCCCGGGTGTAGCCGGCTGGCGACGGGAGGCGCGGCGGTCTTCATCCCCGTACGGGCTTCGCCGGTACGCAACGCCACGCGAGGCAGGCGGCGATCAGATAGGCGAGTGCGCCGATGGCCATGCTGGTGCGCGTTCCCGCGTTGTAGTCGGTGGCCGTGGCGAGCAAGGTGCCGCCCAGTGCCACGCCGGTGGCGCTGCCGATCTGGCGGGTGGTGTTGAAGAGTGCGGAGGCGGTTCCCGAATACGCCGCGGGCGCGGCGCCCATCACGGTGGAGGTCGAGCCGGTGAGGGCGAAGGAGGTGCCGAAGCCGGCGGCCATCATGGGCGCCACCAGGAGCGGGTAGGCCGGCTCTGATCCCGCCGCGGCCCAGCCCGCCAGCCCCGCCGCGGCGAGGAGCATGCCGGCGACCACCAGCGGACGATCGCCGGTGGTCCGGGCCAGCCGCCCGGACAGGACGGAGGCGAACATGGTCATCGCCACCGCCGGGAACAGGGCCACGCCGGTGCCGAGAGCGCTGAAGCCGCGCTGGTGCTGGAAGTCCAGGCTGGCGGTGAACACCATGCCGTAGAAGCCGAAGTTGAACAGCAGGCCGATCGCGGCTCCGCCGCTCAGCGCACGCGAGCGCAGCAGGCTCGGCGGCAGGGCGGGAGACCGGGCCAGCCGCTCGCGCACCGCGAGCGCCGAGGCGGCCATGACGGTCAGGCCCAGCCCGGCGAGTACGGCCGGATCGGACCAGCTGCGCCGTCCGGCCTCGTTGAGGGCGGCCGTAAGCAGCGCCACCGCCGCCACGACCAGGCATTGCGCCGGCCAGTCCAGGGCCCGGCCGGGGCGCCGCGGAGAGGGCGCCACATACCGCAGCGTCAGGAGAAGGCAGACCACTCCGACGGGCAGGTTGATGAGGAACACCCATCGCCAGCCGGCCGTGGAGACCAGCAACCCGCCCAGCAACGGCCCGGCGGAGGCCGCGATGCCCGCCATCGAGCCCCACAGCCCGAAGGCCCGTGAGCGCGCGGCGGGCGCCGGGTAGGACTGCTGCAGCAGAGCCAGGGAGCCGGGCACGATCAGCGCCGCGCCGAGCCCTTCCACGAGCCGGGCGACCACCAGGAACGGGGCGCTGGGCGCCAGCGCGCACGCGGCCGAGGAGGCGGTGAACACGGCCACGCCCGTGCAGAAGACCCGACGGTTCCCCAGCCGGTCACCCATCGCTCCGCCGGTCAACAGGAACCCGGCGAAGACCAGGGTGTACCCGTCGGTGATCCATTGGATTCCGGTGAGCGAGGCCGACAGGTCCCGGCCCACCACCGGCACGGCGACGTTGATGATCGTCACGTCCAGGATCACCATGAAATACCCGGCGCACACCGCCAGCAGCGGGGCCAATCGCCGTCGCCCCGGCCCCGGAGCCCCCGCAGGAGGGGGTACGGAAGCGCCGCCACCGGCCGTCTCCGCGAACTCCACGGTGCCCACTCCATCCCGTTCGCGGAGGATCTCTACCTAGCGGGCGGGGGAATGCCCTGGAAGGACAATAGCGACCCGTTAGTAGCAGTAAGTAGCAGTAAGTAGCAGTAAGTAGCAGTAAGTAGCAGTATGGAATCGTACGGTGCGTAGGGTTCGTATCGGGGTAACCGGGCTGTCTCGCCTCCGCCGCCGGGCGCGCCATCAACCTCGCGTCGGGTCGCCGCGCACCGTCCGACCCGGGCCGGACGGAGGCCGTGCGGGACATATCCTCGCCGGAGGGATGCCGAGGGGAGGATGGTTGAGGTGGCGGAGAGGTCAAGGGCCGGTGCGGCCGGTACGGAGGGCGCCGCCGCCCGCGGGGCCACCTCGATGAGCGCGCGGGCGCGGGAGGCCGTGCGGCAGCGCATCGTCGACCGCCGCTATGCGCAGGGCGTGCGCCTCGTCGAGCGCGAGGTGGCCGAGGAACTGGGCATGTCGCGGGTACCCGTACGCGAGGCGCTGCGCTCGTTGGTCGCCGAGGGGCTGCTGGAGCTGCTGCCCAACAGCGGCGTACGGGTGCGCACGCTGGCGCGGGCCGATGTGGACCATCTCTACGAGGTGTGGGAACCCCTCTCGGTCCAGGCGGCCCGGCTGGCCGCGCGGGCCGCGGCCGGTGATCCCGAGCGCCTGGCCGCGCTCGAGGCGACCCTCGGTCAGGCCGAACGGGCGGCCGCGGACGATGAGGGCGCGCGGGAGGTGGCGGCGCACACCGCGTTCCACGAGGGCGTCGTGGCGCTGGCGGGCAACCCGCTCCTCGCGCGCACGATGGAGCAGCTGAACTGGCAGCTCCAGCTTCTGTTCGGGCTGCGGGAGGAGCCGGCGCACATGCGGTCCCAGCACGCGGAGATGTTCCGGCGGATCGCGGCGGGCGACGAGGAGGCCGCGGCGGCCGTCACCCTGCTCCATGTGCGGGACAGCAGGGCCGTGGCGATGCGTTCCCTCTTCGGGCATGGCTAACCCTTTTTGTATACCAAAGGCCAGTGAAGCGACCGGACCGACGGGGATGCGGTAGGCAACTCCCCACTCCATCCCCACTCCCGTAGCCCATTTTTCGGCAGCCCTTGTCACCCTCAAAGGATTTGGTATACAAAACAGCCTACCCCCTGGACCGTACCTCCCCCTCCGAGGAGCTCCCATGTGTATTGACGCCGTACCGCCGCCCTCCCCCAGGCTGACCCGCCGGGGCGTACTCGCGGGTGCCGCGGCGCTGGCGGGCACCGCGGGTGTGAGCGGCGCGGCGCTCGCGACTCCGGCCTCGGCGGCCCCGCGGACCACCGCTACGCAGCGGAGCACCGCGCCCCGCGGGGGCAACCTCGTTCTCCGGGGCGGCACGCTGCTCGATCCGGCGACCGGTGACGTCATCGAGGACGCCGTCGTCGTCATCGAGGACGGGACCGTGCGCGCGGCCGGCGCCCGGGGAGAGGTGGCCACCCCCGAAGGCGTGACGGTGCTCGACGCACACGGGAAGTGGATCCTGCCGGGGCTGGTCGACGCCCATATCCACCTCAGCACCGTCGCCGAGGCCCGCGACGCGGTCCGCGGCGGCGCCACCACCGTCCGCAGCGGTTCGACCAGCTTCTACCAGGACATCGCCATAAGGGAGCTGGCCCGTCAGGTCCCGGCGCAGGCACCTCGGCTGAAGGCCGCGGGCGTCTTCGTCACGCCCGACCTGGGTGACACGGTGCTGGCCGATCCGGATCTCACCCCGCTGGCCCGTCTCCGGGGCGGTGTGCGCTCACCCGAGGCGCTGCGCCGGGTGGTCGAGGTGAACCTGGCGCGCGGCGCCGACGTCATCAAGACCCGCGTCAACGAGCGCGCCGGGCTGCCCGAGCAGGACCCACTCACCCAGGTGTACTCCTACGAGCAGCTGTCCGAGATCGTGGGCGCCGCGCGGCGCGGCGGCAAGGGCGTCCTGTGCCACAGCTACAGCGAGAAGGGCTGCCACGACGCCGTCACGGCGGGCATCCGCTCCCTGGAGCACGGCGTGTTCGTCGGCGAGCGCACCCTGCACGAAATGCGGCGCAGGGACACGTACTTCACCCCCACGCTCACCGCGATCGCCGGCCTGGTCGAAGAGTCCGACCCCGTGCTGGCCGAGCGGGGCCGCACCTATCTCCCGGTGCTCAAGCGTGCGGTGCGCGCGGCCCACGAGCTGGGAGTGCCGCTCGCGGCGGGCACGGACTCCTCGGGCGGGAAGGTCGACCGCATCGGCCGCGAAGTGGAACTGATGCGGGAGGCCGGCCTGCCGGCACTCGACGCGATCCGCACGGCCACGACGGGAGCCGCGCGGCTGCTCGGCCTGGACAAGCGGGTGGGCCGCCTCGCGCGCGGGTACGCGGGAGACGCCATCGTCGTGGACGGGGACCCGCTGGCGGACATATCGGTGCTGAAGAACCCGGTACGCGTCGTGCGCACCGGCATCCCGGTCTGACCGTACGGCCGCACCGCCCTCGCGCCGCTCCCCCGCGGCCCCTCCCCTTTCCCCTCTCCTCCCCCTTCACGTCCGAAGGAGCCCGCATGAGGTCGTCCTCCACCTCTCCTCCCGGGGCATCCCGGCGCAGCGTCCTCGCCGGTGGCGCGGCGGCCCTGTCCGCTGCGGCCGCACCGGCCCGGGCGGAGCCCGGCGCCGGCCCCCGGGGGCACGCCGACCGGCCCGCCCACGCCGTGGTCTTCCGTAACGTCCGTCCGAACGGCGCGCGGTCGCCCGTGGACCTCACGGTCATCGACGGCCGGATCACGCACCGCCCGGCGCCGCCCGGCGCCGACGTCGTCGAGTGCGACGGCCGCATCGCGCTCCCGGCGCTGGTGAACACGCACATCCACCCCGACAAGACGACATGGGGCGGCTCCTGGGTGTCGCGCAGGCCCGCACACACCATTGCCGACTACGCCGAGCAGGACGCCGAGCTCTTCCGCAGCCAGCACCGCTCCGTCGAGGAACGCGCCCACGGCCTGATGGCCCATGCCGTCACCCGCGGCACCCGGGCGATGCGTGCCCACGCCGACCTGGCCCCCGCCTACGACCTTGCCTGCGTCGAAGGCGTGGGCAACGCCCGCGAGCGGCTGCGGAACGCGCTCGACGTCCAGATCGTGGCGTTCCCGCAGCACGGCGTCATCCGCGCTCCCGGCACCGCCGAGCTGCTGGAGGAAGCCGCGCGCACCGGCGCGGTCGACATGATCGGCGGCATCGACCCGATCGGGTTCGACCAGGCCCTCGACGAACAGCTCGACCTGGTCTTCGGCCTCGCGGACCGGCACGGGCTGGGCGTCGACATCCATCTGCACGACCAGGGCAAGCCGGGAACCACGGCGCTGCGCGCCATCATCGACCGCACCCGGGCGCTGTCCTTGCAGGGGAAGGTGACCGTCAGCCACGTCTTCTGCCTGCCGGCCCTGTCCGATCGCGAACTCGGCGCGATCGCCGAGGACTTGGGGCAGCTGGACATCTCTTTGACGACGGTGGCGCCGTCCGACTCCCTCGTGCTGCCGATCGCGCGGCTGCGCGAGCACGGCGTACGCGTGGGCCTGGGCACCGACGGAGTACGCGACGCGTGGAGTCCCTTCGGCAACGCGGACATGCTGCACCGCACGCATCTGCTGGGCTGGGTCACCGACGTCCGCCTCGACGACGAGCTGACCGACTGCTACCGCGTGGGCGCCCACGACGGCGCGGACCTCCTGGGCCTTCCTCAGGTGGACTTCACGCCCGGCTCCCCGGCTGACTTCATCCTCGTACGCGGCGAGTGCCTGCCGCAGATCGTGGTGGACGTGCCCGAGCGCGACATGGTCGTCCACGGCGGCCGCGTCGTGGCCCGGAACGGGGAGCTGACCCGCCAGGTCCAGTGAGCCGGTTGTGCGTTCCCGAGCGGCCATGTGACGCGGCGGGCACGCTTGGGCCCCACTCCCCGGTGCTTGGGGGGTGGGGCCCGCGTCTGTTGGATTGCGTGTTCAGCGGGAATAGCGGAATCCGTTTCGGTATTCCGTGGGCGTGGTGTTCAGCTTCCTGCGGAACGCGCGTACGAGGGTGGCGGTCGTGCCGAAGCCGCAGGTGGTGGCGATGCGCTCCAAGGTGGCGTCGGTGGACTCAAGTTGGTTGCGGGCGAGTTCGACCCGGGCGGATTCGACGTAGGTGGCCGGGGTACAGCCGAGTTCCGCGGCGAAGATGCGGGTGAGCTGGCGTTCGCTGATGTGCGCGTACTCGGCCAGCTCCGGGACGGTCAGCGGCCGCTGCAGATTGCCCATGATGTACTGCCGCACGTCGTCGATACGCCGGGTCGTGGCGGCCGGCTCGGTGGGAACGCTGAACTGGCTCTGTCCGCTGGAGCGCTTGAGGAACATCACGAGCTGCCGCGCGACCCGCAGCGCGACCTGTTCGCCGAAGTCGTCGGCGACCAGGGCCAGGGCGAGGTCGAGGCAGGAGCTGATCCCCGCACCGGTCCACACATCGCCATCCCTGATGAAGATCGGATCGGCGTCGACGGTGACGTCCGGGTGATCGGCGGCAAGCTGCGCGGCCGTCGACCAGTGCGTGGTGGCGCGGCGCCCGTCGAGGAGTCCGGCGGCGGCCAGCAGATGCGCCCCCACGCAGACGGAGGTCACGCGGCGGGTGGTGGCGGCGAGGGCCTTCACCCGGGCGACCACGGCGTCGTCGGTGAGGGCTTGGGCGCGGCGCCGGTCATCGACCCGGACGGAGCCGGGGACGAGGAGCGTGTCGATGCGGTGGCCGGTGATGGCGTCGAAGGTGGTGTCGGGCAGGACGCGCACGCCGGCGGCGGTGGTGACGGGGTCCGGGGTTTCGGCGGCCAGGACGACGCGGTAGCCGGTGTCGGTGTCCATCTCGGGCTGGGTGAGGGCGAAGACTTCGGGCGGGCCGGTGACGTCGAGGAGGTCGACGCCGGTGAACAGGACGATGACGATCAGCCGTTCCATCTCGGCCGCCTTCTCGATGTCGGTTTCTGCACGCTGGATGACCTGGCAGACATTCTGGGTGGGTCATAGCGTGGCATAAAGCCACCGACGCGTGGCCACCTCTTTCCTTCAACCCCCGCCCTAGGAGGGCTTTTCCATGTCTTCGACGACCCTGCGCCGGCTCAGCGGCCTCACCGAGACCCCGGCCACGCTCGCGGACGCGACGCTGATCATGGTCGACTTCCAGAACACCTACACCCAGGGCGTGATGGAGCTGACCGGCTGGCAGGCCGCCCTGGACTCCGGCGCCGCGCTGCTGGCCCGGGCGCGGGAGGCGGGCACACCGGTGATCCACATCATCAACGACGGCGGCGAGGGCACCCCGTACGACATCCGCGCCGAGATCGGCTCCCTCCACCAGGCCGTGGCCCCGGCCGAGGGTGAGCCGGTGGTGGTCAAGGCCGTGCCGAACGCCTTCCACCACACCGACCTGGACGAGAAGTTCAAGGCCGCCGGTCGCCAGAACGTCATCATCTGCGGATTCATGACGAACATGTGCGTGCAGTTCACCGCCGAGGGCGCGTTCCTGCGCGGCTACACCCCGACCGTGGTCGCCGACGCCTGTGCCACCCGGCCCCTGAAGGCGGCCGGGACGGAGCTGACCGCCGAGCAGATCCACCAGGGCGCGCTCGCCACCGTCGAAGACCTCTACGGAGTCGTCGTCGCGAACGGTGCGTCCATGACGTGAAGCCGCGCGCTTCGGGCGCGCACGTAACACCACGGGGACGACGGCACGGGGGACAACGGGGTCGTCGGGGAGGGCGTCGCCCCGTATACGGAAGACTTCCGCCGTCGTCCGCCGCCGCCGCGCCTCCGGCGTGGATCAGAAGGCCGTATGGGCGAACCAGTGGTCGAGTACGGTCCGCTCACCCGAGACGTCGAACGCGCTCTCCTCGTACGACCGCCGGCCGTAGAGCAGCAGCAGGAGGTCCGCCGCCCGCCCCCGTACGGCCGCCTGCGCCTCGGCCGGCGCGGCGTCGGCGCCCGCCCGCGGCAGCAGGCGGAACCCGTCCGGCTCCAGCCGCACCCGCCACTCCTCGACGGTGTCGTCGGCGGCGTCCGTGCACCGGAAGGCGAGGGTCTCGCCGGTACCGCGCAGCTTCGTCACGGCCGGTGCGAAAAGGCCCGCATAGGGCAGGTTGACGAGGAACTCGTCCACCCCGTCCGCCGCCAACGCGTCGTCGATGCCCGGCTCCCGGCCGAGGGCACGCTCCGCGTCCACCCGGTGCACCAGCGTTTCGAACAGCATCCGGCGGGCCCAGAACCGTGCGTGCTGGTCCTCGCCCCAGGCCCACATCGCCGCCTGGGGATCCGTGTCCCGCAGTACGGCGGCCACCCCGGGTACGCCGTCAGCCACCCAGTCGGCGTACTCCGCCACGCGTTCCGGCAGACCCAGTTCCACGTCGCGGCTGCGCGGCGGCTCCTGCACCAGCCGGGTCAGCAGCGCGGAGAACCAGCGCTGCAGCGCTCCCACGTGCTGGGCAAGCTCGGCCACCGTCCAGTCGGGACAGCAGGGCACGGCGGTCGCCGGGTCCGCACCCTTGACCACCTCGGCGAAGAGCAGGGTCTCCCGCTCGATCGCCTTCCGGTAGGTGTCGTACGGCAAGGGGTGTCCCGCCCGGCTCGTCGTCGCCATCAGCTGACGCCTTTCTGTCCACAGCACGCATCCTGTCGTGATCAGTGTGGAGGCTGGAGTCCACTCGAAGGCAAATCCACCGCCGAGGGCGCGAGCTCGTGACACGCCGGTGCCTACGGTGCGGTGCCGGGGGCGTGGCGGCCTCAGTCGGTGAAGCGGCGGACGTAACGCTTCTGCCAGGGGGTTTCGACGGCGTGGCGGTCGTAGTTCCGGCGGACGAAGTCCACCGCCCGGCCGGCCGGCACTCCGTCCAGGACGGCGAGGCAGGCCAGGGCCGTGCCGGTGCGGCCACGGCCGCCGCCGCAGGCGATCTCGACGCGTTCGTCGCCGGCGCGGGACCATGCCTCGCCGAGGACGGCTCGGGCCTCGGTGCGGCTGCTGGGCAGCCAGAAGTCCGGCCAGCGCAGCCAGCGGGCCTCCCAGGGGACCTCGGGAGGCCGCCTACCGAGCAGATGGACGGCGTAGGTGGGCGTCGGTCCGGCGGGCAGCGGTCGGCGGAGCGCGCGACCTCGCACCAGGCGTCCGGAAGGAAGCCGCAGGACACCGGTGTCGGTCGCCTTCCAGGTCTCGGCCATCGGCTCACCGTAGCCGAGGGGCTCGCCGCGCGTCCCAGGTGTGCGTTCATGGCCGCCCGGAGCGGCGGCCGGAGTCCGGCTCGGCGTCCGGCGGCCTCAGGGGGTCGGCAGACGCATCGCCAGCAGGGGGCCGTGCTGCTGCGCCCCGTAGACGTCGCTTTCACCGACGTTCCCGGAGACGAGAGGGCGGCGCAGGTTGATCTTCACGGCCCGCGCCGGATCGTAGAAGATCGGCTCGCTGACGTCGTCGACGGGGACCCGGTAGAGCTCTGCCACCAGGGCGCGGTTGATGGCCCGTTGCCGTTTGACCAGGTCGTATTGGTCCTGGCCGGTGAAGATGATGTCGAGGGTGAGTTCGTACGGTCCCGAGTTCTTGCTGCGGATGACGTCGGCGAGTTCGGTCAGTGGCGCGGTCGACGGAGCGGTCACGACGGGTCTCCGGGGTAGTCGAGGTAGGTGATCGGGAACAGCGCGAGCGGATCGTCGGCCGTCATGAGGTGGTAGACGCTCCACTCGTAGACGGCGCCGGCGTGGAAGTCGGACGGGGAGTAGGGGAAGGCGAGATTGCCGGCCGTGGACAGGCGTCCGGGGTAGCCGAAGTGCAGCATCGTGGAGCGGGCGAAGCCGCAGAGGGTGTCGGCGAGGTCCTGGCTGTCGGCGACGGCCTCGATGACGATGCCGACCTCGTGGCCTGGTGGCCTGGGCGACGGTTCGAGCGGGCCCATGCAGCCGTCGGCCCCGTAGACGCGGACGAGCAGGTCGTAGCTGCCGGGCGGGATGTCGGGGAAGTTGTCCGCCACCCGGTCCCGTACGCCCTGGACGATCGTGTCGATCTCGCGGATGAAGAACGGGTCCCGGGCGCCGGCCACCGACACGGTGCGGTATCCGCGCAGCCGGGCGCCTTCGAGTTTGACCGCGAAGGGCTGAGCGATGTGGCGGGAGCCGGAGACGCGCACGCTGTGCTCGTCCTCCTGCGTGAAGACACAGTCGCCGAGGTCCAGATATCCGCCGGGCCCGGGCAGCCGGCAGGGGTCGCTCTTCTCGTAGAGGGTGTGCGCGGCCACCGACGTGGGGGTGCACCGTCGAGCCGGGTTCAAGGGCTCGAGGACGAAGTGGTCGCGGCGCAGCGTGCCGAGCATGCAGTCGCTGCCGCTGCCGGGCACGGCGGCGATTGCGGCGCACTCCAGGATCTTGCTCATATGCAGGGCCAGTCCCTCGTCGAAGCCGTGCAGCAGCGGCATCGCGGCGAACACCGCCGGATCGTAGGCGCGCCCGGCGAGGACCACGTCGGCGCCGCCGCGCAGCGCGGCCACGAGCGGCGCCGTGCCCATCTGCGCCACCAGGTGCGTACTGGCGTGGATGTCCTCGGCGGTGAGCTGCGGGCCGTGCGGGACCGCGTCGATCCGGCCGTCCCGCAGGGCCTGCAGGACGGTTTCCCGGTCGATGTCGGCGGGGATGACGGCCGCGCGCAGCCGGAGCCCCTGCCCGGCGGCGATCTCATCGACGATTCCGCGGAGCCACGCCAGGTGCGGGGCGGCCCCGGCGCCGCCCGCGGACCCGATGACCACGGGGATGCCCAGGCGCCGCCCGGCGCTGATCATCCGCTCCAGATCGCGCTTGACCGCCGTACGGTCGGTGAACGATTCTCCGGCGCCCAGGTAGTACGGGCCGGGGTCGCTGGAGCCGGCGTCGGCGGCGATGACGTGGGGGCGGCGGGCCAGCCCGGCTTCGAACGACGCGTCGGGGAATCCGTAGCCCAGGATCGCCGTGGCGGACAGCACCCGGATCTCGTCCATCGCGTCTCCTGAAGATGGTGGGGGGACGCCGCGGCGCCCTGGGGGCCACGGCTCGGTGCGGACAGACGCGCCGTTGGCGCGGCCAGCGAACAGTACGTCGTCGACGGCTCCGTTGCCGAGGCGATGAGGGGTAAGTCACCAGGTGCGTCATGAACCCGGGGCGAGGTGCTGCACCTGCCGCAGGAAGGTCGCGTTGTCGGGCGTACGCCGGACCCTGTTGAGCAGCGCCTCCATGTTCAGGCGCTCGTCTCCGGAGCGCAGGGCGCGTCGCAGGCGACCGGTGGCGGTCAACTCCGCTGTCGAGAGCATCAGTTCCTCGCGGCGGGTGCCGGAGGCGGTGATGTCGATCGCCGGGTAAATACGCTTTTCCGCCAGCGTGCGATCCAGGCGGAGTTCCATGTTTCCGGTGCTCTTCAATTCCTCGAAGAAGTAATCGTCGGCCCGGGACCCCGTTCCCACCAGGGCCGTGGCGAGAATGGTCAGCGATCCGCCCTCCTCTGCGCGGCGCGCCGCCCCGAAGAGCCGCTTGGGTCCGTGGAGCGCGGCGGCATCGACGCCTCCGCTCAGTGTTCTGCCGCCCGATGCGGCGGCATTGTTGTGCGCCCGGCACAGCCGGGTGAGGGAATCGAAGAGGATGACGACGTCCTGCCCGCGCTCGACGAGCCGTTTGGCGCGTTCCACCGACAGTTCGGCGAGTGCGATGTGTTCTGCCGGCGACCGGTCGAAGGTCGACGCGAGCACCTCCCCGCGTACGGAACGACGCATCTCGGTGACTTCTTCCGGCCGTTCGTCGACCAGTACCACCATCAGCCGGCACTCGGGGTGGTTGTCGGAGACGGCGGCGGCGATCTGCTGCAGCAGCACGGTCTTCCCCGTCTTGGGCGGCGCGACGATGAGCCCGCGCTGGCCCTTGCCGACGGGCGCGATGAGGTCGACGATGCGCGGCGTGCTCCCGCCTGCCGCGCTTTCGAGGCGAATACGGTCTCGCGGATGCAGGGGCGTGAGGTCACGGAAATGCGGCCGGCCACGCAATTCCTCCGGCGGACGGCCGTCCACCGACTCGACCTCCGTGAGCATCCGCAGCCGACCGCACCCGCCCTCGACGAAATCGCCGTTGCGGAGGCCGAATTTGCGGATCAAGGAGGCGGGAACCCGGACGTCATCGGGTGAGGAGAGATACCCCTTCCCGCGAAGAAAGCCGAGTGCCTGCTTTTCGTTGACGATGTCCAGGGCCCCGGCGGCCGCCACGTAGGGGTGCGCCGCGGTCGGCTCGGCGAGGGGGTCGGACGTCATGGTCATGGTCATGGATGTGGGTGTCCTCTCGGGACGGACAGGGGAAATGGACTCGCGTGCCGGAAAGCCCGGTGCGGGATGGCGGGGCGGTGAGATCACGCCCCGCGCGCAGCGGCCCGTCAGATGGGCCGGGAACCGGAAAGAGTGTTACGCAATCGCCTGACTGCGAGCGCCGATACGGCCATACATGGCCAGTGCTTCGGTAGGCAGTCGGTGCTGCGGGGATCGCCGGTCGAGAAGGACCGTTGCGCAGCGACGATACGAAGGGGAAGGGCGGAACCGGCACCGGAATCGGGTGAGTTCAGGCCCGCCTCTCTCGCACAGTACCACTTACTCGGCGCGGCGGGACCGGCAGGGATCGGCCGGAACGGCCCGGTGCCGGGGTGACGTTGGCACGTAAAGGGTCTGTTTCACCATCAACTACAACTTTACCGATTCTTGGTGTAGTTGAATCAAATTTCACTCCAGTCTCAAACGCACAGCGACGAACACCACACTCGGAATCGTCGCTTCCACGCGACAGGGCGAGAGGCAACAGCAAGATGACCAAAAGCCGAACGATCCGCTACGGAAGCCGGTTGGTGGCGCTGTCCACCGCGGTACTGGGCCTGGCCGCGGCAATGGCCGTACCGGCCGCCGCCGCGGATGACCAGCCCACCCGGGAGCAGCTGATAGCCGACTGCGCTTCCGGCGAGGGGAAGTGCAGCTTCAACGAGCCGAAGCTCGGCACGGCGTACCTCGGCGACTTCCACCAGGTCTCCAACTCCCTTTACAACTGCAGCACTTCCGACGCTACACAGTCGATGGGCTGGGCGGACACCGTGGGTTCAACGGACTCCGTGGGCGTCTCCGTCACGGTCGGCGGAAAGATCGCCGAACTCATCGACCTGAGTGTCACGGCGACCTACAGCCACACCTGGTCGAGTTCGCACACCGAGAACAGCTCCATGAACATGACGGTCAAGCCCGGTGAGGTGGGCTGGATCTCCCGCGCGCAGGTGATGCAGAACGTCTCGGGCACCTGGCAGACCCATTACGACAGCCCGAAGTGGGGGCACTACTTCTGGTACGTGCCGGACACGGTCACCGGCCCCGCGCCCAATGGCACGGACGGGCAGAGCAATGCGGTGATCGTCAAGACGCGCAAGATGACCACCGCGGAGCAGAAGTCCTGCTCGTCCGACGCGAAGCAGGGCCGGGCATTCGTGGTCAAGCGCTGACCACGGAGCCGGCCGGCTGAGCGCGGGCGCGGCGCGCACCGCACCGCCCCGCGCCGGGACTTCGCGAACCGGCGCGGGGCGGTGTTGCGGGGAATGCGGGCGGCCCCGTCACGTCTGGCTGCGCAGCGGCCCTTCGCAGTCGAAGTCCGCCGTGCCCGTCCGGCCGTCGGAGGAGACGCCCACCTCGCCGAACGAGCAGTTCATGTCGGCGAAGTTGTTGTCGCCGTCCGCGGTGCGGTCCAGCAGGGTGCCGTCGAGGGTCTCGGACATGTCCTTGAAGACGGCGTCGGCGTTCCCGGCGTCGGTCAGGTTTGCCGTGATGCGACCGGTGCAGGCAAACCGCGGGCGGTCCTGTGAGCCGGCGGGGTCGCACTCCGGCGTGATGCCGGTCTCCGACGCGAAGGACGTACGCACCTCGGCGGCCGACGCGTCGCGCAGATCGCCGACGGGGACGTACTTGGTGTCGGGCACGAACAGGTCGTCGACGTGCGCGATCTGCTCGTCCAGGAAGGAGTCGTAGGCGTCCTGCAGGCCCGTGTCCTTGCCGAGCCGGTCGCGCCAGGCGTCGAAGGCGGTCGGGTTGTCGGCGCGCAGGAGGCCGTACATCTCCTTGAGCAAGGCGGGGCGTTCGGTCCACAGGAACTCGAAGAACGTGCCCGCGTAGTTGTAGAAGCGGAAGCCGTCGCCGTCGTAGGTGGCGTGCAGCAACTGGTCCACGGTCATCCGCGGGCCGCCGTTCGCGGTGTCCGAGATGATGCCCTTCACGAGGGACTTGCGGACCTTGATGCCGTCGTCCCGGGTGCCGCCGTCGAAGAACTCCGCGGTGCCCTCGTCCATCGCCGTGGTCCGGTCGCCCTCGTACCACGGGCCCTCACCGAAGGAGCCCGGCACCGCCCAGCGGCCGTTGAGGTAGTGCGTGTACTCGTGCCGGAACAGCTCCTCCAGGGTGAGCGTGGAGTCCTGCGGGACACGGCGCTGGTACGTGTAGAAGGTCGCGCCGTTCTCGATGTACATGCCGCCGTTGTTGGTGCCCAGGCCGGTCAGGAGCGGCTGGAAGTTCTCGTAGTCCGCCCGGGAGGCGTACAGGACGATGTGCAGGGTGGAGTTGGTGTCGCCCGTCAGCGGGGCCTCGGTGCCGACCACGCGGTGGAACTGCGCCTTGACCTGCTTACTGGCGTAGTAGAGCTGATCGACGGTGTCCCGGTCGAGGGCGGTGCGCACCGCGATGCCGTCCGTCCCCTCCTTTCCGTACGTGTAGGTGTGGGTGAAGAGGCGCTTTTCGATGTCGTCCTTGCACACCTGGTAGGGGGCGCAGGCGTCGAACTCGACGAGCCAGGTGGCGGCCTTCGCCCAAGGGGCGCTCAGGTCACCGAAGTTGGTTGCGAGGGTGGCGAGGAGCGGGCCGAGGCCCGAGACGATCTCGTCGCGGAGTTGGTCGATCTGACCGATGCGGCCGTACTCGCCGACCGCGTCCCGCACCACCCAGGCGTTGTCGGTGTCCTTGAGGTGGGTGTGGTCGGCGAACGCCTTGAAGGCGGCACGGTAGGAGGGGTCGGCCGCGACGGCGGCACGGAAGTCGCTGTCCTTGTTGCCCGGGTAGACGCCCAGGTAGTTGAGGGAGAGCGCGGAGAGCGCGGCGCCGCCCCAGGAGGCGTCCCGGGAGGTGTCCGGGTGGGAGGCGTCCATGGTGGCCAACACCCGCTTGATGAGCGGCAGTTGATGCTGACGCAGGCCCGGGGCGCTCGCTGCGGTCAGGGCCTCCCGGAGGGTCTCGGCGTTGCTGCGGGTCACGTCGAAGGTGCGGCCGGCCGAGCCGAAGGCGTCGATGGCCTGGCGCATGGCCTCCACCGTCGGCGCGTCCGTGATGTCGATCTCGTCGTGCGAGAAGTCCTGGTAGGCGACCGCGTGGAGGTAGGTGAACATCTCCAGGAGGTGGGTGCCGTTCTTGCCGTCGTGGTCGGCGGCGAGCTGGGTGATCCGGCGGGAGACGGCCTGGACGTGCTCGTCCGACATGATGGGGATCAGGCGCCGGTCCCAGGTCCAGACGAGGGCACGCAGACAGTCGTCGGCGGTGACCGCCGGGTCGGCGAGGAAGTCGGCGAACTCTTCCGGGGACAGGCCGGTGACGCCGTCCAGGGTGCACGGCACGGCGGTCCCGTTGACCGTGGCGTGCGGCGCTGCGGTCTTCGCCTTGCCCTTCGGGGTGTGCGCGCCGGGGATGCGGCCGGCCGTGAGGCCGCCGGGGGCGGGTATCGCGCGGGCCGACGGCGCGGGCGCCTTGGCCAGGTGGTCGGCCCGGTCGAAGCGGTGCGGCGCGGGCTCCGCCGTGCCGGATGCGGCGACCGGAGACGCCGCGGTGGGGGGCGGGTACGGGGCCGGGGAGGAGACGGTCGCACAACCCGTCCCGGCGGCCGTGACGCAGAGCGTCACCGCGGTCGCGGCGGCGAGCAGAGATCTGCGCAGGGTTCTCGAAGCGAACACTCAGGACTCCTGTGGTGTGGGGGTGTGTGAAGGGTGCGCGGGACGGCGGCGCCGAAGCTCCAACTGCCCTGCTGCGTACGGCACTCAGGAGTGCAGATGCCGCACCATGTGATGCGTAAAGTAGTAATGTGACATTGCACTGACAACCCCCCTGCGGTCGGTTCGCGCCGTTGTTCGCGCCGTCACCGGTCCCCGCGTTCGCACCGTCACGCCTGGCTTGGATGCGCCGTACGCAGGCGTCAATTGATGCCCGGTCAGGAGATCCCTTGGCAACGCGAGTGCAATGTGAAATATTACTCATGTGCTCACGGGAAACTCTCCGGACCTCATCGTTGTCGGAGCGGGCGTCGTCGGCGCCGCCTGCGCCTACTACGCGGCCCGCGCCGGGCTCTCCGTCACCGTGATCGACCGCGGCCCCGTCGCCGGCGGGACCACGGGGGCCGGCGAAGGCAATCTGCTCGTCTCGGACAAGGAACCCGGCCCCGAACTCGACCTCGCCCTGCTCTCCACGGAGTTATGGCGGGAGCTGGCGGACGAGCTGCCGCCGGGGATCGAGTACGAGGCGAAGGGCGGCCTCGTCGTCGCCTCCGACGAACGGGGCGCGGCGGCACTGCGGGGCTTCGCGGGGCGGCAGGCGCGGGCCGGGGTCATCGCCGAGGAGGTGCCGGGCGACCGGCTCAGGGACCTGGAGCCGCACCTCTCCCCCGGCCTCGCGGGCGGCGTGCACTATCCGCAGGATGCGCAGGTGCAGCCCGCGCTGGCCGCCGCCCATCTGCTGCGCGCAGGGGGTGAGCGAGTACGGCTGCGACTCGGCGAGGAGGTCACCGGGATCCTCACCGGTGCGGGCGGGCGGGTGCGCGGGGTGCGGACCGCGGCCGGTGAGGTGCACGCGGCGCATGTGGTGAACGCGGCGGGTACCTGGGGCGGCGAGGTCGCCCGGATCGCGGGCGTGACCCTGCCGGTGCGGCCCCGGCGCGGCTTCGTCCTCGTCACCGAGCCGCTGCCGCGCGTGGTGCGGCGCAAGGTGTACGCGGCCGACTATGTCGCCGACGTCGCCAGCGGCTCGGCGGCCCTGCAGACCTCCGCCGTCGTCGAAGGCACGCCGGCGGGCCCGGTACTGATCGGCGCGAGCCGGGAGCGGGTCGGTTTCGACCGTTCCCTGTCGGTGGAGGCGCTGCGCCGCCTCGCCGGGCAGGCGGTGCGGCTCTTCCCCTTGCTCGCCACGGTGCGGGCCATCCGGACCTACGCGGGCTTCCGCCCGTATCTCCCCGACCATCTGCCGGCGATCGGACCCGATCCGCGAAGGCCGGGGCTGCTGCACGCGTGCGGCCACGAGGGCGCGGGGATCGGCCTGGCCCCGGCGACGGGCAGGATCGTGGCCGAGATCGTGCGGGGCGGAGAACTGCCCCTGGATATCGGGCCGTTCAGACCGGACCGGTTCGGCTCGGGGGCGGGTGGTGGGCTCTCCTGCTGATCCTTTGCCGATCTCCTGCCGAATTCCGCCTGACCTACGGCCGATTCCCTGCCGATCTCCTGCCGATCTCCTCCTGCCCTCCGTTCTCCTCCGGAAGGAGCCGCGTCATGGCGCGTCGCCACAGCCCCGCCGACCTCGTCGGTGCGTCGCCCGGCGCGGCGTTCGAGATCACCTTCGACGGGCGTCCGCTCACCGCGCTGCCCGGCCAGTCCGTGGCCGCCGCGCTGTGGGCCGCGGGCATCCTGGCCTGGCGCAGCACGCGCGTCGGCGGGCGCCCGCGCGGTGCGTTCTGCGGCATCGGGCAGTGCTACGACTGTCTGGCCACCATCAACTCCCGCCCCAACAAACGAGCTTGCCTGATTCCGGCACGCCCCGGGGACGCGATCACCACCCAGGAGGGGCACGGTCATGCCGACCTCGGCGTCTGACGGTCCGGAGTACGACCTCGCGGTGATCGGCGCGGGCGCCGCCGGTCTGGCGGGTGCCGTCACCGCAGCCGAACTCGGCTTGTCCGTCGCCCTGTTGGACAGCGCCGCGCAGCCGGGCGGCCAGTTCTACCGGCATCCGGACCCGGCCCTTGGGGCCGTGCGTCCCGAGGCGCTGCACCATGACTGGTCCGCGTTCGTCCGGCTGCGCCGCCGCCTGGCGGCGAGCGCCGTCACCCATCTGGCCTGCCACCACGTGTGGGCGATCGGGCGGGAGGCCCCCCAGGAGGCCGAGGAGCCCGAAGAGGCCAACGCCCCCCAGGAGGCCAAAGCCGGGGACCACCGGTGGGCGGTGCACGCGGTCACCGGCCCGGACGGCGACGGGGAGCGGCCGGTCCGGGTGCGGGCCCGCGCGGTACTGCTCGCGACCGGCGCGTACGAGCGCCAGCTGCCCTTTCCCGGCTGGACGCTTCCGGGTGTCGTCGGCGCCGGGGGCGCACAGGCCATGCTGAAGTCCGGCCTGGTGCTGCCCGGCACTGGGGTCTCCCCTGTTCGAGCGAAGTCGAGAGCTGGGGGAAGGGTGGTGGTGGCGGGCAGCGGTCCGCTGCTGCTCGCCGTCGCCGCGTCGCTCGCCGCGGCGGGGGCCCGCGTCCCGGCGGTGATCGAGGCGTCCGGCTACCCGGGGTACGCGCGTCACCCGCGTGCCCTCGCCGCCAATCCGCACAAGCTGGCGGAAGCCGTGGGGTTCGGCGCGGCGCTGCTGCGGCACGGCGTGCGGCTGCGTACGCGCAGCGCCGTGACCCGTGTGCAGGGCACCGACCGGGTGGAGGCCGTCACGGTCTCGCGGCTCGATGGCGACTGGCGGCCCGTGCGGGGATCCGGCCGCCGGATCGCCTGCGATGCGCTGGCGGTCGGCCATGGCCTGGTCCCGGGGATCGAGCTGGCCACCACGCTCGGCTGCGCGGCCCGGCGTACCCAGGACGGCACGTACGCCCTCGTATGCGATGCCCGGCAGGAGACCTCGGTGCCGGGAATCTGGGCGGCGGGCGAGACCTGCGGTATCGGAGGAGTCCAACTGGCATGCGTGGAGGGTGAGTTGGCGGGGATGGCGGTGGCCGCCCGGCTGCGGGAGCGGCCGGCGCTCGCCGAAGGCGGCCGGGTGCGGGAACTGCGGCGCCGGCGCGGCCGGATGCGCGCCTTCGCGGACGTCATGGCCGCCGCACACGCACCGGGCCCGGGGTGGCCCCAGTGGCTCGACGACGCGACGGAGGTCTGCCGCTGTGAGGAAGTCACCGCGGGCCGCATCCGCGAGACGATCGCCGACTACGGCGCCCGGGACGCCCGGACCGTGAAGCTGATGACCCGGGCGGGCATGGGCTGGTGCCAGGGGCGGATGTGCGGGACGGCCGTCGCCCGCCTGGCCGCCGAGGCGGGAAAGCCGTCGCCGTCCCCGGAGCGCCGGCCGCTGGCCGTACCGGTCGCGCTGGGCCCACTCGGCGCACTCGGTGATCCGGCTCCTCCCGAAGCGGCCGCCACCGGGACGGATCCCGGTCCCGCCGGAACCGAAGATCCGGGACGCGCGGGCGAGAGCGCGGACTGACGCACGCCCCGGCCCCGCCACAGGAAATCCCCATCACAGAGAGGTTGCCTTCATGACCGTCCCCTCCCCCGCCGCCACCGCCTGGAGCTCCGATCGCCCCTGGCGCGGCGTCATGGTCGCCACCGCGCTGCCGTTGCGCGACGACCTCTCCATCGATTACGACGCCTATGCCGAGCACGTCCACTGGCTCATCGCCAACGGCTGCGACGGTGTCGTGCCCAACGGGTCGCTGGGCGAGTACCAGACCCTGACCGACGACGAACGGGCCCGCGTGGTCCGTACCGCCGTGGCGGCCGCGGGCGACGGCGCGCGCGTCATGCCAGGAGTGGCCGCGTACGGCAGCGCCGCGTCCCGCCGCTGGGCCGAGCAGGCCGCCGAAGCGGGCGCCGGGAGCGTCCTGTTGCTGCCGCCGAACGCCTACCGCGCCGACGAGCGGGCCGTGCGCGGCCATTACGCGGAGGTCGCCAAGACGGGACTGCCGATCATCGCCTACAACAACCCCCTCGACACCAAGGTCGATCTCACCCCGGCGCTGCTCGCCCGGCTCCACGGCGAGGGCAGTGTCGTGGCGGTGAAGGAGTTCAGCGGCGATGTGCGCCGCGCCTACGAGATCGCCGAACTCGCCCCCGATCTCGATGTGTTGGCTGGCGCGGACGATGTACTGGTGGAGCTCGCGCTGGCCGGCGCCGTGGGCTGGGTCGCCGGCTATCCCAACGCCTTCCCCGCAGCCTGCGCCACGCTCTACCGCGCCGCCGCCGCCCGGGACCTGGACACCGCACTGCCGCTGTACGCGTCCCTCCACCCGCTGCTGCGCTGGGATTCCAGGACCGAGTTCGTACAGGCGATCAAGCTGTCCATGGACATCGTCGGGCGCCCCGGCGGGCCCACCCGGCCGCCGCGCCTCCCCCTGCCCGCCGAGAGCGGGGCCGGGGTGCGTGCCGCCACCGAGAAGGCCGTCGCCGCAGGGCACCGCTGACCAGCAAAGGACCCACATGCGCACCCGTCATGTCTTCCACGCAGTGGACTCGCACACCGAGGGCATGCCCACCCGGGTCATCACCGGCGGCGTCGGAGTGATCCCCGGCACCACCATGGCCGAGCGCAGGCTGCACTTCATCGAGCACCTGGACCATCTGCGCACCCTCCTCATGTACGAGCCGCGCGGGCACGCCGCGATGAGCGGCGCCATCCTGCAGCCGCCGACCCGCCCGGACGCCGACTACGGGGTCCTCTACATCGAGGTCTCCGGCCTGCTGCCGATGTGCGGGCACGGCACCATCGGGGTGGCCACCGTCCTGGTGGAGACCGGCATGGTCCCGGTCACCGAGCCCGTCACCACCGTCCGCCTCGATGCGCCCGCTGGCCTGATCAGCGTCGATGTGCAGGTCGAGAACGGGCGGGCGAAGGCGGCCACGCTCACCAACGTGCCCGCCTTCTGCGTGGGCCTGGACCGCAAGGTGGCGGTGCCGGGACACGGCACGATCACCTACGACCTCGCCTTCGGCGGGAACTTCTACGTCATCGTCGAACTCGACGCCCTGGGGCTGCCGTTCGACCGGACCCGCAAGGACGACCTGCTCGCCGCCGGGCTCGCCATCATGGACGCGGTCAACGCGTCGGCGGACCGGCCCGTCCACCCGGTCCGGCCGGAGATCCACGGCGTCAAACACGTCTACCTGGCCGCCCCCGGCTCCGACGCGCACCATTCCCGGCACGCCATGGCCATCCATCCGGGCTGGTTCGACCGCTCACCGTGCGGCACCGGCACCTCCGCGCGCATGGCGCAGCTGCACGCCCGCGGCGCCCTGCCGCTGCACCGCGATTTCCGCAACGAGTCCTTCATCGGTACGGAATTCACCGGCCGCCTCGTCGCCGAGACGGAGGTCGGCGGGCTGCCGGCCGTCGTACCGCGGATCACCGGGCGCGCCTGGATCACGGGCACCGCGCAGTACCTGCTCGACCCGGACGACCCGTTTCCCGCGGGCTTCCTCCTCTGAGCGTCGGCGCGAACAGAGGCGCGCCGGGCGGGACTTGGCCGCCCCGGAGCCCACCTGCGCCTCGCCCCATGCGCTCTCCTGGCCACCTGCGAAAACAACGTGACATTGTACGCTGGAGATCCGCTCGGCCACGAGGGACGGGGCACAGGGACGGGCACGAAGGGAACACCACCACCATGGGCCACCTCCAGCAGCGCAACCTCAACACCACCAGGGAGCGCCTGCGCGACCAGGTTGCCCACCATCTGCGTGCCGCGCTCATCTCCGGTGAACTCAGGCCCGGCGAGGTCTACTCGGCGCCCGGCCTCGCGGAGGACTTCAGCATCTCCGCGACGCCGGTGCGCGAGGCGATGCTCGACCTGGCCCGCGAAGGTCTGGTCGAGCCCGTGCGCAACAAGGGTTTCCGGGTCACGGAGGTCAATGAGCGCGACCTCGACCAGTACACGGAGATCCGCACCCTCATCGAGGTCCCCATGATCGGCCGGATCACGCGGACCGCCTCGCGCGCGGACCTGGAGGCGCTGCGCCCGGTCGCCGAGGAGATCGTGCGCGCCGCCCGCGAGCACGACCTCGTCGGCTATCTGGAAGCCGATCGCCGGTTCCATCTCTCGCTGCTCGCGCTCTCCGGCAACGAACGCCTCGTCGAGACCGTCGGCGACCTGCGCAAGCGCTCGCGCCTGTACGGCCTGACCGGCCTCGACGAGCGCGACCAGCTGATCCCTTCGGCCGAGGAGCACATCGAACTCCTCGATCTGATGGTGGCGGGCGACGCCGAGGCCGCCGAGAAGTGCATGGCCCGCCACCTCGGCCATGTGCGCTCGCTGTGGGCCGACGGCGCCGAGCGGCGCCCGCCCCTCCCGCGCGGCCCCCGGCCCGTCCGAACGGGGCCGGAGACCGCGGCGGGACGCGGCTAGAAGTTGCCGTAGTTGACCTGCCAGGTGGGCAGGCCCATGCGGCGCCAGACGGCGACGACGCGGTCGCGGTCGTCCAGGGAGACGCGGACCGCGAAGCGGTGACGGACGTGGCGGTCGAAGAGTTCGGCCTTCACGACGTCGTCCCGGCGGCCGTCGCCGGCGGCACGCATCCACAGTTCGTCGTAAGGGACTTCGTGGCGGCGCAGCCACTCCTCGGTCAGCGCCCTGTGCTCCTCGCCGCGCCCCGACAGCAGGACGAGGACGTCTCCGTCGGCGCGCTGGAAGGAGCGCAGGGCGTCCCGCACCGACACATTGAGCAGGTCCTCGCCGCAGCGGCTGAAGTCATAGGGACCGCGGTCGCCCCGGATGGCGAGCGTGCCGTCGATGTCACACATCACGGCCGCCGGGAGGGCCGGGTCGGCGGTGTACGCCTCGACCGGGGGCTCGTCGTTGAACCACTCGTCGGTGAGCTGCCAGCCACCCCGCCGGGCCTTCGCGTGCTTGTCGGCCAGGATCCGGATGATCTCCTCACCGACCGCTCGCTCCCGCCCGGCGTCGCGCCGTATGCACTCCTCCACCGGTACGTCGGTGAAGTCGTGCACGACGAAGGCGGCCTGTCCGGCCACCGCCGCCTTCAGGCGCTTGGGGATGTGGGGCGTCAGGTGCGTGTTGTCCACGACGACGTCGAAGCCGCCGTCCACGGCGGCCCGTACCGCCGCGTCCTGGGTCGCCAGGACGGTCTGCTCGTGTGCGTAGGACCGGCCGCGCTCGGGCGCCGGGATGTCGAGCATGGTCCGCAGGTCGTCGAGGTTCACCCGCCGCATCCGGCCGTCGGACTCCGCCTGCAGCTTGCGCGCGGCGGTCGTCTTTCCCGAGGCCGGGAGCCCCGTCATGACGTGTACTACGGGCACGGTCAGTTCTCCTCGTCGGTTGCGAAAGGGTCCGCTGTCTCGGGACGGACGGAACGGTACGTCACCAGCTCGGTGGGACGCCCGTCCAGGCGCTGGAACATGGCGGGGCGGACGGCGGCGTCCGGCAGCGCCTTCGCGGCGCGGGCGAAGGCGCCCCGGTCGGCGGCGAGCGGGGCGAGGGAGGCATACGCCTCGTCGATCGCGCGCTCGCGGTCGGCCACGTCCTTCTCGATCCGCGCGATCACCTCGCGCACCCAGGCGTCGAATTCGTCGGGTACCTGCTCCAGCAGCGCGTCCAACGGCCTGCCCCCGGACTCCTCGATGTCGGACGCCGAGCAGCCCAGCGCCTGGGCCACCTGCTTGGCGGGCAGGCCGGCGAAGCGCTGGATGCCGTGGCCGCGCCAGATGTCCCGCTCGCTCACGCCGGTGAGCACCTTGTGGAGGCGTATGTACTCGGAGAGCTTGGCCTTCGCCCGCACGCCCGAGGCGAAGCGCAGCACGAAACCCTCCGCGTCCGTGCCGGTGGCGGCGCGGCCGCCGGGCAGTTGGTTGGACTCCGCCAGCGCGAGGAGTTCGGCGAGCGGCATGCCGGGCCAGACGGTGACGACCGAGCCGATGCCCTGCCAGCAGGCCGCGGCGTCGGCCAGGGGTATCTCCGTGCCGTCCTTGGCGATGGCGGCGAGGAGCACCAGGTCCCGGCGGTCGCCGTAGTCGACGACGATGCGGTTCTGCGGGTACAGGATCTCGGCGAGATAGGTGACTCCGGGCACCAGGGCACAGGTGTCCTTGCTCTCCAGCAGGCGCTGGGCCCATGTCGCCTGGGTGCTGGTGAACGATCCCCTGGTGGCGACGTGCCACCGGCCGGCGTAGTGGAAGAGCACCGCGAGGCTGCCGTCGACCTTGTCGTACACCTCGAACGGCTCGTCCGGCAGCGCCGGCGCGTACGGCTGACCGGTGCCGTGCTCACCGACGTTGAAGAACTTCGCCAGCGGCAGCGCCACGATCTCGCCGGTGACGTCATCGGCGACCAGGCCGCGGCAGCGCAGCGTCGCCTCGTTCCACACGCGCTCGTACTGGCAGGCCCTCGTGTACGAGTAGAGGGACAGCGGCAGTTCGGGGTGGCGCTTGCGGGTGATGTGCCCGGCGTCGAGGGCGGCGGTCAATTCCTGCGGCGGCAGCAGTTCGTGGAGAGTCAGGTACGCCTGGCTCATGTGTTCCTCCTGGTAGTGGACCTTGATTGTCACGTGCAGGAGGGCCGGGCGAGTACCGATTTTCGGCGGCTACGGCGCTTCGTGATCGGGATCATGCGGATCCGGGCGGCGCAGCAGTCGCAGTTGCAGCCAGCACGAGAGCCGGTCGTCGGGGTGGCCGAGGTCGAGGTCGAACAGTTCGCGGGCGCGCCGCAGCCGGTACTTGAGGGTGTTCGGGTGGATGGTCAGCCGCTGCGCCGCGTCCGCGATGTTGCCGGCGGCGTCCAGCCAGGCGGTGATCGACGCGGCGTAGTCGGTGTGCCGGGTGCGGTCGTGCTCGACCATGGCGTTGATGCCCGGGTGGTGGAGCCGGGGGTGGCGCGTCAGTTCGTCGGCGAGGTGCAGCAGGAGCACGCGGGCGTGGGTGTCGGTGAGGTCCGCGACCGGCCGGGCGTCCGGGTCGGCGGTGGTGACCCGGAGGATGTCGTCCACCTCGGCGCGCAGTGCGGGCAGTTCGGCGGGGTCGGCGACGGTGGGGCTGACGGCCGCGCGCAGGGTCTCGCCCAGCGACCGGCCGAGGGCGGCGACCGCCTGGTCGGCGAGGCGGCGGACGTCGCCGGGGGCTTCGGCGGGCAACAGCGCATAGACGGTACGGCCGATGGCGGCCACCGACGCCTCGGCATGCACCGCGGCCCAGTGCCGGGTCGCGGCGGCGGCGAGGCGGACCACGGCGGGCGCTTCGCGGTCCGGGCGGTGTGCCGGGGCGAAGCCGAGCAGCGTCAGCCGGGGCCGGTCCGGCAGACCGAGGTGGAAGCGCACTTCCGCCGCCCTGTGATGGCCGCCCAGCGCGCTGCGCAGCGCGTCTTCGCGGGCCTGGAGATCGAGTTCGGCGGCGCTGCGGTGGCGCAGCATGTGCAGCGCGGCGAGTCGGGCGCCGTCCAGCAGGGCGCGTTCGCCGGCCTCGTTGATCGGGGTGTCGCCTTCGATCGCCCAGATGGTGCCGAGCGGCATATCGCCCGCCTTGATCGCGACGGCGACGCGGGGCAGCTCGTCCGGGGCGAGGGTGGGCAGCCGGACGACGCCCGACGTGGCGAGGACGTCGCGGTACTGGCGGAGCTGCTCGGGCTGGTCGGGGACGCGTCGTTCCAGGATGCCGCGGCGGCGCAGTTCGTCGATGCGCTGGCCGGGGAGGGAGGAGTAGGCCAGGACGCAGTGCTCGAGGTCCTCGATCGCCACCGATCCGCCGATGACCGCGGCCATGGCGTTGGTCAGGGCGAAGAGCTCCTCGCTGGTGCCACCAAAGCTTGGCGTATTCGGCAGATCCATGGGCCGATCGTAGGCGATCGCGACAAAGACGCCGAGGGGTGCGGCCTCTGAGCATGGTGCGCACCGTCCCCGAAGGCTTTCCGGGAGCGGACCACACCAGCATGCGGCGGCCGGCAGCCCGCGGCGCGGGGCCCTCCGCGCCGGGCGACCGAACCGGCCCGCCCCCTCAGTCAGCAAGGAGAGGTCCATGTCATCCCGGACCGCGACGCCCGGATACCCCGCCGACCAGCTTCTCGGGCTCTTCCCGCCCGGCACCGTGATCGGCGAGGACGGCGGCCTCGTCATCGGCGGATGCCAGGTGGCCGAGGTGGCCGAGCGCTTCGGGACGCCGGCGCTGCTCGTCGACGAGTCCGCGCTACGGGCGCGGGCACGCCGGTACGCCGACGGGCTGGCCGCCCGCTGGCCGGACTCCCGCGTCGCCTTCGCCTCCAAGGCGTTCCCCTGCACGGCCGTCTACCGCCTGCTCGCCGAGGAGGGCCTGAGCATCGACGTGGCCGGCGGCGGCGAACTCACCCTCGCCCTCGCCGCCGGCGCCGACCCGTCCGGTCTGGTCGTGCACGGCAACGCCAAGACCGAGCGGGAACTGCGGATGGCCGTCGAGTCCCGGGCCGGCCTGATCGTCATCGACAACTTCGACGACATCGACCGCCTGGAACGGATCCTCGCCGAGTACCCCGGCCGCGAGCAGGCCGTGCTGGTACGGGTCACCCCGGACATCCGGCCCGACACCCACGAGGCGGTGGCCACCGGGCAGCGCGGCTCGAAGTTCGGGCTGCTGGTGCCGCAGGCGCGCGAGGCCATCGCCCGCCTGCGGGGCAGCGACCGGCTCCGCCTGGACGGCGTGCACGTCCATGTGGGGTCGCAGATCCTCGACACCGAGCCGTTCGCCCGGGCGGTGGCGGCGGTCGCGGAGCTCGGCGAGTTCGCGGTGTACGACGTCGGCGGCGGGCTCGGCGCCCGCTACACCTACGACGACCGGCCGCCGAGCGTCGAGGAGTATCTGGACGCGGTGGTGGACGTGGCGAGGGCGCTGCTGCCGTCCGATGCCCGCCTGCTGATCGAGCCGGGCCGCTCGATGGTGGCCGAGGCGGGGGTCTCCCTCTACCGCGTGGTGACCGTCAAACGCAGTGGCGGCGAGACCTTCGTGGCGGTGGACGGCGGCATGGGCGACAACCTGGAGGTCTCGCTCTACGGTCAGCGTTTCGAGGCCACCGTCGCCACCCGGGTCGGCGGCGGGGAGCCCTGCCGCCTGGTGGGCCGCCACTGCGAGTCCGGCGACACCCTCAGTACGGGCGTACCGCTGCGCGACCCCCGACCGGGCGATCTGATCGCCGTACCCGTCACCGGCGCGTACACCTACTCGCTCAGCAACAACTACAACGGTGCCGTGCGGCCCCCGGTGATCTTCTGCCGGGACGGCGAGTCGCGTGCCGTGGTCCGCCGCGAGACGTATGACGACCTGATGCGGCGCGACCTTCCCTGACGCGCCGACGCCTCCCCCTCCCGGAAAGAGACCGCCCCCGTGCCGCCACACATGACGCCCCGTCAATTCCCTCCGCCCCACCCCTCCCCCCAGCTCCGGCAACAGCTCCTGCGACGCAAACCGGTAGCGGCCTTCCTCACCGATGCCGCGGCGCCCGCGGGCGGCGGGGGCCTGCGCCGTACCGTGGGCGCCTTCCAGCTCACGATGATCGGCGTCGGAGCGACCATCGGCACCGGGATCTTCTTCGCCCTCAACAGCGCCGTGCCGGAAGCCGGACCCGCCGTCGTCCTCTCCTTCGTCATCGGGGCGATCACCGCCGCCCTGACCGCGTTGTGCTACGCCGAGTTCGCCTCCGCGGTACCGGTGTCCGGGTCCTCCTACTCCTACGCCTACGCCACGCTGGGCGAGTTCGCCGGCTTCGCCGTCGGATGGTGCCTGCTGCTGGAGTACGCGGTCTCCGGCGCGGCGATCGCGGTGAGCTGGGGCCAGTACCTGAACGATCTGACAGAGCGTCTGTTCGGCTTCCAGATGCCCGCCGTCATCTCCGCGCCGCCGGGCGGCGGCGGCGCCCTGAACCTGCCCGGAGCGGTCCTGGTCGCCCTGTGCACCCTGCTGCTGATCCGCGGGGCGAAGGAATCGGCCCTGGTCAACACCGTGATGGTGCTGCTGAAACTGGGGGTGCTGGCACTCTTCGTCGTGGTCGGCGCCACCGGCTTCCACGCGGGGAACCTCCATCCGTTCGCCCCGATGGGCATGGCCGGCGTCGGCGCCGCGGCCTCCACGGTGTTCTTCTCCTTCATCGGACTCGATGCCGTCTCCACCGCGGGCGAGGAGGTACGCAATCCACGGCGGACGCTGCCGATCGCGATCATCTGCGCGCTGGCCGTGGTCACCGCCGTCTACGTCCTGGTGGCGCTGGTCGGCGTCGGCGCGCAGCCCTGGACCGCCTTCACGGGTCAGGAAGCGGGACTGTCGGCGATCCTGGAAAAGGTGACCGGCGCGGGCTGGCCGGGCGCCCTGCTCTCCGCCGGCGCGGTGCTCTCCATCGTCAGCGTCACGCTGATCGTGCTGTACGGCCAGACCCGCATCCTGTACGCGATGGGGCGCGACGGCATGCTCCCCGCCGCCTTCCACAAGGTCAGCCTGCGCACCGGCACGCCCGTGCGGGGCACCCTCCTCGTGGGCGCGTTCGTGGCGCTGCTCGCCGCGGTCGTTCCGCTGGATGTGCTGGCCGACCTGACCAGCATGGGAACGCTGGTGGCGTTCGCCGTGGTCTCCGCCGGCGTGATCATCCTCCGCCGCCGGGAACCCGGCCTGGACCGCGGCTTCAAGGTGCCCGGCTACCCCGTCGTACCGGCGCTCTCCGTCGCCTTCTGCGGCTACCTGCTCCACGGGCTCCCGCCGGCCACCTACCTGCTGTTCGCGGGCTGGCTGGCCGTCGCCCTGGTCCTCTATGTCTTCTACAGCCGCCACCACTCACGGCTCCAGCCGACCTCGTCGGGGGAGCCGGAGGAGTCCCCCTTGGTGGTGTGAACAGGGCCGTCGCTACGGTGTGTGCGTGCAGCCGAACCGGCCGTAATACCACTCGTACTGGCCCCGCACCCATGAGTCCGCCGTGATCGCGAAGGTGCCGCGCGGGTGCGGGCAGTGGAACGTCACGGTGGCGGTGTCGCCGCCCGGCGGGGGCGTCGGCGAGGCGGTGGCCGCGGAAGCGATGCCGGCGCCGCCGGCGCTGAACAATACGGCGACGAATGCCGTCGCGATGGCCTTCTTCATGGCTTCTCCCGTTTCCCACGCGTGCGTGAACGAGGCGCACAGAGACCATACAAGCAACCGCCCAAAATCGGAACAATGGTAAAATTCGACAGCCTTCCGGCACGGCTGTCGCGCCGGTTGCCGCGATCGGCGCCATGGGCCCGGCGTGCACGGAGGGAACCGGGCCGCCCGCGTCGGGCGTGCGGCCCGGCTTGGCCCTGACACCGCGTCAGGGCTGGGCGCTCGGCGGCTCGGAGCGGTAACCCGATGTCGGCGCGGCCCCGTCGTGCCGGTCAGCGGCGCTCGGCGGGGGCGTACTCGCAGAGCAGCAGTGCGATGTCGTCCATCCGGCTCGGGGACTGACGGGCGTCCAGCAGAAGCTTGTCGGCCAGCTCCTCCAGGGAACCCGCGCGCACATGGGCCAACGAGGCCCGCAGCCGGTCGATGCCCGTGGCGACGTCCGAACCGCGCCGCTCCACCAGCCCGTCCGTGTACAGCGCCAGGATCGAGCCGGGCGGGAAGTGCAGATCGGATTCCGGGTACCGGTCCACGTCCGCGGCGCCGAGCAGGGGACCGCACGGCAGGTCAAGGGCCTCCGTATAGCCGCCGGGCCGGCGCAACAACGGCGGACAGTGGCCCGCGAGGACCACGCGCGCGACGCCCGAGCCGGGGTCCAGGCGGACGTAGCAACAGCTGGCGAGGGGCCCGGGGTCGAGGTCGAGGAGCAGCCGGTTGGTACTGGAGATCACATCGCCCGGCTGGTGACCCGCCGTGGCGAACGCCCGTACCGCGCTTCTGAGTTGGCCCATGACTGCCGCGGCGGCGACGTTGTGCCCCTCGACGTCGCCGACGACGAGGGCGACACCGTCACGCGTGGGGATGACGTCGTACCAGTCGCCGCCAATGTCCATGCCGCGCGTTCCCGGGAGATAGCGGCCGGTGACGCGGACGTCGGGCAGGGTGGGCAGCCGGTGCGGGAGCAGTGCGTCCTGGAGACCGTGGGCGACGGCGAATTCGGCGTCGTAGAGCCTGGCGCGTTGCAGCGCATGGGCGATCACCCCGCCCAACGCGGTGAGGAGATCCCGCTCGTCGCCCAGAAAACGGTGAGCGCCGTCGAAGCCGAGGACGCAGGCGCCCACCGGACGACTCGAGGCGATGAGCGGGAGGAACGCCGCGGAGCCGGACTCGCTCGGGTGGATCCCGGGATAGGCCCGCGCGAACTCGTCCCGTGACTCGATGAACAGAGGGGCCCCGGAGATCAGCGCGTCCGATACGGGCAGGCCGCGGCGGAGCGTTGAGCCTTCGAACCGGTCGAGAAAGCCCTTGCGGTAGCCGCGCTGCAAGAGCAGATGCAGGCGGCGCTCGGTCACCACGTAGAGCGCCATCCGCCGGCCGCCGAATGCGGGCAGGAGCTGCTCGGCGACGACTTCGCACACGCCGCGGGCGGTGACCGCCTCGGTCAGCGCGCTGCCGAGCTGGAGAACGCGGTAGAGAGTGCCCAGGCGAGGGGCGACGGGAGGCGACGACGCGCCGGCCGCCACCTCTTCCGCGACCGCTGTCCCGGGTCCGGCATCAGCGGGGACCGAGCCCCGGACACGGGCTGCCCAGCCCGTCATGCCTTGCGAGCCCGGGTGGAGGGAGAAAACGAGCCATTGGTCGGGCGGGCGGCGGGCGAGGAAGGAGACGGGCTGCTGGGAGATCATCGCGGCCCGGTACCGGTCCTCGTATACGGGATCGGCCAGCCATGGCAGGACGTCCCAGGGTCGTCGGCCGAGCAGTTCGTCCTGGCGGACCCGCAGCAGGCGCTCGAGGCCGTGGTTGGCGTAGGTGACGCGCCCGTCCGGGGCGAGCGCGAAGAAGCCGTCCGTGAGCCGTTCGATCGCCTCGACGGCCGCCATTCCGGTTCCGGAGTCGAGGACGGCGCCCACCAGGTGGGACCGCATCCGCCGACCGCCGGGAGTCTCCGGTACGCGGCCCCACAGTGCGACGGTGCGGTCACCCCCGCCGTCCCGTATGCGCAGGCCATGAGCCAGTACATGGCCCTCCTCGACGGCGGTGCGGGCGGCGGACCGGAAGCCGGGAAGGCCGGCGTCGTCGATCTTGGCGGCCAGTGTGGCCGCCCGGCCGTCGAACTCGCCGGGGTCGATTCCGAAGATCGCGCACAGCTCGTCATCCGCCACGAGGGCGCCGGTGTCGAGGTTCCAGTCGAACAGGCCCACTCGTACGGCCGGGGCCGACCGCACGGGGACCACCAGCGGGGCGCTTACGGTGTCGCTCTCGCCCAGGGCGCCGCGCTCCTCCAGCCGCGCGAGCGATGCGCCGAGGCGGTCGGCCGTGGCGCGCAGCCGTCGCCGCTGCGCTTTCGACAGCCCTTCCCCCTCCGGCCCGGCGGCCCACACCACGGCCATCGCCCCGAAGACGGATTCCGCCGCCTTCACCCGCACCGAGGCGGATCCGAAAGAGTAGGGCAACGCCATGGCGAGCTGGGGAAACCGCCGCATGGTCTCGTCGGCGCCGGCCAGATGGACCGTACGCCCGGATCGGTATGCCACCGCCACCGGGATGGCACCGCTCACCGGAATCCGCTGCCAGCCACCGAGCAGGGAGGGCGGCGTTCCGCACACCGCGCTGAGCACCAGCGAGCGGCGGTCGCGGGAAACCAGGAACACGCTCGCGGCATGCGCCCCGGTCACCTCGACGGCCCGGACAACCGCGTCGACCAGGACATCATCACGCTCCGGTGCACCACCGGGACGCACCGTGCCGGACGGTCGCGTGCCCGGCTCCGTACCGCTGGGTGGCATGGCGCCTTCTCGGGTTGCCGTACTCCCCCGTTTACTCCCGTAACTCCTGTTACCTCACATTTTAGGCGTCGGCCCCGCCCCTCAAGGAGCGCCGGCCCTGACGGGCGGACGATTGCCTCGCGATAACCGGAGGCCCACCCCCCGTTACGGCTCCGGCCGACGGCCCGCTCCCCCGGCACGCCTGGCACCCCCCGGACTCCCGCGCCGACGACCAGGCCCGCCGCCGGTGTACGCCGCCGGGGTCGCGGACGTCGCCGGCCCCGCCCCCACCGAACCACCACGCAGTCACATCCGGGTACGTCCCGGCCTCATCAGCTCCTGACTTCGCGTCATGAAGCGACGGAAACTGTGAAATTGCTGTTTCTTACCTGTTGAAGATCTGTCAAAACAAGTCAACTAGTGGCACGCTTCCCTCAATTCACTTCCGCTCCACCGGGCACCCCACCCCTCGGCTGCCCGGCCGCCTCTTGGGACCGCGACCCCGCGGCCCTCACAAGGGAGACAGAGTTGAGACGGATCTCGTCCACCCCCCGCAAGAACACCCTGCGCGCTGCCGCCCTGGTCGCCTCCGCCGCCATGGTCGCGGTCGGTGTCCAGGCCGGTTCGGCCAGTGCGCAGCAGGACCGCACGATCGGCGCCTCGGCGGTCCAACTCTCCGCCACACAGCGGGCGTCCGCGTTGCAGGATGCCCAGAACGGTGCCTCCGCCACGGCCGCGAAGATCGGCCTCGGCGCGCAGGAGAAGCTCGTCGTCCGGGACGTCATCAAGGACGCGAACGGGACGGTGCACACCCGGTACGAGCGCACCTACGCCGGTCTGCCCGTTCTCGGCGGTGACCTGGTGGTACACCAGGCCACGAACGGCACCCACAGCGTCACCAAGGCGACCAACGCCCGGATATCCGTGCCCAGTACGTCCGCCGCCCTCGCCCCCGCCGCCGCGAAGCAGAGCGCCCTCGGCGCCGCCGCCGCGAAGAAGGACGCCAAGGCCGACGCCTCCGCCGCGCCGCGCAAGGTGATCTGGGCCGCCACGGGCAAGCCGGTTCTCGCCTACGAGACCGTCGTCACCGGCGTCCAGAAGGACGGCACGCCCAGCGAACTGCATGTCGTCACCGACGCGACCACCGGCAAGAAGCTGTTCCAGAACGAGGCCATCGAGACCGGCACCGGCACCAGCACCTACAGCGGCAAGGTCCCGCTCACCACCACCAAGAGCGGATCGACCTACCAGCTGACCGACGGCGCCCGCGGCGGCCACAAGACGTACGACCTCAAGCAGAAGACGTCGGGCAAGGGCACGCTCTACGCCGACGCGGACGACGTATGGGGAGGCGGCCGCCAGACCGCCGGCGTCGACGCGCACTACGGGGCGGCCGTCACCTGGGACTTCTACAAGAACACCTTCGGCCGCAACGGCATCCGCAACGACGGCAAGGGCGCCTACTCCCGCGTCCACTACGGCAACAGCTACGTCAACGCGTTCTGGGACGACGGCTGCTTCTGCATGACGTACGGCGACGGCGAGGCGAACTCCCACCCGCTGACCTCCCTCGACGTGGCCGCCCACGAGATGAGCCACGGCGTCACCTCCGCCACCGCGGGCCTGGAGTACAGCGGCGAGTCCGGCGGCCTCAACGAGGCCACGTCCGACATCTTCGGCACCTCGGCCGAGTTCTACGCCAAGAACGCCTCCGACCCCGGTGACTACCTCATCGGCGAGAAGATCGACATCAACGGCGACGGCACCCCGCTGCGCTACATGGACAAGCCCAGCAAGGACGGGGCCTCGGCCGACTACTGGTCGAGCAACGTCGGCGACAAGGACGTGCACTACTCGTCCGGTGTCGCCAACCACTTCTTCTACCTGCTGTCCGAGGGCAGCGGCGCCAAGGTCATCGGCGGCGTCAGCTACAACAGCCCCACGTACGACGGCTCCAAGGTCACCGGCATCGGCCGGGACAAGGCCGAGAAGATCTGGTACAAGGCCCTCACCACGTACATGACCTCCACCACCAACTACAAGGCCGCGCGTACCGCGACCTTGAAGGCGGCGGGCGACCTGTACGGCACAACGAGCGCCGAGTACAAGGCAGTTGGCGCCGCCTGGACGGGCCTCAATGTGAAGTAAGCGCCCCTGGCGCACAGCGTCCCGGCGCCGATGTCGGTGTCGGCGCCGGGACGCATGCCGGTCCGCTCAGGCCTGATATTCCGTGAGATCGATGCTGTGGATGGCCAGCTCATGCCCGAATTCCGGGTGTACGGTCTCCCGCTCGAAGACCATCCCGAGCTTGTGCATCACATTCTCGGAGGCCTTGTTGCCCGGCCGGTCGATGGCGACGACACGGTCCAGACCGCGGTCCTGGAGGGCGAACTCCAGCACGGCCTGGGCGGCTTCGGACGCGTAACCCTGCCCCCAGTACTGACGGCCGAGGCGCCAGCTGATCTCGATTCCGGGGAGCGCGTCCGGCAGGTACTCGGGCACGGACAGACCCACGAACCCGGCCAGCTCACCCGAGGCCAGCAGCTCGACGGCGAAGAGGCCGAATCCTTCGTCGTCCCACTCCTCCTCCCACCGTTCGATGGCCTGCGCGGTCCGGTCCGGGTCGAGGACGGTGCCATCGCCGATCCAGCGCATGACCAGCGGGTCGGCGTTGATGTCCGCCATGGGGGCGAGGTCGTCGTCCTGCCAGCGGCGCAGGAGGAGGCGGGGGGTATGGATCTCGGTCATGCCGCCCATCCTGTCGAATGCGGGGGCGGATCGGTAATCGACCGCTGCCCTCACGCCCGGGCCGCAAGGCGGTCGCCGAGCTGGGTGGCCGATGCCCCCTCCAGGACTAGGCCTCGTCGGCTACGGTCTCGCGGTTGGCCTGGCGGGCTTTTCTGCGCCGGTACACCAGCACGCCGCCCACCACGAGGACGAGGGCGGTGACCGCCGCCACACCGAGCACCGTCTTCTCGGCGAACAGCTTCGCCAGCAGGTCCAGTGCGCCGATCCCGACCGTCGCGTAGACCAGCGCCCAGCCCGCTCCCCCCACGAACAGCGCCGGAAGGTAGCGGGGCAGGGGCATACGCATGCTCCCCGCGAGGAAATTGGCAGCGGTCTGGAAACCGACGGTCAGGAAGGAGAGGGCCACAACCGGTGCGCCCCACCGCTGGATCGCCCGTTCCGCCCTTTGGAACTTGGCAGAGGAGATCCGCTCCGCGAGCCTGCCGCGCCTGACGCCCGCACCGGCGAGCCACCCGACGGCGAATGTCCCGCCGGCCCGTAGCAGGACGATGACGTAGAGGCCGGCGGCCGTGAGCACGACCTCATCCACGACGCCTCGCTCCCGGAGCCGGGCCTCCGCCGGGGACCGCTGCTCCCGTCACCCGCTCTCGCGGTTCTCGCCGTAGCGGGCTCACAACGGGCACGCGACTGGCCTCCATACCTCACCTGTATCTGCTTCTGCTGGTCCGTCCCCCCTTGTCAGGGCACCCGACGCATCCAGGTTAGCGAACACCCGTGCCCCGGGTGGTAGACGGTGCCGGCCACCGAAGCAGGCCAAGATCCTCCTCCAGGGCTCGCACCGCCGACCGGCCCAGCGGGACGATGTCCTCCGGCGTCCGGCGAGGCCCCGGTAGACGTACCGCGCTGTGACCGGTTCGGTTCGCCCTGCGCGTGGATTTCCAAGAGACCCGGGAACGGGCCGGAGCACGGACTGCCGTGCGGACGGGCGGGCAACCGCGCCGGCATGTCGAGAAACACTCCCGGATCTGGCCGGAACGACCGCGCCGGACGCAAGGCAAGCGGCTCGTCGCTCCCTCCTCCACGGTCAGGTCGCGGCGCCCCGCCCGGCGGCGGGGTCGCCCGCGTGGCGGCCTGCGGCGAGGTGACCCGCTGCGCGGGTTCCTGATGACGGTGTTGCGTAAGGCGTGACGCCCACGGGCGCGGGGGCGTTGGTCAGGGCGTGATCACTTGGCGCCGGTCCCCGGCGGTGGAGAAGTCCGGCCGGTATCCCGGTGCGCTGCCCGTGGTGCGGTCGTGGGTGTTCGGGGCGGCACGGGGGCGCGCCCTGGTGGCGCTGACGCTCGCAGGGCTGTGCGGCTGCACTGTGGTGGGGCCGGGACCGGGCGGCCTGCGGACGGCACCGTCGCCCTCACCACCTCACACCATTGCTGCGGCTCCGTCGGAACCGGACGTCTCCGGCCGTCCGGTGCGGGAGGGGCTGGTCACCACTCGGCCCGAGGGTGCGAAGACGCCGAGATCACCAAAGGCGTCGAAGGCAGCGAGGGCGGCGAAGGCCGAGGGGCGTGCGCGCGGGCGCGGGGCACGTCGGCCGACGGCGCCGGCCGTACCGTCGCGCCCGGCGGTGGGCTTTCCGCCGCCGGTGAGTGCGCCGAGGGAGGCGGAGCATCCGAGGCGGGTCGCGCCGCCGCACCGCGGGGTGATGCGGCCGCACAAGAGGGTGTGGGTGGCGCCGCGACCGCAGACGGGGCGGCAGGGTGCCGCTCCCGTGAGCGGGCGGGCCATGGCGCCCGTTTGCCGCGCCGCGATGGGGCGGGTTCGCGCGGACATCGTGGCGCTGTGCCGACAGCTGGCGCGGTGAGGAAGCACGGGAGGACTCGGCGGGCCGGGGCAGGACGACGAGCAGCACCGGGACCGGTGAAAACGCCGGACGGCCCCGCCCGGTGATCTTGTAGCGTGCGTGCGGCCGTGCCGGCGCAAGGGGGAGGCGGGGAGACGACATGTCCGCAGCGGGCGAGAGCTATGCCGAGTGCACGGAGCGGAAGGTCGTCAACTTCCATCTGCGCTGTATCGCCGCCCTGTTGCCGTACCACGTGCGGCTGGCGGCCCTGGAGGCATGGCACACGGTCGATCCGTCGCTGTTCCTCATGGACCACGGCCCTCCCGCCGCGGTGGTGGAGCGTGTCCTCTAACGGGGCAGCACACGGGGCACGCGGACGTCAGCCGCGCCGCGTGGAGCGGACGCGCCGCGCTCCACGTGGCGACCGCGGCACTGATCGCACGCTGGGCGGCGGGGCAGGTGCCGGCCGAGCAGTGGGCTGCGTTGCGCCGGATGATCCGGTCGTTCCAGGGGCCGTTGCCCGAACTGCTCGACGCCGTGCGCCAAGCCGGCTGACTCGCGCCCTGCCAAGGGGACGCGGGCAATCGACGCGGACCTGCCCGGCGCGTGCCGCGCGCGTCGGTGTCAGGCCAGCAGCGCGGCGGCCTGCTCGCGCGCCTGCTGCAGCCAGGAAGCGCGTGCCTCATCGGTGGAATCGGTGACGGTACGGAAGACGACCCGGCGAACGTCGGTGACTCCTACGTACGGCAGAACGCACGCCGACCAGATCCTGTGCAGCGGGTCCCCGAACTCGCTGTCTTCTCGGTCTGCGGGGGTGTCCGAGGTGTTCAGGACGAGCGCCCGGCCGGCCTTCAGCAGCCCCGCGGGCTCGCCGTCCGCCGCACTGAGTTTGTAGGCAACGCCGGGTGCCAGTACCCGCTGTACCCAGCCCGTGAGAACGGCGGGCGGCATGCCCCACCAATTCGGGTGCACGAACACCATGGCATCGAGCGTGGCCACCTCCGCCCGGTGCAGCGCCACCTGCGACTCGGCCGGGTACGCGGAGGACTGCGCCGACTGGACCGTTCCCGTCTCATCGGCGGTCAGCACGGGCGGGAAGCCCTCGGCGCAGAGGTCGTGCGCGAACACCTGGCAGCCACGAACGCGCAGTTCGTCCACCACGGCGTCGAACACCGCATGATTGAAGCTGCCCGGTCGCGGGTGCGCGAGATAGACCCCGGTACGCATACGCATTGCTCTCCCCCAGAGACGTTCGGCGTTCGTCGGCCGACAACCGCGGGAAGTTTACGCATCCCCGGCGGCCCGGCGTCGCACCTCCTGCCCGTCAGCGAGGAAGGCAGGGCGCCCGCGACGATCACACCGTCAGAAGTCGGTTGCGCAGCTGGGCGATCAACTCGTCGTCCGCTCCGAGGTGGTCGGCGGCGTAGCGGCGCAGGGAGCCGTGGCGGGCGGTCAGACCGGCCATGAACAGGCGGATGATCTCGGCCGGGGCCCGTCCGTATCCGGGCCATCGCAGCGGGCGGCCCGGATGGGCGGCACGCCAGTCGGCGATCAACCGTTCCGTGGCCAGTTCGGTCAGGGCGAAGTCCTCGGCGATCTTGTCCTCGGAGACGCCCAGCAGGGCGAGCACGAGGGCGGCCAGGAGGCCGGTGCGGTCCTTGCCCGAGGCGCAGTGGAAGACGAGCGGGCCATCGGCGGCGGCGATGACGTGCAGCGCCTGTGTCAGTTCCGCGACGCCGTCGAGAGCCACCTCGGCGTACCGGTCGGCGAGAAAGCGCCAGGGGTCGACATCGGGGTCGATCTCCGCCTGGTCGTAGGGCCGATGCTCGATGCTGAGGTTGAAGTACGCCAGTCCGTCGCTCTGCGGCACGCGTCCCTTCGCCGCTATCTCCCACGGATACCGCAGGTCGATCACCGTGCGGACGCCGAGCGACTCGAAGCGCTCCCGGTCCCCGTCCGCAAGCTTGGCGAGCGAGTCGGAGCGGTACAGCAGCCCCCACCGGACCGTACGGCCGGCGTCGGCGCAATACCCGCCCAGGTCGCGGAAGTTGTGCAGACGCTCGAAGGCGAGATGTCTTCTCATGCCGGTCAACCTATGGGCCCCGTCGTATGTGGGGGGCGCGGGGGTCAGCGGTCGGCGATCAGGCCGGGCTGGGCCGCCTCGTGCCGCCTCCGTCGGTCGTTGTCGTCGGTCTTGGCCGTTGCTCGGTGCGACGCTGCGATTTCGATGCGTAGCCGGATGTCGACCAGGGCGGTAGAGCATCGGCGCCGGACGGCTACCCGGCGTATCGGCCGCTCGGCGGGGCCCGTGGCGCCGCGATGCCCGTCGTGACCGCCCCCGCGGCGTGCCGTTCCGGCGGTATGCCGTTCCGGCCGATAGGGGACAGAGTGTGCGGTCGGCCGGTCCGGGGGGACCATGGAAGCCGAAGCACTCACCCGCCGAGGGCGCAGGCCACGCACGCGTGGGCAGCCACGGCCCCGGAGCGAGGGGAGTGCCCATGTGGTCCGTGGAGCGGAAGGAGGGCCCGGGTGAGCACAGCCGATGGGCTTCCGGCTGACCCCGGCGAACCGGACGACAGGCCGCCGCAGCCGAGCGGGCTGCTGGACCTCCTCGGTGTCGCCGCGGTGCTGGTGGACGCCGAGGGGCGGATCGTCCTGTGGAGTCCGCAGGCCGAGGACCTGTACGGCTACACGGCCGCGGAGGCGCTCGGGCAGTACGCCGCGCCGCTGCTCGTCAACGAGGAGCACTGGGACCTGGTGATCAAGAAGTTCGCCGAGGTCATGGAGAACGGCGCGAGCTGGGGCGGCGTGTTCCCCATCCGGCGCAAGGACGGCAGCTCGCGGCTGGTGGAGCTGCGCAATATGCGGCTGCTGGACGACCGCGGCGACTTCTACGCCCTGGGGCTCGCCACCGACTCCTCGACGCTGCGCGAGGTGGAACGGGACGTGGCCCTGTCCACCCGGCTGATCTCCCAGTCCCCCATCGGGCTGGCGATCCTCGACACGGATCTGCGGTACGTGGCCGTCAACCCCGCCCTGGAGCGGATGCACGGCATCCCCGAGGAGGACCACCTCGGCCGGCACTACCGCGAGATCATGACGGCCGCGAAGTTCGAGGTGCCGGAGGCCGCGATGCGACGGGTCCTGGAGACCGGGGTTCCCATGGTCGACCAGTCCACCATCGTCGGCCGCACCCCGGCGGATCCGGGTCACCAGCACGCCTGGTCGATCTCGTTGTACCGGCTGGACGACCCGCAAGGGCGCGTACTGGGAGTGGCCGACCTGGTGGTGGATGTCACCGACCGTTATCAGGCCGCCATGGAGGCCGCCGAGGCCCGGCAGCGGCTGGCCCTGATCGCGGATGGCTCCGCCCGTATCGGCACCACCCTGGAGGTGGACCAGACCGCCCGGGAGCTGGCCGAGGTCACCGTTCCCGAGCTCGCCGACGTGGTCACGGTCGATGTGCTCGACTCCGTACTGGACGAGCACCGTCCGGCCAGCAGGGACGGCCCCGCGGTCTTCCGCGCCCTCGCGGTCAAGGCCGCCTACCCCACCGAAGCCGTCCAGGCCGCCGATCCCCCCGGGCAGATCGCCTCCTTCGACGCCGACCGCCTGGCCACGCAGTGCGTACGCACCGGCCGCCCGATCCTGATCTCCCACGCCGGCGACGCGGACCTGGCCCGTATCGCCCGCGACGACCACGCCGCGACGCTGCTGGCCCGCGCCGGGGTGCATTCCTACATGCTGGCGCCGCTCACCGCCCGCGGCCACATCCTCGGCTTCCTGGGCCTCAGCCGCGCCCGCAACCCACTGCCCTTCGACGAGGACGACCTCGCCCTCGCCGCGGAGCTGGCCTCCCGCGCCGCGGTGTGCATCGACAATGCCCGCTCGCACCAGAGCGTGCGCAACGCCGCCGTGACCCTCCAGCGCAGCCTGCTCCCCGATCACCCGCCCCGTCTCCCCGGTCTGCAGATCGCCTCCCGCTACCGGCCCGCGCAGGCCACCTACGAGATCGGCGGCGACTGGTACGACGTCCTCCCGCTGGAGGGGGACAAGACCGCCCTCGTCGTGGGCGACGTGATGGGCAGCGGCATCGACGCCGCCGCCACCATGGGCCGGCTGCGCACCGCCACCAGCGCCTTCGCCGACCTCGACCTCGAGCCGGCCCAGGTCCTCCAGCACCTCGACAAGATCACGACAGGGCTGGAGCACTACATCGCGACCTGCGTCTACGCGACCTACGATCCGCACCGCGGCGAATGCCATATCGCCACCGCCGGGCACCTTCCCCCGGCCCTCGTACGCAGCGGCCGGCCCCCCGAGCTCCTCGACCTGCCCACCGGTACCCCGCTCGGGGTCGGCGGCGTCCCCTTCGTGACCACCCGCTTCCCCCTCGCCCCCGGTGACCAGCTGGTCCTCTATACCGACGGCCTGGTCGAAACCCGCCATCACGCCATCGACGAACGCCTCGAAACCCTGCGCCGGCTGCTCGACGCCCCCGACCACACCCTGGAAGAGACCTGCGACCGGCTCCTTCGCGAACTCCGGCGCCCCGACGACCCGGACGACGTCGCACTGCTCATCGCCCGCACACAGCCCTTCCCCGCCGGCTCGTAACGCCCGGACGGCACGGACGCCGGCGTCGCCCGCCCACTACTCCCCCACCGCACCCCTCACCGCGAGGCCCGCGCTCGGAAGAGACCGGCTATGCGACGGCGTCCAGCGCCGGGGCGATGACCGCGAAGGCCCGGTCGATCAGTACGGCGGGGTCCTCGGCAGCGTCGCTGCCGCTCCAGCGGTGCAGCACGGCGTCGAAGGCGGTGAGCGCCATCCCTGCGGCGAGCCGCGGGTACAGATCGGTGTCGGGGTCGAGCCCCTGGCGGCGCGCCAGCTCCGCCGTCAGTTCGTCGCGCCACTGCGCCTGGCGCTCGAGGAAGCGGGCGTGCAGGGCGGGGGTGCGCAGAATCAGCTGGACCACTCGCAGCGCCCGGTCGGAGTGGCCGGCGCAGGCGTCGAGGGGCACCCGGACGGCGTGCCGCAGGGACACGGAGGGGCGCTCCTCGACGGGGCGGGCCGCCAACTCGGCGTGGATGCCGGTGCCCATGTCGGCCAGGAACTGGACGACGACGTCTTCCTTGGACGCGAAGTACCGGAAGAAGGTCCGCTTGGACACTCCGGCGGCGGTCACGATCTCGTCGATGGTGACCGCGTCGAACCCGTTGCGCGCCAGTAGTTGCAGCGCCGCTTCGGTCAGCTCGTTCGCGACGAGCTGACGTTTGCGCTGGGCCAGGCTGCCTTCAGGGCGGGAGATCACCCGGCAATCGTAGCGCCACGCTGCCTCGTATGACACTCGGTAGCGGATTGATACCGAGTGTCATAGACGGCAGTCCGTGGCGCCGCATGGCAGAGGAGCAGCGGTGGACCGTCGAGCTCCACCGGCGGCGCGCCGAGGCCGGCCGTCGCGTGCTATCCGCCCAGTCCGGCCGGCCCACCCAATCCGTCCAGCAACTCGGCCATCTCCTGGGCGTTTTGCGGAAGGTCCGCTTCCTCGTACGCCGACCGGGCCTGTTCCCAGTGGCGGCGCGCCGCGGCCGGGCCGTCCGTGGCGGCGAGGTGTCCGAGGTGTTCCAGGGTGCGGGCCCGCCCGGCGGAGTTGCCGAGACGGTGGTAGATGTCCAGGGCGCTCCGGTAGTGCCCCTGGGCCGCCTCGCGGTGGCCCTGATTCCGGGCGGTGTGCCCCAGGTTGAAGAGGGTGTGGCCCGTTGCCGCATGGTCTTCGAGCGCGCGGAAGAGGGGCAGGGCGGCGGCGTAGCGGCCCTCCGCCTCCGCGTAGCGGCCGATGCGCCGGGCGACCGTGCCCATGCTGTGCAGGGTCCTGGCTTCGCCGATGCGGTCACCGAGCCCGCGGTAGAGGTCGAGCGCCTCGGCGAATACGGGCAGCGCCTCGTGGAAGTCCTGCTTGTGTTTGAGGAAGTCGCCCTTGTTGTAAAGGGCCAGTGCCTGCTGCGCGCCGTCGGCAACGGAGCCGGCGAAGTACACGGCCATATCGCACACCTCCAGGCCGGCGTGCCAGTCCTGCTGGCGGCGGAGGAACCAGCTGACGTTGTGGGCCAGGGGCAGGGCCATGGCGGGCCGGCCGTGCCTCTGCGCCAGATGCAGGGCCGATCGCAGGTTCAGGCGCTCGGTGTCCAGCCAGTCCTCCGCGGCGTCGTCACGCTTGCGGAGGCGGGCCGCCGTCACGATGCGCTCGGTGGCGTCGCCGGCGGCGTCACGGTAGTGGGCCAGGAGCCGGTCGACGGCGGCCTGGACGCTCGCCGCGTCGTCCTCCTCCTCGCGGCGTCGCTCCGCGAACAGCCGCAGCAGGTCGTGGAAGCGGACCCAGCCGCGTGGTCTGCCGTGCTCGATCATGTGGACGTCGCGCAGCGCGCGGAGCAGCTTTCTGGCCGCGGGCACGGGCCGTCCGGTGAGCGCGGCGGCCGCCTCCACACTCACCTGCTGCCCCGGGTTGAGGGACAGGTACCGGAACGTCCGGGCCTCGTCGGGGGTGAGCCTGGCGTAGGACAGGGCGAAGGCGGCGGTGACCGAGCGGCGGTCACCGTAGGTCAGCTCCTCCAGACGGGTGGCACGGTCGCGCAGCGCCGCGGTGAGTTCGCCGACCGACTGCTCGGGGTCGCCGGCCAGTATCGAGGCCACGACGACAAGCGCGAGGGGCAGATGGCCGCAGAGGTCGGTGAGGTCCTGGACGGCCTCGGGCTCGGCCTCGGCACGCCTGTCATCGGGGCGGCGCATGCGGAGCGTACGGGCGATCAGGGCGGCGGCCTCGGGTGGTTCCAGTACGCCGAGGTCCACGATGCGGGAGCCGGGCAGGTCTCCGAGGGTGTGACGGCTGGTCACGACGACCCGGTGAAGGGGGGATCCGGGCAGCAGGGCGCGGATCTGTTCCGTCGACGAGGCGTTGTCGAACACGATCAGGGCCGCGCCGCGCCGGTCGGCGAGTTCCGCGAGCTTCGAGCGGTACAGCGCCAGTCGCCCTTCGAAGGTCGAAGGGAAGCTCTCGTCGGGGACGCCGAGGGCGCTCAGGAAGACGGAGACCGCGATATCGGTCCGTACGTAGCGGTATTCGTCGTAGCCCTGGAGGTTGATGAAGAGCACGCCGCCGGGGAACCAGCCCGCAGCCACCGCGCGATGGGCGGCGTGCAGCGCCAGGGCGGTCTTGCCGACGCCGGCCGTGCCCGCGAGCGTGGACACCACGAGCGTCGAGGAGCCGGAGCCGGGATGCAGCGCGGCGGTCACTCGGCTCAGGGCCTCGTCCCTGCCCGTGAACTCCGGTATGGCCGGCGGCAGACCGGCCGGCGCGGTGGGCTCGAGGGCCGCGAGGTGCAACTGCCCTGCGTGGCCCGCTGGGACGACCGGGCCGGTGGCGTTCCCGCTCAGGTCGTTGGGTGACTGGTTCACCGTCCTTTTCTAACCCAACAGCCGGGCGGCGAGGAGCCGCGTCCGTGGATTCCGCCGCCAAAATGCCGTGCGCCGACACGCCCGCGTATGTAAAGTCTTCTTCAATTACGCCCGGGCGTCGTGACATTCGACACGCTGTCCGCATACCGGGCATCATTCCCCGAGAAGCGGGTGACGCCTGCGAATGACAGGCAAGGACTCGCTCTGGCCCACATGTTCACCGGGTCGTGTCCGTAATGCCCCCGCCCCTTGGTGGAGTTGGCGTTACCGGTCCGTAAACATCCCGTGATCGACAATCCGGTCTTCTCGCTAAAAGATGTCGCTCGAACAGCACCGCCCCCACCTCAGCCGCAACGCGCTGATGCGGTGCGTAAGAGGGAGAGGCATTCGAAACATGGGCCGATATCTGCTGCGCCGACTGGCGAACTATCTGGTCCTGGTGGTCGTCGCGGCGGCACTGACCTACTTCCTCGCGGGGCTCAGCCTCAATCCGCGCGCCAAGTTCGAGGGCCGCAACCCGCCGCTGCCCGCAGCGTCCATCACCAAGACGCTCGACGAGTACAACATGAACCCGGACACGCCGATCCTGACGCGGTTCGGGCACTGGGCGGACGGCGTCGTCCACGGTGACCTCGGCAAGACCATCGACGGCGACAGCGTCAATGACGATTTCGGCCGACGGGTGGGCGTCTCCACCCGGCTGCTGCTGCTCGCCACGATCGTCGGCTCCCTGGGCGGTGTCGCCCTCGGCGCGTTCGGGGCCATTCGCCAGTACCGGCTCTTCGACCGGTTCACCACCCTGGCCTCGTTCTTCGTGCTGGCCATGCCGGTGTTCGTGATCGGTGTCGCGCTGAAGATCGGTGCCACCGCCCTCAACGACGGAACGCAGACCATCAAGGTGCTTGGCGAGTACGACTCGCAGTACGCGGGGCAGTGGAACTTCGACGCCCTCGTCAACCGCGCCCAGCACATGCTGCTCCCGGCGCTCACCCTGATCATCCTTCAGGTCGCGCTCTACAGCCGCTACCAGCGCTCCAGCATGCTCGACGTCCTCGGCAGCGATTTCCTGCGGACGGCCCGCGCCAAGGGTCTGCGCCGACGAAAGGCCCTGGTCAAACACGGCCTGCGGACCGCGATCCTGCCCGTGGTGCCGCTGCTGGTCTACAACATCGTGCTGCTGTTCACCGGTGCCACCTTCACCGAGAAGACCTTCGGCTGGCACGGCATGGGCGAGCTGCTCGTCGACTCGATCCAAAAACAGGACGTCAACTCCGTGGCGACGGTGGGGCTTTTCACCGCCGTACTGGTACTGATCGCCGGGTTGCTGTCCGACCTGCTGTACGCGGCGCTCGATCCGCGCGTACGGGTCCGCTGAGACCCTCCCCGCCGGCCGAACCCCACCCACCGCACCTCAGGAGAGCGCGCGATGAGCGTCCAGCTGCCCCCTGCCACCGAACCCACCCCCGGCCCCATCCCGGCCGATGCCGCAGAAGTCCGCCCCGAGAAGGGCCGTACCTCTCGTCTGCGGCTGACCGTCCGCCGCTTCACCCGTAACCGCCTGGCGCTGTTCGGGCTGTTCCTCCTCGTGCTGCTGTTCCTCGGCGCCTACGGCGGCCCGTTCCTCACCAAGTGGGACTACCAGCAGCACGACTACATGAACTTCCTCGCCGACCCCTCCGGGGAGCACTGGTGGGGCACCACACAGGGCGGCGTCGACCTCTTCGCGCTCACCATGCGCGGTCTGCAGAAGTCACTGGTCATCGGGCTGCTGGTCGGCGTCATCTCGACGTTCCTGGCCGCGACCGTCGGCGCCTTCGCCGCGTACTTCGGCGGCTGGACCGACCGGGTGCTGATGTGGATCGTCGACTTGCTGCTGGTGATGCCCTCGTTCCTGATCATCGCCGTGCTGTCGCCCGCGTTCCGCGGCGCCACCTGGCTGATTTTCGTCGTCCTGCTCGGCGCCTTCAGCTGGATGATCACCGGCCGCGTCGTACGGTCCATGACCTTCACCCTCAAGGACCGCGAGTTCGTCAAGGCCGCGAAGTACATGGGCGTTCCCGCGCCGGTCATCATCTTCCGGCACATCCTGCCCAGCATGGCCTCGATGCTGATCATCGATACGGTCATCCAGGTCGGCGCCGCGGTCATCGGCGAAAGCAGCCTGTCGTACTTCGGATTCGGCGTGCAGGCGCCCGATGTCTCCCTCGGCACGGTCATCGCCGACAACACCACCAACGCCACCACCTACCCCTGGCTGTTCTTCTTCCCGGCCGGCTGTCTGGTGCTGATCGGCGTCTCCATCTCCTTCATCGGCGACGGTCTGCGGGACGCGCTCGACCCCAACGCCAAGGGCGCGAAGGCCCGTTCGCCGCGCAAGAAGAAGCAGACGAAGCCGCGGCGGGCGAACGCGGCGGTCCCGGCGCAGGCCGCGGACGGCCAGGGTGCCGCCTCATGACACGCGCCGTCCCCACCCCCCACCACCACCCCGCGCACGGCGCACACCAGGAAGGACCCCGACGGTGACCGAGACCAGCCCGGCCCAGCCCACCGAGGCCCTCGACGCGACGCAGCCCGTCCTCGAGGTCAGCGACCTGACGGTCTCCTTCCCGAGCGAAGCGGGCGAGGTGCAGGCCGTACGCGGCGTCTCCTACGCCGTGCGTCCCGGCGAGGTCCTCGGCATCGTCGGCGAGTCCGGCTCCGGCAAGTCCGTCTCCTCCATGGCCGTCCTCGGACTGCTCCCCGAGAGCGCCGAGGTCTCCGGGTCCGCCAAGCTCGCCGGACGCGAACTCCTCGGCCTCGGCGATGCCGCGCTGTCGAAGATCCGCGGCAAGGACATCGGCATGGTCTTCCAGGACCCGCTGTCCGCCCTGACCCCCGTCTACTCCGTCGGCGACCAGATCATCGAGGCCATCCAGGTCCACCAGTCGCTGGACAAGGCGGTCGCCCGCAAACGGGCCATCGACCTCCTCGACGTGGTCGGCATCCCCGACTCGAAGCGCCGGGTGGACGCGTTCCCGCATGAGTTCTCCGGCGGTATGCGGCAGCGCGCGATGATCGCCATGGCCATCGCCAACGACCCCAAGGTGATCATCGCCGACGAGCCCACCACCGCCCTCGATGTGACCATCCAGGCTCAGGTCCTGGAGGTGCTCAAGACCGCCCAGGAGGTCACCGGCGCCGCCATCGTCATGATCACCCATGACCTCGGCGTCATCGCCGGCTTCGCCGACCGGGTGCAGGTCATGTACGCGGGCCGGCCGGTCGAGGCGGGCCCGGTCGACGACGTGTACTACACGCCGCGGATGCCGTACACCATCGGCCTGCTGGGAGCGATCCCCCGGCTGGACGAGGTACGGGCGGACGGCACCGCGCGCCGCGCACTGACGCCCATCGACGGGAATCCGCCCACGATGGTCGACCTGGCGCCCGGCTGCCCCTTCGCGCCGCGCTGCCCCATCGCGATCGACCGATGCCGCACGGTGGAACCGGAGTTGGCGGTCGTCGAGGGCGCCGGCCTTCCCCAAGCTCTCCACTCCGTTCGAGCAGGGGAGACCCCACTCACCGCCTGCCACCGCGCGCACGAGATCGGCGCCGGGCTCGACCGCGACGCGGTCTATCCGCTGCCGGTCCTGCCGGAGGCCGCCGCCATCGAGCGGCTGCCGCGTGCGGAGCGCGCCACCGTCCTCGAACTCGACGGCCTCGTCAAGCACTTCCCGCTCACCAAGGGCGCGATCGTCAAGCGCACGGTCGGCACCGTCCGGGCGGTGGACGGCATCAGCTTCGACATCCGCGAGGGCGAAACGCTCGGCCTGGTCGGCGAGTCCGGCTGCGGCAAGACCACCACCCTGCTGGAGATCCTCGACCTGCCCAGTGGCCAGGCCGGCACCGTCACCGTCTTCGGCAAGGACATCCGCGGCCTCGGCCGGGCGGACCGCAAGGGACTCCGCCGCGATATGCAGATCGTCTTCCAGGATCCGATGGCGGCGCTCGACGCCCGGATGCCGGTCGGCGACATCCTCGCCGAGCCGCTGAAGACCCATGGCTGGGACAAGGCGCGGATCGCCGCCCGTATCCCCGAGCTCCTCGACATGGTCGGCCTGGAGCCCGAGCACGCCGACCGCTATCCGCAGGAGTTCTCCGGCGGGCAGCGCCAGCGCATCTCGATCGCCCGCGCCCTCGCGCTGGAACCCAAGCTGGTCATCCTCGACGAGCCGGTCTCCGCCCTCGACGTCTCCATCCAGGCGGGTGTCCTCAACCTCCTCGACGAGCTGAAGACCCGCCTGGGGCTCAGCTACCTCTTCGTCGCCCATGACCTGTCCGTCGTACGGCATATCGCCGACCGCATCGCGGTCATGTACCTCGGCCGGATCGTGGAGCTCGGCGCGGCCGACGACGTCTTCGCCGCGCCGTCCCATCCGTACACGCAGGCGCTGCTGTCCGCGGTCCCGCTGCCCGACCCGCGCAAGGAACGCGAACGCAGCCGGATCCTGCTCAGCGGCGATCTGCCCAGCCCGGCGGACGTACCGTCCGGCTGCCGGTTCGCGGGCCGCTGCCCGAAGTACGCCGGGCTCGGCGAGAGCGAGCAGGCCCGCTGCCGGGACGAGGACCCCGCCACGGCCGTCCTCGGACCGGACCACACAGCGGCCTGCCACTACGCGGCGGCGGTCGACGTCGTCGAGCCGGCGGCGGCGCAGTGAGGCGCCGCCGCACCGACCCGGCGTCGCGCTGACCGCCCGGACGCCTGCTCCACCCCACACACCGGTGGCCGGCACATCACCGGCCACCCAGGAAGAGGAACTCGTGAAGGTCTCCCGATATCCACTCGCCCTCGTCGCGACGCTCGCCGTGTCGTCGCTCGCGCTGACCGCCTGCGGCGGCTCGGACGGCGACGACGCGGAGCAGAAGGCCCCGCAGAAGTCGACCTCCATCAACATCAAGGCGACCGACCCCGCGAAGCTCAAGCAGGGCGGGACGATGAACTGGGCCATCCAGACGTTCGCCACCCAGTGGAACATCGTCGAGATCGACGGACTCCAGGCCGGCCCGACCGAGGTGATGAAATCCCTCATGCCGAGCTTCTGGACCTCGCAGGCGAACGGCGAGCAGATCCCGAACAAGGCGTTCCTGCTGGACGCCTCGACCAAGACCGTCAAGGGCAAGCAGGTCGTCACCTGGCATCTGAACCCCAAGGCCAAGTGGTCCGACGGCACGCCGATCACCTGGAAGGACATCGCCGCCAACACCCGCGCCCTGAGCGGGCATGACAAGGCGTTCAAGGTGACCTCCACCGTCGGCTTCGACCAGGTGGCGGATGTCAAGAAGGGCAAGGACGACTACGAGGCCGTCATGACCTTCGACAAGCCGTTCGCGGACTGGAAGGGCATGTTCAACTCGGCGGCCAACCAGCCGCTCTACCCGGCGAAGTACGTCTCCGACGCCAAGGGCTTCAACACCGCCTACGTCAACAAGATCCCGGTCACCGGCAACGCCTTCAAGGTGGGCAGCATCGACAAGTCCGCCAAGACGGTCACCGTGGTGGCGGACCCGAAGTGGTGGGGCGACAAGCCCAAGCTGGACAAGATCGTCTTCCATGCGATGGACCAGGCCTCCATGCCGGGCGCCTTCGCCAACGGTGAGGTCGACTACTTCGACATCGGCGGCGACGCCTCTGCATTCAAGCAGGCGTCCAAGGTGGCGGCCGGTGAGATCCGGGAAGCGGGCGGCCCCAACTACCGCCAGTTCACGTTCAACGGCCAGAGCGACAAGCTGAAGGACCCCAAGGTCCGCCACGCGCTCTTCATGGCCACCGACCGCGCGACGATCGCCAAGTCGGACCTCAAGGGCCTGGGCTGGAAGCCGTCCACCCTGGACAACCATCTCCTCGTCGACAACCAGAAGGGGTACCAGAACAACGCGGGCGAGCTCGGTAAGTACGACCCGAAGGCGGCCGGGAAGCTGCTGGACGAGGCGGGCTGGAAGCTCAGCGGCAAGATCCGCAAGAAGGACGGCAAGGAGCTGTCGCTGCGGTTCGTCATCCCGTCCGGCACTCCCGCGTCCACCAACGAGGGCTCGATGCTGACGCAGATGTACCAGCAGATCGGCGTGAAGCTGCAGGTCCAGACGGTGCCGACCAACGACTTCTTCGACAAGTACATCACCCCGGGCGACTTCGACATCACGCCCTACACCCTGCTCGGCACACCGTTCGCCGCGAGCGGATCCACCAACATCTACGCGGCCAAGGGCGGCAACAACACCGCCCGCATCGGCAGCAAGAAGCTGGACGACCTCCTGATCGCGGCCAGCACGAACGCCGCCGACCCGGCCGGCGCGCTCAAGCAGACCAACCAGGCCGACGCGGAGGCCTGGCAGGTCGCGGGCGTTCTGCCGCTCTACCAGCGCCCCGACATCGCGGCCATCAACAAGAAGCTCGCCAACATGGGCGCGCTCGGCATGACCGACCCGGTCTACGAGCGCATCGGGTTCCTCAAGTAGCCAGTTGAGCGGCTGACCCCCGCGCAAAATGGGCCGGACTCGTACGGGACGAGTCCGGCCCTTTTGCGCGGCCGAATCCGCCCAGCGCCGCCGCGCCGTGAGTCGTGCGGTGTGGTGCTGGAGGTCCCGAAGTCCGGCGAACCGGGCGCCCGCGGTATGGCCTGTGTGCCGGCTCTCAGGCCACTGAGCTGAGTCCCCCACGGCCATGGCGCGCGAGGGTCGCGCGGACCCACTTGCCGCCACCGGGATCCACGCCGCAGGTCCAGGACTCGGCGAGCGCCGCGATGATCACCATCCCGCGTCCGCAGTCCTCGTCCCGGCCGGCCGCGCGCTGGACGGGCAGGACCGCGGACGCGTCGTGCACCTCGATGTGCAGCACATCGACTTCCAGCACCAGCCGGAGAGTGATCACGGAATCCGGCCCTCGCTCGCTCCCGCACGCGGCCGGCGGTCGTGCCCCGTGGCAAATGGCGTTGGTGGCCAGCTCGCAGACGATGAGCACGGCCGCTTCGGTGGATTCTTCACTCTCGCCCCACAGCCGCAGCGACTCCGCCGTGAAGGTCCGCGCGTGCCGGGCGGAGGGCAGGACTGCGGGCAACGTGAGCGAGACGGAAGCCATTTCGACATCACAGGGGATGGCGAGATCAGCCACAGCAGTCATTGGATTAACCCTTCAAGCGGGCAAGTGCGTCATCGGCACGGCCATCACATCAGCACGGCCATCAACGTGGCCGCATCCGCATTTTGCTCAAATGAGCACATACAGCTCATATATGCAATTTCCCTTCCATTAAAGATCCGCAGAAAGCAATGTCAACGATTTGCGAGGGCTCATTTCAAAGATGAGCGAATTGCGCTCACACGAGCATCTGACCTTGCTTTTCGTGACTGTGCGCAGTGGACCGACGATGTCCGGTGAGATGCCTGGCCGGGCGATCAACCGCTCATTTCACGGCGCCGAGGGAGAGGCCCTGGACGAGTTTGTCCTGGGCGGCGAATCCGGCGATGAGTACGGGGAGGGAAATGACGGTGGCGGCGGCGCAGACCTTGGCCAGGAAAAGGCCCTGGCTGGTGACGAAGCCGGTCAGGAACACCGGCGCGGTTCCGGCGACGACGCCGGTCAGGACCCGGGCGAAGAGCAGCTCGTTCCAGCTGAAGATGAACGAGATCAGCGCCGTGGCGGCGATGCCGGGCAGCGCGACCGGCGCCACGATCCGGGTCAGGGTGGTGGCCAGTCCCGCGCCGTCGATCGAGGCGGCCTCGAGGATCTCCACCGGGATCTCGGCGAGGAAGGAGCGCATCATCCATACCGCGATCGGCAGATTCATCGAGGTGTAGAGGATGACCAGCAGCCAGATGTTGTCCAGCATCCCGGTGTTCTGCGCGACGAGGTAGACCGGCAGCAGCCCGGCCACCAGCGGCAGCATCTTCGTCGAGAGGAAGAAGAAAAGGACGTCGCTCCACTTACGTACCGGCTTGATGGAGAGGGCGTAGGCGGCGGGAACTGCCAGGGCGAGAACCAGGAGCGTGGAAAACACCGACGCCGTCAGCGAATTGATCAGCGGCGGCCAGGGGCTCACGCCGCTGCCCTCGCCGAAGAATTCGCGGTAGCCGTGCAGGGTCAGGGGTGCGCCGAGGCTGGGCGGGTTGGTCGCCGCGTCCGTCTCGCTGTGCAGCGAGGTGAGCACCATCCAGGCGACGGGCACGAAGAAGAGCAGCGCGCACCACCAGGCCAGCAGGCCCAGGTACGCGTTCCGGCGACGCCGGCGGCGGACGGGCGCGGGCAGCCGGCGCGCGGCCCGCGGCGCGCGGGTCATCGGGTTCCCTCCTCGCGCAGCAGGGACGAGACGGTGCGCAGTGCGAAGGTCGCCACCAGCAGCGAGCACAGCACGACCACGACGCCCTGCGCGGACGCCCGTCCGTAGTCATGGGCCTGGTAAAAGGTCTGATAGATGGTGTACGGGAGGTTGGCGGTGCCGAGGCCGCCGGAGGTGATGGTGAAGACCGCGTCGAAGTTCTGCACGACGTAGATGGTCCCGAGCAGGGCGGCCAGCTCCAGGTAGCGGCGCAGATGCGGCAGGGTCAGATAGCGGAAGATGTCGAAGGGGGAGGCGCCGTCCACCAGGGCGGCCTCGACGGCGTCGGCGGGTCGGCTCTGCAGTCCGGCCAGCAGGATCAGCATCATGAAGGGCGTCCACTGCCAGATCAGCGCCACCTCCACGGCGGCGAGCGGGGTCCTGGTCAGCCAGTCCGGCTGCGGTGGACCGGCGCCGCCGAACAGGCTCCACAGCCAGGTCAGCGTGCCGTTGAGCAGGCCGTAGGAGGGATTGAACAGGGCGTGCTTCCACAGCAGGGCCGCGGCGACCGGCACGATCAGGAAGGGCGTGATGAGCAGCGTCCGGACGATGCCGCGGCCGCGGAAGCCGCGGTTCAGCAGCAGCGCGAGGCCCAGCCCCAGCAGCAGGCTGACCAGCACCACGGTCACGGTCAGCAGCACGGTCGTGGCCACCGAGGCGCGCAGGGCCGGATCGGTGACGACGGCCCGGTAGTTGGCGAGGGCGGCAAAGCCGCGGTTTTCGGGGGCGAGCGCGTTCCAGCGCAGGAAGGAGATCACCACCGTCGCCACGAACGGGAGCTGGGTGACGACGATGAGGAAGACGAGGGCGGGCAGGAGGGGCGCGCGGCGGGCCCGCGCCCCGGCGCGGTCCAGGGCCGTGCGGCGGCGGGCGCGAGGTGCGCCGTTGGGGCCGTGCGGCGAGGCCTCAGTGGCCTTGGTAGGCACGGGCCACCTCTTCCGCCAGTCGCTGGCTGTGGCGGAGTGCGGCGGGCACGCTCTGTTTGCCGGCGATGGCCGAGCTGATCTCGTGGGAGACCTTGGTCCCCAGGTCGGAGAACTCGGGGATGTCCACGAACTGGATGCCGGGTACGGGGCGGGGCTGGACCCCTGGGTCGTCGGGCCGGGCCGAGGTGATGGCCCGTTCGGTCGGACCCGCGAAGGCGCGGGCGGACCGGGTGTATTCCGGGTTGCGGTAGAGGGAGGCCCGCTTGCCGCCGGGCACCTTCGACCAGCCCAGTTCCCGGCCCACCAGCCGCTCGTACCCCTTGCCGGAGGCCCATCGGATGAACTTCCAGGCCGCGTCCTGGTGCGTACCGGCCTTCTGCACGCCCCACGCCCAGGTGTAGAGCCAGCCGGATTCGGCGGTCCGCTCCACCGGCGCCGGTGCGTAGCCGACCTTGCCCGCGACCTTGGAGTCGCCGCTCTCCAGGGATCCGGCGCCGGCGGTCGCGTCGTACCACATGGCGACCTTGCCCTGCTGCATGTCGTTGAGACACTCCGTGTAGCCCGCCTGTGGGGCGCCCGCCTCGCCGTGCTTGCGGATCAGATCGACGTAGAACTGGGTGGCCTTGGTGAACTCCGGGCTGTCCAGCCGCGCTTTCCAGTCCTTGGTGAACCATGTCCCGCCGAAGGTGTTGACGACGGTGGTCAGCGGGGCGATGAGCTGGCCCCAGCCGGGCTGGCCGCGCAGGCAGATCCCCTTCATCCCCTTACGGAATCCGTCCAACTTGGCTGCCATATCAGCGACTTGGTGCCAGGTGGGGCGGGCCGGCATGGTGAGCCCCGCCTCTTTGACGAGGTCCTTGCGGTACATCAGGAACGATGACTCGCCGTAGAACGGCTCCGCGTAGATCTTGCCGTCGGCGGCCGTGAGGGACTTCCGGACCGGCGGCAGGATGTCGCTCTGATCGAACGAGGGGTCCTTGGCGGCACGCGCCCCCAGCTCGGTCAGCCAGCCGTTACGGGCGTAGATCGGCGTCTCGTAGTTGCTGAGACTTGCCACGTCGTACTGCCCGGCCTGGCTGGAGAAGTCCTGGCTCATCTTGTCGCGCAGATCGTCCTCCGGCAGCACGGTGAAATTCACCTTGATGCCGGTCTCCTTGGTGAAGTGCTCGGCGGTCAGCCGCTGGAGGTCCACCATCTGCGGGTTGTTGACCATCAGCACATTGATGGTGTGGCGGCCGGCGTTGCCGACATCGCCGGCGCCCCGGTAGCAGCCGCCGGCCGCCACGACGACGGCCAGGGCCACGGCCGCCGCTCCGGCAGCGCGGCCGGAGCGGCTTCGGCCGCTCGCTCCATGGCGTCCTGCTCTCACGGCTGGCACCTTTCACCCCGCTCCGGGCAACAATGCGGGAATCCTTCCGCACCACGGCCAACGGAGCAAAGACCCCGCGCCCACGGGCGCAGCGCGCGGATGGCGGGCCGTGAATGCCGTCCTCCTAGAGCAGGCTCTCGGCGACCCTGGCGTCGGTGACCAGGCCGTTGAAGAGGCCGGTCTTCAGCGCGGCCGAGGCGGCGGTGGCCCGTTCGATGCCGTCGGCCATGAGGATGACGTCGGGGACCTTGCGCAGTTCGTCGTAGCTGATGGCGATGATCCGTTCCGTGAGCTCGGGGACGATGTCGCGGCCCTCGGCGTCGAGCGGGCGGCCGGCGACCTCGGCGCAGACGCCGCGGCGCCGGTAGTCCTCGCGTTCGGCGTCGCTGAGCGCGTCGTAGACGGTGGAGAGCCCCGGGCCCCAGCCGCCGACCGTGACCACGGCCTTGGTCACGTCGCCGAAGCGGCGGACCGCGTCGACGACGCCGGGCTGCTCGCGCAGCATCCGGGCCGCCGTGGCATCGGGCAGCAGCAGCGGCGCATAGATGGGGTGGACCACGCCCCTGGCTATGGTGGCGGCCCGTCGCACCGCCTCCACGGCGGTCACGTTGACCGGACGCAGCGGGGTGACTCCGCAGAGCTGGACGACCGTGCACCGGGCGAGCGTGGTCAGTTCGAGGCCGACGGCTTCGACCTCGGGGCCCCAGACGAGCCCGAGAACATCGTTGTCGGTGACGATCTCGGCCAGCAGGTCGGCGGTGACCGCACCGAGGCGGCGGGTGGCCTGGACCGTGTCGTCCACGACCTCCTGCCGTGAGTCGATGACGATGGCGTGCCGCAGGCCGTAGCGCGTGCGCAGGGCGTCGGAGAGGGTGGCGTCGAGTTCGGCGGGCAGGCGTATCTCCAGCCGGATCAGGCCGTCGCGGAGGGCGGACTCCAGCGTCCTGGCCACCTTGAACCGGCTGATGCCGAACTCCTCCGCGATCTCCATCTTGGATTTGCCCTCGAGGTAGAACCTCGTCGCCATCGCGGCGGTCTGCACCAGGTATTCCGGGCCGGTGTGGTGGGTGCGCATATCAGCCCTGGCCTTTCCGGGTGCCGCACTCAGTGCTCGAATGAGCACATACGTCTCATATGCACCTTTTCCCCATTAAAGCTCCCTTGAGGGCGCTGTCAACGCCCCCACCGTCTGCCGCTCCGCCCGGTGCGCGACGGCATGCGCACCGTCGTCCGCGCGCGGCTCGGGCGTCTTCATGCACAGCACGAGGACGGCGCTGAGCAGATGCAGGGCGGCATAGATCCCCATGACTCCGCCCATGCCGATCACGCCGATGAACACCGTGCCGATGAGCGGGCCGAAGGCCATGCTCGCGCCGGCGCCCAGCGTGTACGCCGACATGATCTGCCCCTTGCGTTCCGGATCCTGCGAGGTCATGAGCGGCGGCAAGGGGACGTACCCGGCCATGCCGACGCCCAGCGCGCCCGCGGCGATCGCGACGAGCAGGTAGTCGTGGCCCGCGGCCTCGGGTACGTAGTACAGCGCCAGACAGGCGAGCGCCGAGACCACGCCGCCGAGCCAGGCGACGGTCTTGCGCCGGCTCCACCTGTCACCGAGCGCGCCGAAGGTCACGACGCAGGCGAGGTTGCTGACCATCATCACGATCAGCAGCGAGGCCCACTCCTGCGCGCTGAAGCCGATCCGGTCGACGAGGAAGAGCGGCATGAAGACCCACACGCCGAACTGCGAGGTGGTGTTGATGAGCCGGACCAACGCCCCCATGCCGACGCGCGGCTTGGCGAACATGACGGTGAAACAGCCCAGGAAGGTACGCGCCAGGCCGGCCCGCTCCGGCCCCCTGGACAGGCCCTGGAATCCGGTGCGTTCGCGCAGCAGGAGGATGACGACCAGGGCGCCCGAGACGATCATCGCCAGCGATACCCACAGCGTGCGGTAGAAGCCGATCGTGGGCTTGAGGAGCGAGACCAGGGCCGAGCCGATGACGGGGTAGCCCATGGTGAAGCAGAACCAGAACCAGCCGAGCGCCTTGCCGAGCTGGCGCTCCGGGGCGCCCGCCATGATCCAGACCATGAATCCGTAGGCGAACAGCGGATACCCGAAGCCGCGCAGGCCGTAGCTGACCAGGATCAGCGGGTAGGAGTGGGAGGGCACGGCCACCGCGAGCAGAAAGGCGTGCGGTACCGCCCAGCAGACGGCGCCGGCCATCATCACCCGGCGCGGCCCCCACAGATCGCAGAGCCCGCCGGCCAGGAAGGCGCCCACGGCGGCGGTGACCCCGTACACCGTGAAGATGACGCCGACGCTCGCCTCCGCGAAGCCGAGGTCGGTCTTGAAGTACGTGGGCAGATAGCTGGTCTCCACACCGTCGCCGATCATGAAGAGCAGGACGCCGACATAGCCCCATATGAGGGCCCGGGGGATCCCGAGGACGGCGGGGCGGGGCAGCGAGGGATCGCTCTCTTGGGGTGTGCGCAGCACTGCGGGGACCTCCTGAGGGGCCGGGCGTTCGCCCGGAGATGGCCATCAGACTGAACAACCTCACAGAGAATTTCAAGAGCTTCACATAAAGTGTGTGATGTTCTAGGGTGAGAGCACGCCGGCAGACCGCCGCGGAAACGAACGGGGGTGCCCACGTTGAGAGCGAGTCGCGGCTCCGAGGCCGAGGTCGAGGAGCGCCGTCAGGCGGTGCTGCGCCATGTCGCCCAGGAAGGCGAGATACGCATCGCCGAACTCGCCGGGCGCATGCACGTCAGCGTGATGACCATGCACCGGGACCTGGACAACCTCCACGAGCGGCAGCTGCTGCGCAAGGGCCGCGGAGTGGCGACGGCCTTCTCCAACGTCGCCATGGAGAGCGCGCTGCGCTTCCGGGAGAACGCCCAGGTCGAGGTCAAGACCGCCATCGCCGATGCGCTCGTGGCGGAGGTCGCCCCGGGCGACACGGTGCTGATCGACTGCGGCTCCACGCTCTTCCCGCTCGCCCGCCGGCTCGCCACCGTCGACGGGATCCGGGTGATCACCAACTCGCTGCGCATCGCCTACCTCCTGGCGGCGTCGCCCGCCGAGGTGACGCTGCTGGGTGACCGCTTCTACGAGGACTTCGAGTCCTGCGCCGGCCCCGGGACCCGGCGCCAGCTGCAGGACATCCGCGCCACCGTCGCCTTCGTCACCGCCACATCGATAAGCGCCGGCCGGCTCTTCCACCCGGTGCGCGAATACGCGGACAACAAGCAGGCGTATCTCCAGGCGGCCGACCGCGCCGTACTGGCCGTCGACCACAGCAAGTTCGGCCGCACCGCCACCTACCCCTACGGCGACGTCGGCGGCTACGACCTGCTGGTCACCGACTCCGCAACCCCGGAGAGCGAACTGCGCCCCGTCCGCGACCTCGGCGTCGAGGTCCGCACCGTCGAGGTCCGCGCCGACGGCCCCCAGAACTGAGCCGACCCGAGACTCCCCCGCCCCCGAACGCGTCCGCTCGGGCGCATCCCCCTTGAGCGCATCCCCGAGAAAGGCCCCGATCCATGCGTGCTGTCGTCATCCACACCCCCGGGCACTACGAGGTCACCACCGTCGATGACCCCACCCCGGGCCCCGGCGAGGTCATCGTCGCGCCCGCCGCGGTGGGCATCTGCGGCACCGATGTGCACATCGTCCAGGGGGAGTTCGCGCCCACCCCGTATCCGATCGTTCCCGGTCATGAGTTCACCGGCGAGATCGTCGCGCTGGGGGCGGGAGTGAGCGGTCTGCGCACCGGGGAGCGGGTCGCCGTCGACCCGTCGCTGTTCTGCGGCGCCTGCCACTACTGCTCGATCGGGCACGGCAACCTGTGCGAGAACTGGGGCGCGATCGGCGACACCGTGGACGGCGCGATGGCCGAGTACGTCAAGGTGCCGGCCGCCAACTGCTACCGGCTGCCCGAGAACGTCGACGTCGCGCAGGGCACGCTGATCGAGCCGCTGTCCTGCGCGGTACGCGGCTTCGACGTCCTGCCGCGCCGCCTCGGCGATCACTACCTCATCTACGGCGCGGGCACCATGGGCCTGATGATGCTCCAACTCGCCAAGGCCGCCGGTGCGGCGTCCCTCTCGGTCGTCGACATCAACAAGGACCGGCTGGAGATCGCCGAACGGCTCGGTGCGGACGCCACGGGAGCGAGCGCCTCGGCGCTGGACCGGCCGCAGGGCTGGGAGACCGTCATCGACTGCACCGGCGTCATCCCCGTCATCGAGGACGGCCTGACCCGGGTGCGCCGCGGCGGCACCTTCCAGCAGTTCGGCGTCGCGCCCTCGGCCGCCAAGGCGTCGTTCTCGCCGTTCAGCGTCTACAACGACGAGATCACCATCGTCGGGTCGATGGCCGTCCTGCACAGCTTCGGGCGTGCCGTGGACCTGATGGCGAAGGGAGTCATCGACGCCGACACGATGATCACCCACAGCTTCGGACTGGACGAATTCGGCGCCGCCCTGCAGACGTTCCGGGACGGCTCCGGCCGCAAGATCCAGATCCGCCCGCAGGCCTGAACTCCCCTTCCCTCACGTCCCGTTGCACGAAAGCGGAAGCGAAAGACAACGTCATGCCCACAGTTGCCGGGGTGGACTCCTCTACCCAGTCCTGCAAGGTCGTCGTCTGCGACGCCGACACCGGGAAGGTCCTCCACCGGGGCCGCGCCGCCCACCCCGAGGGCACCGAGATCACCCCCGAGGCATGGTGGCGGGCGCTCCGCGAGGCGGACGACGGCCTCCTGGAACACGTCGATGCCCTCGCGGTCGCCGGGCAGCAGCACGGCCTGGTGGCCCTCGACGCGGCCGGGCGGCCGGTGCGCGATGCGCTGCTGTGGAACGACACCCGCGCCGCGCGGGCCGCGGCGGATCTCGTCGAGGAGCTCGGCGGGCCGGAGAAGTGGGCCGAGGCGGTCGGCACCGTACCGGTCGCGGCCATCACCGTCGCCAAGCTGCGCTGGCTGGCCGAGCACGAGCCGCACCACGCGGACCGTACGGACCGGGTGCTGCTGCCGCACGACTGGCTGACCTGGCAGTTGTGCGGCGGCCCCGGTACCCGCGCCGAACCGGTCACCGACCGCGGGGACGCCTCCGGCACGGGCTACTGGTCACCGGCCGAGGGCGCCTACCGCCGCGACCTGCTCGCCCTCGCCTTCGGCGGCCGTACTCCCGAACTGCCCCGTGTGCTCGGCCCGTACGAGGCGGCCGGGCGCACCCCGCACGGCGCCCTGGTGGCAGCCGGGACCGGCGACAACATGGGCGCCGCCCTGGGCCTGGGCCTCCAGCCGGGCGACGTGGTCATCTCCCTGGGCACCAGCGGCACCGCCTTCGCCCTCTCCCCGCACCCCGTGGCCGACCCCACCGGCGCCGTCGCCGGCTTCGCCGACGCCACCGGCCGCTTCCTGCCGCTGGTGTGCACCCTCAACGCCGCCCGGGTGCTCAGCTCCACCGCCCGCATGCTCGGCATCGCACTCGACGACCTCGACCCGCTCGCCCGCCAGGCCGAACCCGGCGCCGGCGGCCTCGTCCTGCTCCCCTATCTGGGCGGCGAACGCACCCCCAACCTCCCCGAGGCCGCCGGGAGTCTGATGGGCATGCGCAAGGCCAACATGCACCCGCCGAACTTCGCCCGCGCGGCCGTCGAGGGCATGCTGTGCAACATGGCCGACGCCCTCGACCGGCTGCGCGCCCAGGGCGTCAGCGCCCGGCGCGTCCTCATCATCGGCGGGGCCGCCAAGGCACCCGTGGTCGGCGAGATCGCCGCCGACGTCTTCGGTACGCCGGTCACCGTGCCCGAACCCGAGGAGTACGTCGCCCTGGGCGCCGCCCGCCAGGCCGCCTGGGCGCTGGCGGGCACCCCCGAGCCGCCGCACTGGCCGCTCGCCACGGCGCGACGGATCCCGGTCCCCGCCGACGGCTCCACCGGCCGACGCATCCGTGCGGCCTACGCGCACGCCCGGTCGACGGTCCACGGGTGAGTCACCGCCGCCGGCCTCGGGCGCGATGAGTTCACCTCGGCACTTGCCCCGGTCCCGGACTTGGTCCAGTCCAAAGTGTTGACGCACTCATGACGAGGGGCCACTCTGTGGGCGATTGGTCTGGACCACTCTCGCTCCTGGGAGGGCATGTGCCATCTCGCAACGTCAGAACTCTCGCCGCCGCAGCCTCGGCGGCATGCCTCGCGCTCGCGGCGGCCGGCACGGCTCTCGCCGCCGGCCACCGCGCCGCCGCCCCGGCCCCGAAAGCCGTGGGCAGCAACTGGTACGCGGCGGCGCCCTATCTCATGCCGCTCGACAACGACCCGCCGGACGCCAGGACGGTGATGGACGCCACCGGCCTCAAGGCCTTCCAGCTCGCCTTCATCCTGGCGCCGAACGGCGGTGGCTGTTCGCCGACTTGGGACGGTACGAGCCCCGTGGGTTCGGACACCGCGGTCGCCGGCGTGATATCCGCGATCCGCGCCAAGGGCGGAGACGTCTCCGCCTCCGTCGGCGGCTACGGCGGCACCAAGCTCGGGCAGAGCTGCGCCACCCCCGAGGCGACGGCCGCCGCGTACCAGCAGGTCGTCGACAAGTACGGCCTCAAGGCGCTCGACTTCGACCTGGAGGAGCCGGAGTACGAGAACGCCGCCGCCATCCACAACGAAATCGGGGCCGCCAAGATCCTTCAGCAGAAGAACCCCGGCATCTACCTCTCCATCACCACCGCAGGAACGGCCGACGGCACCGGCTGGTTCGGCAAGCAGATGCTCAACGAGGCCAAGTCCCAGTCCTTCACCCCGGACAATTTCTCGATCATGCCCTTCGACGGCGGCTTCAACGGGGCCGCTGCGCAGACCGCGGCCCTGACGAACTTCAACTCCCTCCTGCGGTCCACCTTCGGCTGGGACGAGGCCACCGCGTACGCCCACGAGGGCATCTCGCAGATGAACGGCCGCAGCGACACCGGGGAGTACTTCACCCAGGCGGACTTCCAGACCGTGCTGGACTTCGCGACCGGCCACCACATGGCACGCTTCACCAACTGGTCCGTCAACCGCGACCGGCAGTGCTCCCCGCCGGACAACAACGGCAGGACGTCCGGCACCTGCAGCAGCGTTCCGCAGGGCGCGTACGACTTCACCAAGTACTCGGTGAAGTTCGCCGGGGCCACTCCGCCCACCACCCCGCCGCCCACCACACCACCGGGCAACGGCACCTGCACCGCCGCCGCCTACAGCCCCGGCACCGTCTACGTGGGCGGCGACAAGGTCTCGGACAACGGCCACACCTGGCAGGCCAAATGGTGGACCCAGGGCGAGACGCCCTCCACCGGCGGCTCGGGGGTCTGGCAGGACCTGGGCCCCTGCTGATCCCGCAGGAAAGGAGCGGTCCGCCCGGCCGCTGCTCTCCGGATACCCGGGTGCGGCGGGAGTACGAAGTCCCCGCCGCACCCGGGAACGCCACGAACCGCCCCTGCCGTCACACCTCGGACGCCCTTCCCCGGTTAGCTTCGCACCATGACAGCGACTCGGATCATCAGCGAGAACGGCCTCCTGCGCGCACTGCCGATGGCCGCCGCCATCGACGCGCTGCGCGCCGCCCTGCGGAGCGGGACGGACCCCGAGTCCGACCCGCCCCGGACCATCGTGCCCGTGGAACACGGCCAGCTGCTCCTGATGCCCGCGCACCGCAACCGGTACGCGGGGGTCAAGATCGCCACCGTCGCGCCGGACAACCCGGCCGCCGGACTCCCCCGCGTACAGGGCCAGTACCTGCTGTTCGACGCCCCGACACTCGCCCCGCTGGCACTGCTCGACGGGATCGCGCTGACCACCGTGCGCACCGCCGCCGTATCCGCCCTCGCCGCCGACATGCTCGCCGCACCCGACGCCCGACACCTGGTGGTGTTCGGCACCGGACCCCAGGCGCACCGGCACCTGGAGGCGCTGCGCGTGGTCCGGCCCCTCACCCGTGTCACCGTCGTGGGGCGCACTCCCGCGAACGTCGGGCGATTCGTCGAAGCCGCCCGCCGGGACACGGGGCTCGACGTCGGACCCGGCGATCCCTCCGCCGTCGCGACCGCCGACCTCGTCGCCTGCTGCACCACGGCCAGGACTCCGCTGTTCGACGGCACCCTGCTGATGCCGCACGCCACGGTCATGGCGGTCGGATCCCACGAACGCGGCAGCCGCGAGGTCGACAGCGCCACCGTCCGCGGCTGCACGGTCGTGGTCGAGTCCCGGTCCGCCGCCGTACGCGAAGCCGGGGACCTCATCCCGGACCTGGACAGCGGCCACCTCGACCGGGAGTCGCTGGTCCCGCTCGCCGACCTGGCCACCGGAGCCGCGACCGCGGACCCGGCGCGCCCCCGGCTCTTCAAGAGCGTGGGCATGGCGTGGGAAGACCTCGCCGTGGCGGGCGCCGCCTACGAGGCCGCCGAGGAGGAGCACTCGGCCCCGCCCGCGCACGGAGGCTGAGCGGGAGACGAATCCGGGCGGACCGCCCCGATCCGGCCGACGGCGGCCCCGGCCAGGCGTCATGCGATGCTGGGGGCGCCCGGCCGAGGGTGCGCATGGCCTCGGCCGATGCCGAAAATGGGGAGCGTACGGCAGCGTGATAGCAGCGATACGACGGACCGGTACCGGCACCTGGAACCGCTTCGCGGCATCCGACCCCGGGCTGCTGCGGCTGATGGCGGGGCTGCGGACGGTGGGGGCGATCGTGCTCACCCTCGTCGCACTCGCGCTGCTCCACACCGGCGTCACCCTCATGGTCGCGGGCGCGATGGCGGCCATGGTCGCGACGTTCGCCATCAGGGAGAAGGAAGTGCGCGGCCAGGCGGTCACCCTCGCCCTCGGCCTGCCCGTCGCGCTCGCCGCCGTGACGCTGGGGTCCTTGCTCCACAGCAAGGTCATCGCCGGCGACCTGTTCTTCCTCGCCCTGATCTTCGGCGCCGTCTACGCCCGCCGCTTCGGCGACCGCGGCATGGCGCTGGGACTGATCGGCTTTCAGGTCTACTTCATCTCGCTGTTCGTCCACGCCACCGTGCCGGCCCTGCCGGAGCTGTTCGTGACCCTGGCCATCGCGTTCGCGTGCAGCGCGGTCGTACGGTTCGCCCTCGTTCCCGACACGCCCGAACGCACCCTGAGCCGACTGCGGGAGGCCTTCCGGGCGCGCCTCGCGCAGCTGGTGGCCACCCATCTGGAGCTCGTGGACGCCGGGCCGAAGCAACTGGACAACGTCCTCGACGACCTGCGGCGGCACACCTCCCGGCTGCACGAAGCGGCGCTGATGATCCAGGGGCGCCTGGAGGAGGGAACCCGTGACGCGACCACCGCGGGGCTGCTGCAGCGCCGGGTCGCGGACGCCGAGATCGCCGCCGAACGGCTGGGGATGACGCTGCTCAACGCCCGCAGCGCGGAGCGCACCGACACCCTCACCATGCATCTGCCACATGCGACCGTGCCGGCCACGGCGAACCGTATGCAGGCCGAGGGCGATGCCCTGACCACGCTGCGCCGGGACCTCGAAGCGCTCCATCTGCTGGTCGCCCGGCGGGCACCGGATGACCGCGGCACCGCGCTCGCCCACGTACGGAACAGGCTGCTCGGCTATCGCGACGAGGACAACCTGCCGCGCGCCTCGCCCGCCGTTCAGGACGCCTTCCGCGGTCTCGGTGAGGCCGCACGCGCCGTCCTGGGCCTGCGGCTGGCGCTGGACGGGCCGCAGGACGAGTCCGATGACACCTCGGCCACCACCCGCTCGCGGGAGGAGTTCGACGCCGAGGACCTCGCGATCGTCGGAGCGGAGGAGAGCGAGGACGACCGCACCGGGCTCCAGCGGCCCACCACCCGGGCCGCGTTCCAGGTCGCGGTGGGCTCCGCGCTGGCCATCGTCGGTGGCGAGTTCCTCTCCAGCCAGCGCTGGTACTGGGCGGTCCTGACCTGCTGGGTGGTGTTCCTCAACACCGCTTCCACGGGCGAGATCCTGGTCAAGGGCTACCGCAGGCTGCTGGGGACGGCGCTCGGCGTGGTCGCCGGTGTCGGGCTCGCCGGCCTGGTGGGCAATCACACCTGGACCGCGTTCGCCCTGGTCCTGCTCTGCGTCTTCGGGATGTTCTTCACCGCGCCGCTGTCGTACGCGCTGATGTCCTTCTTCGTCACCGCGATGCTCGGCCTGCTCTACACGCTCCTCAACACCTACAGCCTGGCCACGCTGGTGCTGCGCATCGAGGAAACGGCACTGGGCGCGGCCTGCGGGATCGTCGCCGCGGTGGTGGTGCTGCCGGTGCACACGGACCGCCGTACGGACGAACACCTGGGCACCGTTCTGGTGCGGTTGCGCGAGGCGGTGTCCGCGGCCGTGGAGCAGCTCAGCGGCGGCCCGGCCGTCGACCTGCTGAGCCAGGCGCGTGACCTGGACACCGCGCTGAACGATCTGCGCGACTCCACCCAGCCGTTGATGCATCCCATCACGCCGCTGCGCGTACGCCGGCAGACCGCCCGCTATCTGGTGGCGCTGCTGGAGACCTGCGCCTATCACGCCCGTTCCCTGGCGGCGACGGCCGAACTCCTGCCGTCCAGCAAGACGGTGGCGGCCGACCCCAGGCTCGAACGCGTCGGCGGGCGCATCGCACGCAACATCGACCTCATCGTCGCGCGCGTACAGGACGAAGACGCCGAGGGCGAAGTCGCGGCCGGCGCCAGCATCGCCTCGATGCTGGAAGCGGGCGGCTCCCCGGGGGCGCAGTCGGGCACCGTCACCTTCCGCGTGCTGCGGCACCTCCAGCGGCTCGACGAGGGCGTGGTGGGTATCGCGCGCGCCCTCGAGGTGCCGGTGGCGGGGCGCGGCGGGCGGAAGAACGGCTGACGGCGGCCGTCGGCCCCGCCCCCGTCGCGGCGGCCGGGCGCCCTACGGCGTCATGTCCAGCGTTCCCCGCTGGTGCGGAATGGCGATCTCGTCGGACTGTTGCAGCGCCACGGTCCGCGTCGGCGCGGGAATGCGGATGCCCTCGGCCCGATAGCGCTGGTGCAGGCGCTTGATGAACTCGTGCTTGATCCGGTACTGGTCGCTGAACTCGCCGACTCCCAGGATCACCGTGAAGCCGATCCTGGAGTCTCCGAAGGTGTGGAAGCGGACGGCCGGTTCATGGTCGGGGAGGGCGCCGCTGATATCGGTCATCACGCTTGCGACGACCTCGGTGGTGACCCGCTCGACGTGTTCGAGATCGCTGTCGTAGCCCACTCCGACCTGTACCAGGATCGACAGCTGCTGTTCCGGCCGGGTGAAGTTGGTCATGTTGGTACCGGCCAGCTGGGCGTTGGGGATGATCACCAGGTTGTTCGAGAGCTGGCGCACCACGGTGTTCCGCCAGTTGATGTCGACGACATAGCCCTCCTCGCCGCTGCTGAGCCGGATGTAGTCACCGGGCTGCACCGTCTTGGAGGCGAGGACGTGCACGCCCGCGAAGAGATTGGCGAGGGTGTCCTGCAGCGCCAGGGCGACCGCGAGGCCGCCCACACCGAGTGCGGTGAGCAGCGGGGCTATGGAGATGCCCAGGGTCTGCAGTACGACGAGAAAGCCCAGCGCCAGCACGACGATGCGCGTGATGTTGGCAAAGATGGTGGCCGATCCCGCCACGCCGGATCTGGACTGCGCGAGGGACTTCACCAGGCCGGTGATCACGCGGGCCGCGGTGAGCGTGCCCACCAGGATGAGCAGTACGGTCAGCGTCCGGTTGACGTTGCGTCCGACCGTCGCGGTGAACGGCAGCGCCGCGGTGGCCGCCGCCAGGCCGCCGCATATCGCGGCCCACGGCACCACGGACCGCAGCGCATCCACGATGACGTCGTCGCCGCTCCAGCGCGTCCTGCGCGCGTGCTTCCCCAGCCACCGCAGGGCCACTCGCAACAGCAGGCCTGCCGCGATGCCGGCGGCCAGCGCGGCCCCGGCGACGATGATGTCGTGCAGTGTGAGCGTGCGGTTCACCGGCCGGCTCCCACGGCCCGGATAAACGGTACTGCTGAGCGCCGGAAGTGAAGTTTCGTCACCTTGCCACCTGCTTGTCTCTAGGGCTGCGAATGCGCCGAGACATCCGTGGACGCCCCGACACGAGCTGCCATCCTGCCGCACGCGGCCCGGCACACCGCAGGTGCCCCAGGGAGGAGCACCTGTCAGATTCCCTGTGCAGGTGGAGAGTTCAGTGCCGGGCGCGTGACTTCTCCATCGTCGCCCTTGGCAATCCCCTCCGCCACCCCCACACCGACAGGCAATGCAACCCGACTTTCGCACTACACGATTATCGCAATGTTCCGTGAATCAGGAGCGTACGGCGGAACCCGGCCGACCGGCCCGCCGGATTGCCGCTGTCCCGTTGCCCGTTACGGCGCGCCGGCCATACGGGAGGCGCACGGGACGGATTAATCGGCCCTGCACGCGCCGGAGTGCGGAAGTGCTGCGGATAACCCGATGCACGCCGATTTACATGAAAGGGAATGGTTAGGCGTAGGGGTGAGAGAACTGCCATGCATCGCGGGATTTGTGGTCTTCCGGCGCCATAATGACCTTGAGCGTGAGGAGGTGGCGAGTGGGCCGCCCCACTCCCCGAAGCATCTGAGCTTTCCGCCCTTCCGGCATTTCTCATCCCCCGAAGAATCACGGAAGAGCGTGAACGGCGGCAGCCGCGCCAGGGTGCCCCTCGGGTCACCCGCACTGCCGCGGAAATGGCAACAGAACACACCGCGAACACAACAGGAGTAGAGATGGACAATCGCAGGGCTGGAACCGTACAAGCAGTCAGCGAAGGGCGCCAGGAGGCCGTCATCCGGGCGGACGAAGACGGCGCCGATATTCTGGCGCCGTACGCGGAATTGCGGGATTCCAACGGGGACCCGTCGTACCTCAGGACGGGTGAACGAGTGACGTACACACGAGAGGAGCAACCGCGCGGACCGATCGCGCGTGATATTCGCCGGTAACGGCGGGGGAAAAGGTGTTGCTCCCGAGCTCTGGGCACCACGAGATATCGGCGAGCCGCGTTCATCCCGGTTCCGCGTCCCTCAGGTGGCGCTGTGGGGATGGCCGGCCGTCGCCGAGCGCGGTGGCCAGGTCTGGGGGGCGAGGATGCCCAGGACGTAGGCGCGCGCGACCAGGGCGCAGCGGGTCGGGGCGTCCAGCAGGTCCCGCAGGCGGCTGAGGTGGTAGTCGACGGTCTGCCGTGAAAGGTGGAGCGAGGCCGCGATCTCGGCGTTGCTGCGGCCGGCCGCCAGCAGGGCCAGGATGCGGACCTGAGCGGCCGTCAAGGGCGGATAGACCTCATGGGCGAGGCTCTGGTGGGTGACCAGCGCCCAGACGCTGGTGGCGCGCTCCGCGCTGCGGCCCACCGTGGTGAGGTGCAGCCGGGCGCGGCGCTGCCGGCCGCGGGCGTCGACGAGGACCGCGGACGTCTGGATCCGCCGGCTGCGGCGGCCTATCAGCGCGTGCCAGCCGCGCCGGAGCGCCAAGAGCTCCGGCGCGGGCGCCAGTAAGGTGTCCGCCCGGCGGCCGACGAGGTCCGACAGCCGGGTCCCCAGCAGTTCGGCGGCCGCGGCGCTCGCCTGCAGGATCCGGCCGCCCGCGGAGATCTGCGCGCACGGCAGACCGCTGTGGTCGCGCAGCGCGCACAGGCTCTCCTCGGCCTCCCGGCGTTGCTGCAGCGCTCGGGTGTAGTCGCTGATGTCGATGTAGATCCCGGCCACGCACATCCGGGTGCCTTCGCGTACGGGGAAGCGATGGCCGGCCGCGTGCCCGCTGGTGCCGTCCGCGCGGTGGTAGGTGAGGGTGTGGCGCACCGGTTTGCCGCGTTCGAGCACCTCCTGGTCGAGCGCGAGGACCTGCTCGGCGTCGGCGGGGGCGTCGATGTCGTGCACGTACCTGCCGATGACCCGTGCGCGAGTGGTGCCGTACAGGTGGGCGTAGGCGTGGTTCGCCCAGAGATAGCGTCCGTCGGCGTCCCGTATGAAGGCCGCGGCGGGGGCCAGGTCGGCGAACCAGGACACCGGGAGGTGTGGGAGCAGCGACGTCAGACCGGTTTCGTCCACGACTGCCTCTCTGTGGGAACTGCGCGGGGAGCAGCGCGGGGCTGCGTGGGGCGCGGGGTGCGCCCTCGGCATGCGTATCCCCCCGTGCGACGGCGTATGCCCGGTTCTCGGCCGATCTGGACGGGGTCCGGGCGGGGCCCGGGCGAGCCTGAACGTTGCGTGAACGGTGCCCGAACAGGGTGGGAACACATCATCGCGGGCGCCCGACTCCCATACGGCATCACACAACCTTCACTCTTGATCCACGAAGTCCGCAACTCTGGCATTTGCCTGAGCGGTTGGCGCTCCTCGCGGCCAACCGGAGGCCCCCCGGCTGGTTCGCTGGAGGCAGGGCGTCCGGCCGTGCCGGTACGGGCGTCACCGGCCGTCCCGACGGCCCCACCCACCTGCGAAGGAGACGGATTCCAGTGAGCTCGGTGCTGTTTGTGTACGCCCAGGGCGGCCCGCCCTTGGGGTATGCCCTGTCACGGGTCGCCGCACGGTCGGCAGTGCACCTGCTGGCGCTCAGCACGCTGCCGCCCACCGTCGCCGCGTCGGCCGGACGGCAATGCGCCTCCGTGCTCACGGCCACCGGCCCGGAGCGCGGCGACCTGGTGTCCCTGATCGTCTCCCGGGCCCGGACCGTGGGCGCCGACGCGGTCGTCACGTTCTCCGAGTACGCGGTCGTCGCGGTCGCGGAAGCCTGCGAGAAGCTCGGCCTCGCCGGTGCCGGCGCCTCCTGCGCGCTGGCCCGCGACAAGCGGCTGATGCGCCGCACCTGGGAACAACGGGGCATCTCCCAGCCCCGGTTCCGTCCCGTCGCCGACGAGCGGGAGCTGCGGGAGGCGGCCGGCGCGCTGCGTCTGCCGCTGCTGCTGAAGGCCGCCTGGAGCGCGGGCTCCACCGCGCACCGGATCATCCGCTCCGCCGACGAGGTGCCGGCGGCCTGGGAGCGGGCGCAGGAGGTGATGGCCGAATCCGCCGGGCTGGGCTACGCCGAGCTGCATGTGGCGGGCGCCGGCGCCGACTTCCTCGTCGAGGAGATCGTGCCGGGCACCGCCGACGGCTGGTTCGGCCAGGAGGGCTGGGGCGACTACGTCAGCGTCGAAGGCGTCGTCGTGGACGGGGAGTTCCGCCCGGTCTGTCTCACCGGCCGGATGCCGACGGTGGAGCCGTTCACCGAGCGCGCCGGAATCACCCCGGCCGCGCTCCCGGACGACGCCCAGCGGCGCGTGGTGGCCCTGGCGCGCGAGGCGGTCGACGCGCTGGGCCTGGAGAACTGCGGTACGCACACGGAGATCAAGCTCGGCGCGGACGGCCGGATGTGGCTGATCGAAACCGCCGCCCGCTTCGGCGGCGCGATGACCGTCCCGCAGATCGAGGAGGTCTTCGGGCTGGACCTGATCGGCATGCTCGTCGACCACCTGCTGGAGCGGCCGGTCGCCTGGCCGGAACAGTCCCTCACCTCCCAGGAGGCGCGCGGCGCGGCCGGCTCGCTCGTCGTCCTGGCCGTGGACGGCGCGGGTGACGCCTGGCCGGACCGGCGGCGGTGGGACTTCCCTGCCGTACGGGACGCGGTGGCCCTCGACGCCGACAGCCGGCTGTCCGTGGTGGCCGAGAATTCGCTCCCGGACGGCACGTTGGTGCCGGTGTACGACCCGGCGGCGGGCGCCAACACCATGGCCGCCCTGTGCCTGCTGTCCGCCGCCACCCCGGAGACCGTCCTGCACGACTTCCGCACCCTGGTGGACGCCCTGCCGCGGGTCCTCCCGGCGGCGACGGCGACCGCAACCACCGCCACGACCACGACCACAGCGATGACCACGGGAGCGCGCTCATGACCACCGCCGTCCTGCCCGCCGACGCGCCGCGCCCCGGCACCGACCGCACGGCCATCGGCGAGCACCTGTCCCTGCCGCTCTTCCACACCCTCTCCGGCACCTTGGCCGGTCACCCCTACCTCAAGGTCGTGGTGGACCGGGCCGAGGGCACCTGGCACCTCCTCGACACCGCCGTCCACCCCTTCCACGTCGACTACATCGCCACCCGCGTCCTCGGCATGGAACTGGCCGCGCTGGACTCCGTCCTGGACGCCTTCAACGCCTCCGTCTACATGGACCCCCGGCGCCGCTTCCTGCTGGGCGTGCTGTCCCTGCACACCGACGAGGACGCCGCCGGCCGGGAGCGCCCGTTCCTCGTGCTGGAGACGACCGAGGCGGACACCATGCCCGGCCCGCTGCTGGAGGAGTTCTACACGTTCGTCCGGCACCGCCTCGACGGCCGCCTCGCGCTGCTGCTGAAGCCCGCGAACCACGGGCAGGAGAGCGAACTCGCCACGATCAGCGACATCCGGGTCCCCCGGATCCTCAGCCATGAGCTCTTCGGCAACCGCACCCGCACCCCGCTCAACCCCGGCGAGACCACCGGCCGGCTCCGCTGCTTCCGTACCTTCGAGGAGTACGCCGCCGAATCCGGCAGCCTCGGCCGGTCCGACATCGTGGCCATGCCCGCGCTGCCCGACGACGTGCCCCGGGTGGCCGGTTTCATCAGCACCGCGCCCACCACCCCGCTGTCGCACACCAACGTCCTCGCCTCCGGCTGGGGCATCCCCAACGCGACCGTCCGCGACCTGGCGCGGCTCGTCGAGGCGGAAAACCTGGACGGCGCATGGGTCCGCTACGAGGTGACGGACCACCACATCACCCTCGTACGCCTCGCCCAGGCCCCGGCCCCCACGGCACCGGACCGGCACCGGGAGCGGATCCGGCTGCGCACCCCGCTGCTGACGGACGTGCCCGCGCTGCCGCTGCACCGGCTGCGCCGCACCGACGACAACCGTTACGGGACCAAGGCGGCCAACCTCGGCGAGCTCCATCACGTCCTCGGCAGCCGTACCGCCGACCTGACCGCGTACTACCAGCGGCCGCGGCCGCCCCGTGCCCACCTCCTCGGCCATCTCGCTGCCCGGCTCGGCGCGAACGACCCGGCGCCCGTGGCCGGACTCCGCTCCGCGGCCGCCGCCTTCGCGGTCGGCACGGTCACCGCGCCCGACGGGGTCGCCCTGCCCTTCGCCCTCCAGCACCGCTTTCTCACCTCGTCCCCGGCCATCCAACAGGCCATCGGCCGGCTGAAGACCGCCCTGGCCCTCGACACCGTCGAGGCGGTGGATCCCCTGTGCCGGGAACTCCAGCGCCTCATCGGGCAGGCCCCCTTGCCCGACGCCGTGACCCGCCCGATCATCCAGGCACTGCCCACGGGTCCGGCCGCCGGGAGCCGGCTGGTGGTGCGCTCCTCCTCCAACGCCGAGGATCTGCCGGGCTTCTCCGCGGCCGGGGTCTACGACTCGGTCACCTCGGTGCGCGGAGCGGACGAACTCCTGGCCGCCGTGCGCCGGGTGTGGGCCTCCCTGTTCTCGCCGCGCAGCGTCCGGCTGCGCCACCAGGCGGGCATCTCCCCCGACGACACCTACATGGGCGTGATCATCCAGCGGTATCTGCCCGCTGACCTCGGCGGCGTCCTGGTGACCTGCAACCCGACCCGGCGCGCGGACTTCCGCAACGTCTGCCTCAACTGCTCCCCCGGCTCCCCCGAGACCGTCGTCGACGGCACCGCGCTGCCGCTGCAGTACCTCTACAACACCGTCGAGGGCGGCGGCCGCACGGTTGCGCTCGGCTCCTCCGGCCGGGACCTGCCCGCCGCCACCCGGGAGCGGCTGGGGCAGCTGGCCCTGACCGGCAGGCTGCTGCAGTCCCACTTCAGCGAAGCCGACGTGGACGATCCCCTCGACATCGAATGGCTGATGACCGATCAGGGCGCCTTCCACCTGGTCCAGATCCGCCCCTTCGCACGGTGACCCGCCTCCGCACCGGCCCGTCGCGCGGCCGCCGGACCGGCGCCCCGGACACGCTGCCCGTGAAGCCCGTCGCCCCTCTCGCCCCCCGCGCCCCCCGCATCATCCGCCTGAACAACGGCTTCCAGCTGCTGTTCAACCTGCTGTGGTGGATGCCGGTGTTCTACGCCTACCAGCGGCAGGCGGGCCTCTCCGACGGACAGATCTTCGGCATCCAGAGCATCTACTACATCGCGTTCTGCCTGTTCGAGATACCGACCGGGCTGATCGCCGACCGCATCGGTGCCCGCAACTGCCTGCGCGCCGGCGCCGTCGTGATGACCGCGGCGAACCTCGCTCCCCTCCTCGCTCCCACGTACACCGGCTTCCTGGCGCACTTCCTGGCGATCGCCGCCGGTCGCTCGCTGGCCTCCGGCGCCGCCAGCGCCTACCTCTACGACGGCCTGCGCGCCCAGGGCGCGGACGAGCACTACCTCAAGGCCGAGGGGCAGGCGAGGGCGTGGGGCCTGGGCGCGAAGGTGCTGTGCTGGCCGCTGGTCGGCCCGCTCATGGACCTCGCGCACGGCGCACCGTACGCGCTGAGCGCCGTGAGCGCCGCGGGGTCCCTGTTCTGTGCGCTGGTCCTGCCGGGCCAGGCCGCCCCGTCCCCGGACGCGGCCGGGCCGCGCCGCCGTCCCACGGTCCTGCACGGCGCCGCGGCGGCGCTGCGCACGGTGCGCGTCACCCCGTGGCTCGCGCTGGTCATGGTGCAGGGAGTGGCGGTCTTCACCCTCTCCCGCATCTGCCAGGTCAACCTCTTCCAGCCGGTGCTGCTGCACCACGGCGTCGGCGAGGGCTCGCACGGTGCGGTACTGGCCGCCATGACGGTCGCGGAGGCGGTGGCCTCGGCCCGCCCGCAGTGGCTCACCGCACGGCTGCGGCCGGCGTCATGGGTGACCCTGCTCAGCCTCGCGATGGCCGGGGCGCTGGCGGGTCTCGCCCTCGGCGGCCCGTGGACGGTCATCGTTGTGCTGTGTCTGTTCGCCGCCGTCTGCGGCTTCGTCTATCCGCTCCAGCGCAAGCTGGTGAACGACGCCATTCCGGCGGGCGCGCCCCGTGCCACGCTGCTCTCCGTCGAGAGCATCGTCGACCGTGCGGTCTGCGCCCTGGCCGCCGTCGCCGCGGGCGGCTATCTCGCGGCGGGCCGCCTGGATACGCTGCTCTGGCACAGCGCACTGGCTACGGGTGTGCTGATGGCGGCCCTTCAGCTGTTCGTGCGCCGCCACCGTCGCGCCTCGGCGCCGCGTCCCATCCAGCGGATCCGCCCCGAGAACCGCGGCAGCGGTGCCGCCGGCTCACCGCGTTGTGGCACATCGAGCCAGGTGACCGACGAGTCAACTGACCCGACGGGTCGAGTGGCTCATTCCGTCCGGTGACTCAGCCGAACGCGGACGTCGCATGCGACGACATCCGGGGCGCCGGCACGCCGGCGTCTCCCGCGGCAGGAGAGGGCTGCGCCACAACCCGGTGATCCAGGTGGCTCTCGGCACCGCCCGTCGCGGCGGGAGCGGCATGGTCGGCCATCATCTGGTGGTGCTGAGCGGCTGCACCGTCCGCGTACGAGCGGCTCCACTCCGGCGCGTGGGGAGTCAACAGTCGCGCCGCGGCTTCCTGGAGTTTGGCAAGCGCGTCGCCTCGCTCGGCGACAAGAGCCTCATAGATGGGCGTATTACTCGTCGTCATGTTTGCAGAACTCATGTCGGTCGCGATTCCCCCGTTGTCGTCTCGGCGTGCCAGGTGATGGCCCCTCGTGTCTACCACGGAGACCGCTCGGAGTTCGCCCCCGATCCGGTCTCTGAGATGTCCACCACAGCGAACCGGCCGGGTCGGCACCGCTCCGGGCGACGCGAGCGGTCACGATACGCCAACGGGACGACCGACACGGTACGTTGCGGTGCGAGGCGGCGATACAGCGGGGTTCACCTCAGTCGCCCCGCCAAATGTTGTCGAAGGCCGCCTCTTCGATGGCCCGGCGTTGCCGTACCGCCTCCAGCTCCATCAGCGCGTCATGGACGGCGGCCAATACCGTCTCCACCCCGTCGTCGTCGACGCCCGGGGTCTCCCCGCCCGGCCGGCCACCGATGCCAACAGCCGTCGCAAGGGCCGCGAGCACGGGCTCGTTCGATGTCCAGCGGTCGGCGGCCTGGCGACGGGCGGGCGAATCGGCCAGCACCATCTGACCGGCCCGGAACGGCATTCCGCGGTGCCGTTCCCGGGTGAGCTGCCCTTCCGCCTCGAAGGCGGCCAGATAGGCCGTGGAAAGGCCCTGGCCCCTGCGCCACAGCCAGTCGTCGACCGTCTCGTACGGCGCTTCCCTGACGAGCGACTCCGCGGCCTGGCCCAGCAGACGATCGGCAATCGCCGGCCGGTAGCCCGGCACGATGTGATCGCCGTCCAGGCTGATGGCCTGCGCACCGAGGAGGTCGATCGCCTCGGCCCCCGCCAGCGCGAGCGAGAGGTCGCCCCGCTCGACAGGAGAGCCGGAGGCCGTGTCCATGGCGACGATCATCAGGTCCCGCGGTGTGGTCATCAAGGGCTCCACGTCACAGGCATCGGGCACCGAGAGCGATGCGAGGCTCGGCGGCCAGGCCGGCCCTGGCGCCTCATCTACATATACGAGCTTACGAAGCACGGGCGGCGGCTGCATCCCGCATCGGCCTCCTCTCCCGGTAACCGAAAGCGATCCATGACCACTCCAGGTCACCCGGCGTTCCGACCGGAAACGATCACCGGATGGCGGTGCCTGAGGGATCGGCTCAGCCTTGCCCCTCGCCGCCGACCGCGGCTTCGTACGCGAGCAGCGTGTCGACGAACAGCTGCCGCTGATCCGGTGTCAGGGGGGCCAACGCCTTGCGCCAGGCGGCCGCACCCGGGGCGAGCCAGGCGGCGATCGCGGGTTGTTGGTCGGCCGCAATGCCGACGATCCGCCGGCGTCGGTCCGCCTCGTCCTCGCGCCGTTCCAGGATCCCCTTCCGGCTCAGGTCGCCGACCAGCAGGCTCACCGTCGTCGGCGCGACCTGCAGTCGGGCCGCCAGCTCGTTCACGGTCATCGGCCCGTCGAAGAGCAGGTAGGAGAGCAGCGAGAGGTGGCGCGGCGCCAGCGCGAAGGACTGGAGCGCCTCGGGCACCGGGATCTTCTTGACCCGGCCCACCATCCGGGGCATGAGCAGCAGCAGGGCCCTGACGGCATCATCGACCCCGCTCCCGCCGCCCGCTGCGGCGTCGCGCGCGCTGGGCCTTGACATCACACACTCCCCTCCATTTACCTTTGCCTTCAAAGGTATTTTGCTTTGCTGACAAAGCGAGCTTCCCTCCAGCCTACGTACCGGCGTGAACGGAGTCGTCACCATGCCTCACATCAGCGTGCACATCCGCGAAGAAGCCCTCGACGGGACGGTGGAACCGAAGTTGATCGGCGCCCTGGCCGACGCGGTCGGCGTCGTCTACGGCGAGGGGTTCCGCCGCCTCGTCGCGGTGGATCTGATCGGCATCCCGCAGCACCGCCGGGGCATCGGCGGCAACCCGACGGACAACGATGCACCGCTCGTCACCCTCAGCATGCGCGAGGCCGCGTATCACCAACCCGAGGTCCCGGATGCGCCGGCCCGCCTGGTCGCCGCGATCACCGACGCACTGGCCGACGTGCTCGGCGAGGCCGTCCGCAAGCAGGTCATCGTGACGATCGCCGGCGTCCCCGACGGCCGCACCGGAGTCGCCGGCACGGTGGCCTGACGGGCCTGCGCAGGCCGGGGCACCCGCTCCGGCCTGCGCGGAACCCACGTCGGAAAACCCAACCGGCGCAACGCGCCACGGGTCAGGAAGCGAACGGCAACCCGGCAGCCCGGTGACCCCCGCCACCGGTCGCGGCGGGGCAACCATGGCGGTGGGAGCGGAAGTTCAGTCCCGGGGGACGCTCCGGGGCGGCCGCACACCAGGGCCCTTCAGCTCGGGCCGGACCAGCACCTTCACATGATCATCGGGGGCGGCCAGCGTGGCGATCGCGTCGGCCACGCCCTCGAAGCCGACTTCCCCGGTGATCAGCGCGGCGGCGTCCACCCGTCCGTCGGCGATGCGGTCCAGCGTCGCGGCGTACTGCTCGGGCGGGTAGGTCAGACACATCTTGACGGTGAGGTCCTTGTAGATGCCGACGACCGGCCGGAAGGTGTCCTCGGTCATACAGGCGCCCAGCAGCAGCACCGTGCAGCCGTGTGGGGCGCGGTGGATGACCTGGTTGAACATGCCCGGCTTACCGGAGCACTCGACCACGGTCAGCCGCTGCCCGCGCTCGGCGGCCGCGCGCCAGGCGTCGAAGGGGTCACGTTCGGCCGGGTCGACCACGAGGTGCGCGCCGAAGCGGCGGGCGAGTGCACGGCGGCGCGGCGACGGCTCGGAGACGACGACGGGGGCGGCGCCCCGTTCGACGAGCCCCGCGACCGCTCCGAGGCCGATGGGACCGGCACCGATGACGACCGCTCCGGAGCCCTTCTCGGCCCCGGAGCGCGCGATGTTGCCGAAGCCGACGGCCAGCGGCTCGGTGAGCGCGGCGACCGGCGGCGGAAGGTGCTCGGGCACCGCGATCAGGGCGGCGGCCTGCATGACCATCAACTCGCCGAAGCCGCCGGGGAATTCGTTGGAGTAGCCGATGGTGCGCACCGTTCCACCGGAGTCGACGGCCCACGGCAGGCCCACCACGACCTGGCCTTCGGTGAAGCCTTCCACTCCGGGGCCCGGCCGGACGACGCGCGCGCACAGCTCGTGCCCCATCACCAGGTCGGCGGCGCGGTCGAAGAGGAAGGTGGGCGTGCCGGAATCGATCGACGCCTGGAGGAAGTCCTCGGTGTGCCGGTAGGCGGAGAGGTCCGATCCGCAGATGCCACAGGCCACCGTCCGTACCAGGACCTGGCCGGGGCCTGGTGCGGGGTCGGGGACCTCGTCGAGGGTGAAGGCGCCGTTGCGCAGGACTGCTGCTCGCATGAGTGCGCTCCTTGGTTATTTCTCGCAGGCGGCGGCCACGGCGGCGTGCATCGCCCCCATGAACGTTTCGCTGTTGGCGTGGGCCCAGCCCAGGGACGCGGCGCGTTGCCGGTTGGCGCCGGTGAAGTGCGGGATGACGTACTCGGCGAACAGCTCGTAGCTGCGCCGCTTGGCCTCGGGGGCGGCGGCGGGCAGGTCCATGAGGAGCAGCGTGCCGAAGCCGCCCGACCGCTCGGCCATGGCTTCGATGCGGGCGATGGCGTCGTCCGGGGTGCCGATCGTGGCCACACCGAAGGTGGGGAAGCCCTCGGTGGTCCACCGCTCGACGGCCGTCGCCGCGTCGGTGCCCCACGGCAGGGTCATCCCGGACAGCCCCTCGCTGTAGCGCACCAGATGGAGCGCTCCGTACTCGGCCTCACGACGCGCCTGCTCGGCGGTCTCGGCCAGGTGCAGGGGGACGACCAGACGCCAGCTGTCGCGGTCGGCCGGGTGACCGTGCTCGGTGCAAGTCTGGTCGTAGATACGCCAGTTGGCGTCCAGCGCGGCGAAGCCGCCCGGGTCGCCGGCGGCGAGGGAGAGCAGCGACAGACCATGGCGGCCGGCCTGCACCGAGCCCGAAGGGGAGACGGTGGAGGCGACGGCGACCTCGATCCCCCCGCGCTGGTACGGGGCCAGCTGCAGACGGGCGTGGTCGAGCCGGAACCAGTCGGCCTTTCTGGTGACGGTCTCGCCGCGCAGCAGCGCCACGACGGCCTCCAGCGCCTCGGCCATCATGTCGCGCTGGCGCATCGGGTCGATGCCCATCATGAAGGCGTCGGAGGGGAGTTGGCCGGGTCCGGCACCGAGCATCACCCGGCCCATCGTCTGGTGGTCGAGCTGGACGATGCGGTCGGCGAGGAGCAGCGGATGGTGGTACGGCAACGAGTTGACGCCCGTGCCGAGCCGGATGCGGCGGGTGCGCTCGGCCGCGGCGGCGATGAAGACCTCCGGGGACGCGATCGTCTCGTAGCCGGCGGAGTGGTGCTCGCCGATCCAGGCCTCGTCGAAGCCGAGGCCGTCGAGATGCGCGACGAGATCCAGATCGCGGCGGATCTGGAGGGACGGGTTGCCGTTGATGTCGTGCCAGGGGGCGATGAACGCTCCGAATCGGCTGGGCCGGAGGGGGCGCGTTGTCTGCACTCGCATGCCTTTCGACGTGCTGGGGTAGCGGCCCGCCCATAGTGAGACACAAAAATCGAGAGTTCAATATTTATGTCTCATTAGGGTTCGCACCGCATGCCGCCCCGCTCGCCGCATCGCAGGTCGCACCGCATGCCCCACCGCAGGTCATCTGGCGTGCCGCACTGCCTAGGATCGGGGGCATCGGGTCGTACGAAGGCCCCACGGCGAGGGAGGACCACGATCGACACCCCGGCCCCCGGTCTCGGGCCCGCCCGGCCCCGCACGCGCCGGCGCAGCGACGGCAGTCCCAGCGCCCGCGCCCTGCTGCTCACCGTGCTCGGCGAGTATGTGCGCTGGCCGGGCCAGGACCGCGTGTGGTCGACGGCGGTGGTCGCCGCGCTGCGCGCCTGCGGGGTGGAGGGGACCGCCGCCCGGCGCGCGATCACCCGGCTCACCAACGAAGGCTGGCTGACGACCGAGCCCACCGGTCGCTACACCCGGCTCGTCCTCACCCCGCGCCTGGTCCGCCTGCTCACCGGCTGGACGGAGCGGCTCACCCGCGCCATGCGGGAGACGCCCTGGAACGGGCAGTGGCAGCAACTCCTGCTCCAGGCCCCGGCCGGTCCCGAGCGAGCGATCGTGGAGGAGCAACTGGCCTTCGAGGGCTTCGGCCCGCTCGGCCATGGCGTATGGATCGCCGCCGACCCCGGGGGCGTCGGTGCGCTGCGGGCGATGCTCACCGAACTGGGGCTCGCCGAGGACGCCACCTGGCTGGTGTCCACGGTCGCCGACGACCCGGCGCGCGAGCGGGCGCTGGTCGCGCGGGCATGGGACCTGGCGGCGGTGCGGCGGTTGCACGAGGACTTCCTGAGCCGCTTCGCGGGTGCCCAACCCGGCGGCGACGCCGAGGCGTTCGTGCTGCGCACCCGGTTGGTGCACGCCTGGCGGCTGACGTTCGAGGGCGACCCGCGGCTGCCCGCGTGGCTCCTCCCCCCGGACTGGCCCGGAGGGGAGGCCACCACGCTGTTCCGGCACACCTGGGAGACCTGCCACGAAGCGGCTGACCGCTGCTGGGCCGAGCTGTCGCGCGATCCCCGCTGACGCGCCCCCGCCGGCGGTCGACCAGGTCGCCGCGGGTGGCGGCGCATTCCCGCGGCGGTGCGGAAGAACGGGCCTACTGCCGCTGGGTGGTGAGTTCCTTGAGGGTCTTGAGCAGGTCGACGGTGTCATTGGCCGGCGGAGCCTGCACCGATGCCTTGGTTCCGTAGTCGGAGTAGGCCGCGGTGGTGTGGACCGTTCCCTGCGGCGTCTTGATGTCCACGTCCATCTTCACCGGGTAGTCGGCGCCGTTGACCCAGACGTCGTAGTCGTAGCCCTTGATGCCGGCCTTCTTGATGTTGGCGAGCAGCGCCTTGCGTTCCTCGGGCTTGAGGGCCTTGACGCTGTTGTTGGACTTGAGCCCTTCCTCCGCCGTCAGAGAGCCCTTGTAGTGCTCGGCGCGCCGGCCGTCGACCTCGCCGGTGCCCAGGTGCTTGACGTCCGGCGAGTTGAGCAGCATCGCCAGCTGCTGGGCCGGGTCCTGCTTCATGTCCTCCAGGCCCGCGGTCATCTGCTTCATGAGCGCGGCATCACCGGACTGCTCGGCCGCGGCCCCCAGGTCGAACTTGCCCCACTTCTTGCCGTCGAACTCCACGGGCCGCTCGCCCATGTCCATGTAGACGGCGTTGTCGACCCAGATCATGTGCGTCTTCTCGGCGCCGCCCGCCGGCTCCCCCGCCTGCTTCTCGCTCATGGTCACGTCCATGACGAACGGGTCCCAGCCCATGACGCCGGACATCTTGGTCTCGCCGCCGTCCGCCATCGTCGCCGGCACCGACATCGTCATGGTGACCTTCGCGGACTTCGCCGCCGCGGTCTTCTTGTACGCCGCCGTCAGCGCCTGCGTCGCCGCGAGCGTGCCCGACTTCGGCTCGGCGCCGGCGGCCTTGTCCGAACCGTCCCGGCAGCTGGTCACGCCGACCAGAACCGTCACGGTCGCCAGCGAAACTCCCACGCGCCGCGCGATGGCCTTGCGCATTCCCACCCCAGTGTTCTTTTCTTCACGATATTTTCACTCACTGTAAGGCATTGCCCTGACATTCCATGATGAATAAGCCGCCGCCCGCCATGACGGGCGCTCGGTTTTCAGGACCTGGCCTCCACCTCCGGGGTCACGGTGACCGTGACCCGGCTGCGCCATGGCGACAGCACGGTGACCACGGCCGGCCTGCCCGGCGGCACGGTGCGGGTATCGCTCCATGCCCCGCCGTGCACCACCACACGGCGGTACCGCGGGTCGGACGGCAGCGAGATCTCGGTCCGTCCGCCCCGGCGCGCGTCGTAGACGAGGCGGTAGCGGCCGCTCGCGGGGTCGAGGGTCTGCGCACGCGCCCGTCCCGCGACCGCTGCCGCGTACGGGCCGGCCGTCCGGTCCTTGTTGGTGCGGAGCCTGCCGTCCTTGTCGGCCGCGCAGTATCCGCCGCCGTAGCACCACACATAGCCGGCCCAGCCCGAGCCGTAGCGGGCGAGGGACGCGAGCGCGTCACGGTAGAAGCGGCCCATGTTCGGCAGCTCGTTGTTGAGCGGACCCCACTCGCCGATCACCACGGGGATCTGCCGGCGCCGCGGATAATCGGTGACGGCCCGCTCGTAGGACGCGATCCATCCGGCCTTCGGGTCGTAGTCGGCACCCGCCTCCATGGCGGAGTTGTAGAAGTGCGGCGCGTACACGACGTGGCGGTCCCGCACCGTGCCGAGGCCGGTCGGTACGCCCTCGCCCACGATCGGGGTCGGCTCGATGAACAGCCGGCTGTCGCGGTCCACGGCGCGCACCTCGCGCGCGATGCGGTTGTACATCGGGGTGATCTGCTCTGCCTCGATGCGGCGGGCCGCGGTGGGCAGGTCCTCGCCGCTGCGCAGCTCGCCCATCGGCTCGTTGATCAGGTCGTATCCGAACACGGCGGGGTGGTCTCCGAAGCGGTCGGCCAGCAGGCGCCACATGTGCCCCTGTGCGCGCTGGAGGTCCGGATCCGTATAGAGGTGGGTGAAGGCACGCTGGACGGCGGGTTCGAAGTATTCGCCGAACCAGTCGCCGGGGTGCGGGGTGAAGGGCAGCCCGTCGGTCCGGGTCGCCCAGCCGGGTATGCCCCGGTGCCCGAACGCCGGGCCGAAGACGTCCTGGTGGGCGTCGATGACCACCTCGACGTCGTACTTGTTCGCCCAGTCCAGGATCCGCTCGATCTTGCCGAGGTAACGCGTGCTGTAGTGGCCCCGGCGCGGTTCGAGATCGTCCCAGAAGACCAGCAGGCGGGCGAAGTTGAAGCCGTGGGAGCGAAGATCGCGGAAGTGGCGTTCCGTGATGGCGGACAGGGCGGCGTCCCCACGGTGTTCCTTGTCCTCTACGTTCCAGCCGTGCAGGGTCAGCTCCCGGCCCGCGTCATCCGTCAATCGCGGGATGCCCGACGCCGGCGCCGCCCCCGCTCCCGACCCCGATGCCTGGCCGCTGCGGACGGCTTCGGCGGAGGCGGGAGCGGCGCCCGGCGTCAACGTCAGCACGGCCGCGCAGAGCACGGCGAGCGCACCGCGGAAAACCGTCCCGGACTTGCCCATGTCAGCTCTCCCCCGTCGTCGGTGATGATCCGGCGGAGAGCCAAGCAGCGCGGCGATGAACTCACAAGAGACTCGGGAGGACCGGTGGCGATACGGCCTGGATAGGGTGAGGAACGTTCCCGTCGCTGCAGAGGAGGTGGGCCGGGTGCCAACCCTCGCGGTGACCGGTCATATGGACCTGGCGCCAACGGCACGCAAGCTGGCGGGTGGAGCGCTGCGCGAGCTGCTGGCCGGGTATGCGGGCGAGGAGTTGGTCGGGGTGTCATGCATCGCTCCCGGTGCCGATGCCCTCTTCGCCGAGATCGTGCTCGAGGCCGGGGGCACGCTGGTCGTGGTGCTGCCCTCCCTGGACTACCGCGCCGCGCACGTCGAACCCGATCACGAGGCGCTGTTCGACCGTCTGGCGTCGGCCGCCTCGGAGGTCGTGGTGCTGCCCTTTCAGCGGGCGAGCCGGCGGGCGTACGAGGCCGCGAACGCGGAGCTGATCAGACGCGCCGACGCGCTGATCGCCGTATGGGACGGAACACCGCCCTCCGGCCGGGGCGGGGGTACGGCGGACACCGTCCTCGCCGCCCGGGCCGCGGGCGTTCCCGTTCATGTGGTGTGGCCGGCGGGCGCGGTACGAGGCCCGGCGTAGCGCTTGTCGGCGACCTCGGCCGGGCGCCGCGGACGGGTCAATTCCGCGTCGGCAGTGCGGCCAACCGGTCCATGACGGGCTGGAGTTGGCGCCTGACCAGGCGGCGCAGCGTCAACGGGCTCGGCAACCGCAGTGTCGTCGGATCGAATCGGATGAAGGTCGCCCGCCAGTCCGGAGCGAAGGTGACGAGGCCCTTGAGGGCGAAGTCCCAGCGCAGCCGCTTCCGGCCGCCGTTCAGCAGCACTTCCCAGCGTGGCCGCCGGGGGCGAACGGGGGACGGGAAGTCCGGCAGGGCGGGCAGTGGCGGCCAGAGTCCCGTGCCCGGTGTCCCCGGCTCGGTGCGTGACCGGCGGGCGTACTCCTCGGCGACGGCCTCGCGGAAACGGTCGTAGACCACAGGATCGCAGTAGGCCGGCAGCACCAGCCGCTCGGGCGGCAGCAGTCGTACGGCCTCGATGAACTCCCACACCGTCCCCGGTCCTGGGCCCGCCGACAGCAGCACCACTTGCGCACGCGAGAGGAGCCCGCTCACGGTGTCCCGCCAGTCGTCGAGGGGCAGATACGCGCGTGCCGCACCGGGCAGCGGGAGGGGCTCGTCGGGCCTGCCGATCGCGATCACGCGGCCGAACGGCCGGAAGCGGCGGACCAGGGCCTCTTCGTGGGTCAGCCCGGAGATGAAGAAGAGGTTCTCGGCGGTGGCGCCGCCGCCCGTGACGTCGTCGGGCAGAGCGGCCATGCCCGAGTCGTTCGAGAAGGGGCGCAGGTAGAGGACGTAGCGGGTGCCGGCCAGTCCGTGGAAGGCGTCGATGGTCTCGGCGGTGTGCTGCTTGCCGCGCACCACGAGGCGGCGACCGGCTCCAAAGACCCATCCGCCGGTGAGGAGTGCCGCCATTCCGCCCAGCTCACCCAGCCACCAGTGGGGCTGGGTGAAGCCGGACGGTACATGGTCGCTGTTGAGTCCGCCCTTGAAGAGCAGGGCGCCTGCCAAGCCCACGGCCGTCCCCGCAGCTCGCAGTGCCCACCCGCCGGTGAGCAGAAGGCGCCCCGTGGCCATCCGTTGCGCACCGCGCGGAGACGGCTTGCCTTCCCCTGAGAAGTACGGCTTCCCCTTCATGCCCGCTCCCCCGCTCCCCCGTGATCCCGCCGGCCATCGACGCCGTGCGGTGCCCCGGCCGGCGCGACGCCGAAGCCCGGTCCCGGCAGCACGTGTTTCATCTTGGCACCGGGTTCGCCGACCCGCCCAGGGGTTCCGCCCCACCGCCCCCGTCCACGACCGGGCCTCGGTCAACTGGCTTTGCGCGCCTGGCAGGGTAGGGCCATGAGCGAACTGGTGGAGCAGGTGGACGAGCGGGACCGCGTGGTCGGCGTGGTGGAACGGGATGCGGCGGTCCGGGGATGGCTGCTGCACCGCATAGCGGTGGTGGTCTGCCGTGATGACGCGGGCCGGGTCCTGGTGCACCGCCGCGGTGACGGCATGCGGCGGTACCCGGGCCGCTACGACACCGTGATCGGCGGTGGCGTCGATGTCGGTGAGAGCTACGAGCAGGCAGCCGCCCGGGAGTTCGAGGAGGAGATCGGCGTCCGGCTGGCCGAGCCGCCCCGGATGGTGTTCAAGCGGATCTACCAGGAGGAGCACGGCCCGTACTGGATGGCCGTGCACGACGTGCGGCTGGATCCGGCCCAGATCCCGTCGATCGCCCCGAATCCGCGCGAGATCGCCTGGTGGGGCTGGATGACGGAGGAGGAGATCCGCGTCGCCCAGGAGCGCCTGCCGTTCATCGGAGGGGGCGAGAACGTCCTGTGGACGTTCCTCCGCCAAGCGGACCGTACGGGCCCCGACGGCGCCCTGGAAGACGGCGCCGGCGAGTGATCGCAGCCCGCTCCCCGCCCCGGCGCGGGGCGGGGCGGGAGGGCGGCGGTGTTCCTACCGGGCGTCGTAGGCCGCCCACGGCCCGAGGCCGAAGCGCTCGCCCTCCCGGCGGACCTCGAGGGCGCCCGCGCCGCCGAAGTGCGCCGGGACGACCAATTCCTTCTTCTCGGCGGCCCGTTCAAGGACCCGTCGGCGGCTGGCGGCCGCCTGCGCCGGGTCCAGGCAGAAGCAGCTGTTGCAGGACGGGTCGAGGATCTGCACCGGGCTGTGCAGCAGATCCCCGACGAAGACCGCCCGGTCACTCCCGGACGCGAGCCGCAGCACGGACGATCCGGGCGTGTGGCCGGGCGCGGACTCCAGGGTGAGGTGTTCGTCGATGCGGTGGGCGCCCTCCCAAAGCGTCACCTGTCCGGCCCGGTGGATGGGCGCGACGCTGTCCTCGTAGATGAGCCGGTCGGTTTCCCGTACGCCCCTCCCGTAGGCGTTGTCGGGGCCGAAGTGGAAGTCGTCGGCGGCCGGCATGAGGTACTGGGCGTTGGGGAACGTCGGCTGCCAGCCGTCTTCGGTGCCGGTGGTGTTCCAGCCGACGTGGTCGCCGTGGATGTGGGTGTTGACCACGACGTCGACGTCCTGCGGGCGGACGCCGGCCCGCGCCAGCGCGCCGAGGAAGTCGCCCCGCCAGTGGTGGAAGGGCGAACCGGGCCGCTCGCGCCCGTTGCCCACCCCCGTGTCGATCAGGACCGTCCGTCCGCCGCTGCGCAGCACCCAGGTCTGCAGCGTGCACATGAACCGGTCGCTGTCCGGCTCCCAGTGGTCCGGTGCCAGCCAGCTCGCGTTGTCCTGCCACACCTCCGCGCCGGACCCCGGAACGATGTCGCGGGCGGGCGCGAACGGCCCCTGCCACTCGATGACCCGGATGACCTCGACGTCGCCCAGCACGATGGTCTGCGTGTCCGTCTGCGCCTTGCTCTGCATGCCGGTCTGCACGTTGGTCCGCATGCCGGTCTGCGCGTTCTCGCTGTTCATGGCTTCGACTCTAGAAGTGGCGGGGTGAGCCTCTCAATACTGCTCCGGCTCATACAGATACGCGTTCCTCTCATGTCTGAGGTCCTGGATACGCTGAGGCGATGGATGTGGTGAGTGACGCGATCTCGGCCGTACGCAGGGGTACGCCCTCCTCCAACCGGGTGTGGGTGAGCGGCAGTTGGTGCACGCGGCTCGACCCGTATGACGGCGCGGGGTTCCATGTCGTACTGGAGGGCGGCTGCCGGCTGCTGCCCGACGGCGGTGCCGCGGTATCGCTCGGCGCGGGCGACGCGGTGCTGCTGCCGCACGGCACCGGGCATGTCATCGCCGACTCCGGCGCCGATGCGTGGGCCGTGGAACGGGCGGTGCCGTTCGACCGCTGGCACGACGGGAGGCAGCCGCGCCGGCCCTCCCGGCCCGCTTCCGACGCGGTGGAGCTGCTGTGCGGCAAGTACCGGCTCGACACCAGCCGTGCACACCCGCTGATGGCGGAGCTGCCGGAGGTCATCCATCTGCCGAACAGGGTCGGCGGTCATCCCGAACTCCGGCTCGCCCTCGACCTGTTGGGCCGGGAGCTGGACGCACCCCGGCCCGGTTCCTGCATCGCGGTGCCGGGCCTGCTCGACCTTCTCCTCGTCTACATGATCCGTTCCTGGATGGCCGAGAGTACGACCGGAGCCTGGCCGGCCGTACTGGGCGACCCGGTGGCGGCCGCCGCCCTGCGGGCGCTGCACTCGGACCCGTCCGCCCCGTGGACGAACGACCGGCTGGCCGCCGAGGCGGGCGTCTCCCGCCCCACGCTGGCCCGCCGGTTCACCTCCCTGGTAGGCCGCCCTCCGATGGCCTACCTCACCTGGTGGCGGCTCACGGTCGCGGCCGCCCTCCTGCGCGACACCCCCGACCCGCTGGCCGCCATCGCCCGCCGCGTCGGCTACGGCACGCCGTATGCCCTCTCGCACGCCTTCAGCCGGGAGTTCGGCACGACACCGGGGCGGTATCGCGCGGAGGCCAAGGGCGCGGCACCGGACCCCGTCAGGTCAGGGTGAACCCCGTCATGAGGGTGGCGGCCGAGCTGTTGCCGGCGTAGATCTCGAACTCCCCCGGCTCCACCAGGAATTCGCCGCGGGGATCGTTGGTGTGGAAGCCCAGTTCCGGCCGGCCGAGGGTGAAGCCGACCGTCCGCCGCTCCCCCGGCTTCAGATGGACTCGGGAGAAGCCGACGAGCCGGCGTACCGGCTGGACGACGCCGGCGACCTTGTCGCGGAGGTAGAGCTGGACGACCTCGTCGCCCGCTCTGGTGCCGGTGTTCTCGACCCGCACGGTGGCCCGGACCGTCGCGCCTGTGTGGGCGACGCCGTTCGCCGGCAGGACCTCCGCCGTCAGCTTCAGGCCGGAGAACGTGAACGTGGTGTAGCTGAGGCCGTGCCCGAAGGGATAGAGCGGGGTGTGCGGGATGTCCAGGTACTTCGAGGTGTACTTGTTCTCCGGGTCGAAGGGGCGGCCGGTGTTCTCGTGCCCGTAGTGGAGCGGGAGCTGGCCGACCGAGCGGGGGAAGGTGGCGGGCAGTTTGCCGCCGGGGTTGACCTTGCCGAAGAGGAGGTCGGCGACGGCATGGCCGCCCTCGATGCCGGGGTGCCAGGCCTGGAGGATCGCGTCGGCACGGTCGGCGATGTCGGTGAGTGCCAGGGGGCGGCCGGAGAGGACCACGACGACCACCGGCTTGCCGGTGGCGGCGACCTCCGCCACCAGCTGGGCCTGGACGCCGGGCAGGGTGATGTCGCTGCGTGCGGCGGCCTCGCCGCTCTGGGCGGCCTTCTCGCCCACGACGACGACCGCCGCGTCGGCAGCGCGGGCCGCGGCGACCGCCTCGTCGAAGGAGCCGGTGTCGTCGCCCTCCACCGCGCATCCGCGGGCGAACCGCACCGTGGCGGAGGGGGCGGCCCGCTTGATGCCGTCCAGTACCGACACTGCGGGGAAGAGGGCGGCGCCGATGCTCGCCCACGTACCGTGCAGTTCCTTGGTGTCGTCGCCGAGCGGGCCGATGACGGCGAGGGAGCCGGTCTTCGGGGACAGCGGCAGCGTCTTGTTCTCGTTGCGCAGCAGGACCATGGAGCGCGCGGCCGCGGTCCGTGCCGCCGCGCGGGCCGCGGCGCTCGGCTCGGTGATCTCCGCGGCCTCGTCGGCGTAGGGGCGGTCGAAGAGCCCGGCGCGGAACTTGACCCGCAGCACCCGGGCGACGGCGTCGTCCAGCCGTTCGCGACTGATCTTTCCGGCGGCCAGCAGCTTCTTGCCGTGCTCCGCATAGGTGGTGGAGACCATCTCCATGTCGACGCCGGCGCCCAGGGCGAGGCGGGCGGCGTCGGCGCCGTCGGCCGCGATGCCGTGGGCGATGAGTTCCTGGACGCCGGTGTAGTCGCCGACGACGAAGCCGTCGAAGCCGAACTCCTCGTGCAGGATGTCGGTCAGGGTGTGCCGGTTGGCGTGTGCGGGCACGCCGTTGACGGTGTTGAAGGACGCCATGACGGTGGCGACGCCGGCGTCGACGGCGGCCTTGAAGGGCGGCAGACAGACATCGCGCAGCCGGCGCTCGGAGACGTCGGCGGTGTTGTAGTCGCGGCCGCCCTCGGCGAAGCCGTAGCCGACGAAGTGCTTGGCGCAGGCGGCGAGCCGGTCCTTGGCGCCGTAGTCCGCGCCCTGATAGCCGCGCACCTTGGCGGCGGTCAGCTCGGCCGTCAGATACGGGTCCTCGCCGCTGCCTTCGGCCACCCGGCCCCAGCGCGGCTCCCGGCTGACGTCCGCCATGGGCGCGAACGTCCAGTGAATGCCCTGGGAGGCGGCCTCCCGCGCGCTGGTCTCGGCGTCGGCGGCGACCACGTCCGGATCGAAGCTGCTGCCCTGGGCGAGGGGTATCGGGAAGGTGGTGAGGTAGCCGTGGATGACGTCCTGGCCGAAGATCAGCGGGATGCCCAGCCGCGACTTCTCCACGGCCGCGCGCTGGAGGTCGTTGCACTTCTTGGCGCCGGTGAGGTTGAGCACCGAGCCCAGCAGCCCTTTCGCGGCGAGTTCGGCGCACTGCTTGTTCTGGCCGTCGCCGGGTCCGGTGTCCGCGTGCCATGTCAGCTGCTGGAGCTGCCCGAACTTCTCCTCGACGGTCATCCTGTCCAGCAGGGCCCGTACCCGGCGTTCGGTCCCGGGATCGCGGGGCGGCCGCGCTGCGGACGGGGGCGCCGCGGCCGCGGCGGGCGCCGGGAGCGACACGGAGGCGCCCGTACCCACGAGGACCGCGGCTCCCGCGGATGCCTTGAAGATGTGACGACGGCTGATGGATCCGGAACCGGACACCGGCGACTCCTCACTGCGTGCGCACAGCGCCGACGTGCGTCGGCGTGGCGTATCAACCCGCTGATGGCGTACGGCAGTTAAGCCATCTCCCCGTCATGGCGTCAATAGGTTGAACGTCGAACGAGGGGGGCGACCCTGGGTCGCTTCATGGCGTGTAGCAACTCCGACGATGGCCGATGACTGACCAACGCACCGTCTATACATTCGGTTTATACGTCCCGTATATAGTCTCGAACATGCCTGTTGATCTCGACTCCGGAGCCACCGCCGCTATGGGACGGCGGGCCATCCAGCCCCCCGCGGGAGCACACCGGTGGCCGGGCTGGGTGGTTACCGCAGTGCCCGCGTTGCTGGCACTCGCGCTGAGCCTGTGGGGACTGCTCCGCCAGGGCGCCATATGGCGGGACGAGGCCGCGACATGGACGACGGCCGAGCGCTCGCTACCCGAGATAGGGCACCTGCTCGAGCATGTGGATGTCGTCCACGGGCTCTACTACCTGCTGATACACGCCATATTCGAGGTCTTCGGACCGAGCGTGACGGCGATGCGGCTCCCGTCGGTCGTGGGCATGGTCATCGCCGCGGCCGCCACCGCGGCAATCGGCCGCCGGCTCGCCGGACCCATGGGCGGCCTCTCGGCGGGACTGGTGCTGGCCCTGCTGCCGGCGATGCAGCGCTACGCCCAGGAGGGCCGCTCCTTCACGCTGGTGGCGGCGTTGGTGGCGGTGGCGACCCGGCTCCTGGTGGGCGCGGTGTGCCCGCCGGAGCCCACGAATGCGCGCGACGGCCGGGTGCGGCGGCTCGCGTGGGGGTGGCGCTGGGGCGGCTATACGGCGGCCATGCTCGGCGCCGCACTGCTCAACTGGCTCTCGCTCTTCGCGCTGGCGGCGCACGGCGTGACCGTCGTGATCGCACACCGGACCGGTCAACGCCCCTTGTCGGCGCGGTGGTTGGTGAGCGCCCTAGTGGTCGCATCGGGGACGCTGCCACTCATTCTCGCCAGCCGGCCGCAGGCGGGTCAGGTGGCGTGGATCCGGCCCGCCTCGGCCTCCAGCCTGCTGGGGGTGACCGTGATGCTGGTGGTATCCCTGGCATGTGCCCGAATACCGCGCCGCGAGGGTACGGGGCTGTCCCAGGTCCAGGTGGGTCTGTCGCTGCTCGCCGTGCCGCAACTCGGGCTGCTGCTGGCTTCCTGGCTCGTTCAGCCGCTCTACGCCGACCGCTATGTGCTCTTCTCCTACATCGGGCTGTCGCTGCTGGTCGGCCCCGCCGTCGCCTGGGCGGTGCGGACGGCGGAGTCGCACGGCCGCGCCTCGGGCCGTCGCCGGCGGCGGGTGCGCGGCGAGTTCCTGCTCGCCGGCGTGGTGGCGGTCGCGTTCGTGGCGCTGCTGCCCCTGGAACTCGGCCTGCGGTCCCCGACGAGCCGGACGGATGACGTGCGGGCGGCGGCCACCGAGGTCACGGCGCTCGCCCGCCCGGGGGACGGGATCGTCTTCGTCCCCGACCAGCGGCGTGACGCCGCACTCGTCACGCCCTCCGCGTTCCGCGGCCTCGACGATGTCGCGCTGGTCCAGAGCCCGTTCGCCTCCGGAACCCTGTACGGCATCGAGGCCGCGCCCGCACGCATACGGGCCGCCATGCTGGCCCACAAACGCATCGTCCTCGTCACCGACGGCGCCGGCAGCGGCACCAGCGGTTCCTCCGCGTCATCCAGCCGCCGCGACCTGGTCAAACGCACCGTCCTCGCCCGTCACTTCACCCTCATCGCCTCCGCCGACACCGGGGGACGCCGGGTGACGGTGTACGAACGGGTGAAGTGACGGGCGAATCGCACCGGTTCGGTCAGCGCAGGGGCAACGCCAGCTCGGCCGGATCGGCCGGGGTCGAGCCGAACGACACCTCGCTCCCCCGCGGGGTGCGGCCTCCGTACAGCGGGTCCTTGGTGTCCACGACCAGCGCCATCCGGTGGCCTGCGGGCAGGTCGTACGCGGTGGTGAAGAGCGGGACGTCCAGCGGGAAGGCGCGCCCCGGCTTCTTGCCGGACCAGCTCTGCGGGCCGTGCGAGATCAGCTTCCCCACGCCCAGGGCGTTCACGTCGTAGAGGTAGGCGAACGCCGTGCCCTGCGGTGCGGACGCGGTGACCTGCGTGTGCAACCGCGCGGCGCCGCGCAGGTGTTGCGCCGCCGCGGCGGGCGCCGACTGCCACACGGCGGCGGACCTGCGGGGCAGCAGCGGAAGGAAGACGGTCGGCGGCAGGCCGACGGCCTGGTCGAGGGCGCCGGACAGTTCGGCGACGCCGCCGTCCGCGCCCGAATCCGTGCCACCGGCGATCGGTTTGCGCCAACCGGTCCCGGCCGTGCCGCCGAGCGCTCCGGTGCCGGCGAGGTCAGGTCCGCCCAGCCGCAGGTGTACGGTCCGGGAACTGACGGTGCGCCAGTCCGGGTAGCTCTCGTGCGTCCCGTTCGGCCGGACCTCCAGTTCCACCGGCTTGCGTGGGTCGTCGCTGCCGCCGGTGCCCTTGAGGTGGTGGCCGAGCCATGTGCGCGCGCTCGCCCAGGTGGCGTTGTCCAGCCCCAGCAGGCTCGTCAGCTCCTGTGTGGCGTGGTCTCCGGGGCGCAGTTCCAGCCGCTTGGGAACGGTCAGCCGCTGGTAGAAGGCCGTCATCTGGCTGGGGTTGAAGATGCTGTCGCCCCAGGCGTTGGCCAGGAAGACGGCCGTGCCGTGGGCGTTGATCCGGTCCACGTACGTGGCCGGGGACCTGGTGTGTGCCCAGGCCACGACCTTGGACAGATCTCGGTCGGCGAAGAGGTCCGCCAGCATCCGGGAGAGCTCCGGGCTCTTGCGGCCGGTGGGCGTCTCGACGGCGTCCAGCAGGGCGGCGGCCTGGAGGTGCCGGGTCCGCCCGCTGTAGAGCGAGTCGGTCAGGTCGCCCCAGCCACTCAGCGAGGCGACCGCCTTGATCCGCGGGTCGAAGGCGGCGCCCATCAGGGTGAGGCCGCCGCCCAGGGAGAGCCCCACCATGCCGATGCGCTGCCGGTCGGCGGGTGTGTGGGCGAGGGCCCAGTCGATGACCGCGGACACATCCCCCACGTCCTTGGGCCCGGCGACGTCCACCTCACCGCCGGAGCCCCAGAAGCCGCGCACGGTGTAGGTGACGGCGATATAGCCGTCGGCGGCCAGCTGCCTGCCCTGGGCGATGTACTCCAGGTCGTTCTGTCCCCAGCTGGCGGGCTGCACGACCAGGGGGTAGCGGCCCTTGCGGTCGGCGCCGGGGGTGCCGGGAGCGGGGGTGAACACATCGGCCTTGAGGACGGTGCCGTCCTTCATCGGTATGTCGGCCCTGCGAAACGAAAGCCCAGGGGACGCGGCGGTGGCGGCGGGACCGGAGCGGGGGGCCGCTGACGCGGGCCCCGTGGCGAGGGCGCCACTGAGGGCAAGTGCCGTGACAAGTAAGGACGTTGTCATTCTGCGCCGGCCGTGCTGTCGGCCGGCGGTGCGGCGGGATCGCGCCATCGATGCTCCATCAGGATCTGACCGCGGTGCCACTGCGGCACCCGTGCGGTGCGGTGGTTCGGAGCGTATGGGCGCGCCATCGGTCCTGGTGAGACCATGATCAGCCAAAATTACTCACGGGTAACGCGTTGTCGCTCACGGCCCCGCGAGCGATCGCACGGGCCGGTGGATGGGGGTGTGCGCGCCCGAGAGGGCGGCTCCGCTGCCGCCGCGGCGGTCGGCGACGATCTCCGCGGCGATCGACAGGGCCGTCTCCTCCGGCGTACGGGCACCGAGGTCGAGGCCGATCGGGCTGCGCAGCCGGGCCAGTTCGTTTTCGGTGACGCCGGCGTCGCGCAGCCGCTGGTTGCGGTCCTCGTGGGTGCGGCGGGAGCCCATCGCGCCGACGTAGGCGACCGGGAGCTTCAGGGCCAGTTGGAGGAGCGGTACATCGAACTTGGGGTCGTGGGTCAGTACGCACAGCGCCGTACGGGAGTCCACCTCCGTCGCCTCCAGATAGCGGTGGGGCCACTCGACGACGATCTCGTCCGTCTCCGGGAAGCGGGTCTTCGTGGCGAAGACGGGCCGGGCGTCGCAGACCGTCACGCGGTAGCCCAGGAACTTCCCCACCCGCACCAGCGCCGCCGCGAAGTCCATCGCGCCGAAGACGATCATGCGCGGCGGTGGGACGCTCGTCTCGACGAGCAGCGTCAGCGGACGGCCGCAGCGGCTGCCCTCCTCGCCGATGACGACGGTGCCCGTGCGGCCCGCCTCCAGCAGCGCGGCCGCCTCGTCCGCTGCGGTGCGGTCCAGATCGGGGTGACCGCCGAGGGTCCCGTCGTACGAACGGTCCGGGCGGACGAGCAGGGCGCGGCCCAGCAGTTCGGCGGGGCCGTCGGCGATTCTGGCCAGGGCCGCCGGCCGGCCGCTCGCGGCGGCCGCCAGAGCGGCGGGCACGACCGGGCCGCGGACCGGGGTGACGAGGACATCGATGACGCCGCCGCAGGTCAGGCCCACCGCGAAGGCGTCCTCGTCGCTGTAGCCGAAGCGTTCGCGCACGGCCTCGCCGTCCTCGAGCGCCTGTTGGCACAGGTCGTACACCGCGCCCTCCACACACCCTCCGGAGATCGACCCGATCGCCGCGCCCGTCACGTCGACGGCCAGCGCGGCACCCGGCCGCCGGGGCGCGCTGCCGCCGACTGACACCACGGTGGCGACGGCGAACTCGCGGCCCTGCTCGGCCCATCGGTTCAGCTCGTCAGCGATGTCCAGCATCTCGGTCTCCCTTGCCGGGGCGGGGCGCGGCCGGCCGTCGGCGCGTTCACAACAACCCGTCGAGGGTGAGGGGCAGGGAACGGATCCGCTTCCCCGTCGCGTGGTAGACGCCGTTCGCCACCGCGGCCGCGACGCCGACGAGGCCGATCTCGCCGACTCCCTTGGTGCCGATCGGACTGCCGCGGTCCGCTCCGCCGACGAACACGACGTCCATGTCGGGGATGTCGGCGTTGACGGGGATGAGGTAGTCACCGAACGTTCCGTTGGCGATCCGGCCGCTGGGCGCATCGGTGACGGTGTCCTCGAACAGCGCCATGCCGATCCCGCCGACCGTGCCGCCGACGATCTGGCTGCGGGCGGTCTTCTCGTTGAGGATGCGGCCGCCGTCGATCGCGGACACGATCCGGGCGACGCGGATCAGCCCCAGGTCCGCGTCCACCCGGACCTCGACGAACTTGGCGCCGAAGGCTCCCGACAGCGCCATCCCCAGGTCGTCCTGGGACGCCGGCGTGCTGCTGCCGTCCGCCGTCAGCTCGGGCAGTCCGTGCCGGCCGAGGATGTCCGTGTACGACTCGCCGCGCGCGGGCCGCCCGGCCAGATGGATGCGCCCCTCGGTGACCTCCACCATCTCGGGCGACGCACCGAACAGCGGGGAGTCGCCGTCCTGGCCGGCGAGGCCGACGAACAGCCCGACGAGCCGCCGGCACGCGTCGAAGACGGCATTGCCGAGCGCCGCCGTCAGACCGGAACCGCCGGCCTGGGGCGCGAAGGGCATGTCGGAGTCACCGAGATCGAAGCGGACCCGCTCCAGCGCGAGGCCCAGACACTCCGCGGACAACTGCGCCATCACGGTGTACGTTCCGGTGCCGATGTCGGTGGCGGCACTGCGTACCAGGGCGCTGCCGTCTCGCCTGACCGTGGCCTGCGCACGGCAGTCCGTCGCGTACCACGGGTAGCTGACGCCGGCCATGCCGTACCCGACGAGCCAGTTCCCCTCCCGCATGGAACGGGGTTCGGGACGGCGGGCCGACCAGCCGAACCGCTCCGCGCCCACCTCGTAGCACTCGCGCAGCGCGTTGCTGGACCAGGGCAGCCCCGACTGCGGGTGGACCTCGGCATAGTTGCGCATCCGCAGCTCCAGCGGATCGATGCCCAGCACGTAGGACAGCTCATCGAGAGCGGACTCCAGCGCGAAGTTGCCCTGGGCCTCGCCGGGGGCGCGCATCGACGTCGGGTCGGGGATGTTCAGCCGGGCCTGGCGGTCCTGGGTGCGCACATGGGGGCATGCGTAGGCGAATCCCGACCCCGCCGCGAACGGCTCGAAGTCGTCGTCCTCCATCGCCACCGAGGAAATGCTGCGGTGGTCGATACCCACCAGCTCCCCGCTCCGCGTCGCGCCCAGGGTGATCCACTGGACGCCCCCGGGCCGGTGCCCCACCGAGGTGAACATCTGCGGGCGGGTGAGGACCAGCTTGACGGGCCGCCGCAGCAGCCGGGCCGCGGCGACGGTGAGAATCACATGCGGCCACACGCGCAGACCGCTGCCGAACGCCCCGCCCACATAGGGAACGAGCACCCGCACCGCGCTCTCGGGCACCTTGAAAACGGCCGCCAGTTGGCTGCGCACCAGCGACGGCCACTGCGTCGTGTCGTAAACCGTCAGCCGGTCGCCCTCCCAGGCCGCGAGCGTCGCGAACGGCGCCAGCGGATTGTTGGTGTTGTCCGGCGTCCGGTAGGTCGCCTCCACCGTGATCTCGGCCGTCGCCAACGCGGCGGCGTCGCCCCGGCTGTGGTCCATCCCCCAGGGATCGCTGATCTGCGGAGCCCGTGGGTCCAGCAGATCCAGCAGGGGCTCGGTGCGCTCGTAGTCGACCTCCACCAGCCGGGCGGCGGCGGTGGCCCGCTCCTGCGTCTCCGCGACCACGAACGCAATGTGCTGGCCGTGGTGCAGAATCCGGTCGTCCTGCATCGGCGCGGGAGGCGACGGCCCGATGTCCGTCATCGGCCCCCGATCCAGCCCGGGCATGGTGGCGTGCGTCAGCACAGCGAGCACACCGGGCGCCGCCTCGGCCGCCGAGGTGTCCATCCGTACGATCCGGCCCGCCGCGATGGTGCTCTGCACCAGCGCCCCGTACGTCTGCCCCGGGATGTCGAAGTCCGTCGGATAGGGCGCGGCGCCGGAGACCTTGCGGGGACCGTCCACGCGGTTGACCCCGGCGCCGACCACCGGAGCGCTCTTGACCGTACTCATGCCGCAACTCCCGCCACCGTCTCCAGCGCACGGACCAGGGTGCGCTTGGCGAGCTCCACCTTGAACGCCGTACCCGGCACCGTCCACGCCCCGAGCACGGCCGACTCCGCCGCCCGGCGGAGCGTCCCGCGGACAGCCGGCGCGCCCCGCAGCTCGCGCTCAACGTCCCAGGCCCGCCAGGGCTTTGATCCCACACCGCCCAGGCCCGCCCGAGCGTGCACGATCATGCCGTCGGACACCACCAGCGCCACCGCCGCCGACGTCAGCGCGAATTCGTACGACGCCCGGTCGCGCACCTTCACATAGCTCGTCCTCGCCCCGGCCGGCAGCAGCGGAACATCCACGCCGGTGATCAACTCGCCGTGTTCCAGGACGTTTTCCGACTCCGGGCTTTCCGCCGCCGTGCGGTAGAACTCCGTCAGCGGCACCGCCCGCCGGCCCGACACCCCCTGGATCTGCACCACGGCGTCCAGCGCGACCAGCGCGACCGCCAGATCGGACGCATGCGCCGCTATGCACCGCTCGCTCACTCCGAGAATGGCGTGCATACGCGCCGTGCCGGCCACCGCCGCGCATCCCGAGCCGGGAGCCCTCTTGTTGCACTGCGGCACGGCGGGGTCACGAAAGTAGCGGCACCGCGGACGCTGCAGCAGATTCCCGCCGATGGTCGCCATGTTCCGCAGCTGCGTCGACGCCCCCGCCAGCAGCGCTTCCCTGACGAAAGGAAGCCGCGCCCCGACCACCAGATCGGCCGCCAGCTCCTCCATCGTCACCAGCGACCCCACGTGCAGCACCTCGCCATGGGGCTCGATTCCGTGCAGCGGCAGCCGCGTGATGTCCACCAGAAGCCCCGGGTCCAGCACCCCGTCCTTCATCAGATCGAGCTGCGTCGTACCGCCCGCGAGAAACGCCGCCCGCGGATCACCGGAAACCAGCCGCACGGCCTCACCGGCATCCCCCGCCCGCACATACTCAAGCGTGGACATCGCCACCACCTTCCGCGGCCTCGCGAATGGCGGCCACCATGTGCGGATAGGCGCCACACCGGCACAGATTCCCGCTCATGAACTCGCGGATCTCCTCGTCCGAACCGGCTCGCCCCTCCTTCAGCAAGGCCACCGCGGACATGATCTGCCCCGGAGTGCAAAAACCGCACTGGAATCCGTCGTGGTCCACAAATGCCGACTGCACCGGATGCGGCCCGTCCGCACCGCCGATCCCCTCAATGGTCGTGACGGCGCGCCCCTCACACTGCGCCGCCAGCGACAGGCACGCCAGCACCCGCTTCCCGTCCACATGCACCGTGCACGCCCCGCACGCCCCCTGATCGCAGCCCTTCTTCGTGCCCACCAGCCGCAAACGGTCACGCAGGGCATCCAGGAGCGTCATCCGGGCATCCAGTCCCACCGTGTACGACCGCCCGTTCACCAGGAGCGTGACCACCCGCTCACCGGGACGTGCCGCGGCCTCCGTACCCGTCGCGTCCGCCATCACGCGTCCTCCGAATCCCTCGGAAACAACGCCGGCGCTGCACTCGCCTCATCAATCCCGCGAAATTCCCCGTCCCACCGATATACGAGCCGTTATGCGAACACGCCTGGGCCGTGAAAGACCGGCCGGGCGGCACAGAGAACTCGGCCGGCTCTTCTCACGGTACGCCCGACAATCCCCCCCGGCACGGTGTGCGGGGAGTCACTCACTCAGCTGGGACGTGAGGAGGTGGGCCCGCTCCCCCGCGTCCTCCGGCAACGACGCGACGAGGTGCCGGAGCGGCTCCCGGTGTTCGCCGATCAGGTGCGGGTACGTGAGCCCGATCGCCCCCTCCACCTGGATCGGCGGCTCGGCGCAGCGGCTGGCCCGTACCAGGACCGCGGACGCCTGGGCGGAGGCCTCCAGGCCGAACAGGGCTCTGACCGCGTCCGTGCGCAGGTCCATGTCCAGTGAGCCGTCGAAGATCAGCTGCTCGAGCGCCGCGACGAGCCGCTCGTCCGGTGCCTGCGATCGTTCGAGGCAGCCCCATGCCGCCTGTACGGCGCATGCGCGGACCGCGGGCGCAGCGTCCTGCGTGCGCAGCGCAACGGTGACCGCTTCCGCGTCCTCGGGCTCGCCGAGCTCCGCCAGGACGTCGAGCGCGCTCGCGTGGTTCGCGCCGGCGCCGGTCCCCGGGCTCAACGCGGCCGCGGACGGTGGCTGGGTGAGGACGCCGCGGGCGATGGCGAGCGCCTCCGGCGCGTGCTCGCCGTCGTCCAGGCCGAACCGGATGAGCCCGTCACCGTGGTGGAAGTGGTCGAGCGCGATCCCGACGGCCACCGGCCGACCGCTGTGCAGCATGGTGCGGAACGCCCGGCGATGGGATGTCTCGCCGGTGGGTGACCGCAGCTCACCGTGCGCCGCGCGCAGCTCCGCGCTCTCCGCCTCGCACCCTTCCCAGTGGACGCTGTGCGGTCCGGCGGCCAGCGCCTCGCGGACCTCATCGGCGGCGGTGGAGCGTTCGTCCCGCGACCAGGCCTCGACGAGGCGTGCCAGCAGGGGCCGGTGGGCGTAGAAGCGCATGCCCGACGCCAGCGCCGCGGCGGCCTCCTGCCGCACCCGCCACTCCGCGTCCCCGGTCGCGCGTACCAGCACCGCGGTCGCCTCGGCTCCGGGCGTATCGCGCAGTGCGGTGACCGCCTCCAGGCGCTCACCGCACTCCTCCGACCGGGCGACCAGCGCGGCCAGCCGGTCATCGGGGGTCTCCTGGTCCTCCAGGATGTCCCGCGCCGCTTCCAGGGCGTTCTCCCGCAGCCACCCGTCCGGCATCCGTTCCAGAACCGCGGCGATCGCCGGCGCGTCCCCGTCCTCCAGACCGCCGCGCAGCAACGCGCCCAGCGCGCTGGCGTGATTCGCGCCCTCGATGGTGCGCTCGTCCCTGGGCCGGGGAGGGTCCCGGAGCAACTGCCGGGCAACCGCGAACACTTCCTCCGCATGGTCCTCGAGCGCATTGCCCCCGACATACCGCTCCGTCATCTCGGCGCGGTCGTAGAAATCCAGCGCGATGCCTCTGGCGACCGTGTCGTCGCTGCGCAGCAGCGTCAGGAACCCCCGATGGAATTCCTCCGCGGTCGAGGGGGGTTTCATCGCCCGGTAGGCGTCGCGCAACTCCGGATCGTCGAAGTCGGCGCGCCAATGCCACGACGTGAACTCCAGCAGGAAGATCGTAGTGAACACGGCCCGATGAGAACATCTCACGTTCCTTGTGTGCCAGTGGAATTCGCCCTGCCTCGGCCGGCCGCCGAAAGGGGCCGACGGGAGTCCGCTTCGTCGACGGACGTGCCGCGGGTCGCGTCGGCCGTGACGCGCCGGGGCCGGGGCGTAAACGGCTTGCGGCGGGAAAGGGTTATAGGGCCACACCGACCTTGATCCGCATTCCTCGCAGGGGAGGAACGCCTGGGATGAACGGTGTCCCGATACGCCTGGATCCACGACTGGAACCACCGCTGGCATCCCTACTGGAGTCCACGGACTTCCTCCATTCGCTCGTCGATGCGCTGGGATCGCCGCTCAATGTCGTGCTGCCCGACCAGATCGCGGCGAACGTCGAGCGCTTCCGCTCCGCCTATCGCCGGCACCGCCTCTCCGGCCAGGTCTTCTTCGCGCACAAGGCGAACCGGTCCAGCGCCCTGGTGCGACGCCTCGCCTCGACCGACGCGGGTATCGACGTCGCCTCGCTGAGGGAGCTGCAGCACGCCCTCGGCGCCGGCTTCACACCGGACCGGATCGTGGCAACGGGGCCGAAGGATCCGGAGTTCCGGTGGCTGGCGGCCCGCACCGGGGTCACCATCAGCGCCGACGGGCCGGGCGAGCTGGAGGACCTCTCCGCGTTGGTGCGCAAGCACGGCCTGCCCCGGCTCCGGGTGGTGCTGCGCCTGTCCGGCTTCGAGGCAGCGGGGGTCAAGGTGCTGTCCCGGAAGAGCCGGTTCGGCTCCTCCCCGCGGTCGCTGGACCGGCTGCTGGACGCCGTCGAACGCCATGCGGACGTCCTGTTGCCGATCGGCGTCGCGTACCACCTCGACACCACCAGTCTCGAGGAGAAGGCGACGGCCCTGGACGGCTGCATCCGCGCCATGGCCGAGCTGTCACGCCGGGGCCTGCGCCCTCGGGCGATCGACATCGGCGGCGGCTTCGGCGTCAACTACCTTGCCGACCGGGCACAGTGGGACCGCTACACCACCGAACTGACCCATGCCGTTCTGGGCAGGCGCCCGCCCATGGCCTGGGGCGGGCACGGCTACGGTCTGCGCGCCGAGCACGGCACGCTCCGCGGCTCCTTGAGCCTCTACCAGGCGCACCGGCCGCTCGCCGGCGCCGATTACCTCGACCGGCTGCTGTCGCTCCCCGCGCCGTCACTGGGGCGCCCGCTGGGGACCCTGCTGCTGGAGAACCTCTACGACCTGTACACCGAGCCCGGCCGGGCGCTGGTGGACCAGTGCGGGCTCTCCCTGGCGAGCGTGCTGGAGGTTCGCCGTACGGACGCGGGCGAGCGGCTGGTGCGTCTCGCCATGACCGCGAGCGACGTCAGCCTGGAGGAGCACGGCGTCCTCATGGATCCCGTACTCCTCCCTCGTACGGGCGGGCCGGCCGGCGCCGTGAAAGCCGTGGAAGCCACGGACTCGGCGCGCACCGAAGAAGCCGAGGGGCCGGTGGGTGTGTATCTCGGCGGGAGCCTGTGCCTGGAGGCGGACCTGATCAGCCGGAGGCTGGTGTTCCTGCCGCGCCCGCCGCGGCCCGGTGATCTGCTGGCCTTCGCCAACACCGCCGGATACTGCATGGATTTCGGCGCCACGCACGCGCAGCAGCAGCCCGTCGCGCGCAAGGTCGCCGTCCATCGGGACGCCGGCTCCTGGCGGTGGTGCCTCGATGAGCAGTACTGGCCGATCACATCTCCTGGGGGGCAACAGGCATGAGGTACGACAGCATCACCGAAGTCATCGGCAACACTCCGCTGGTGCGCCTCGACCCCGCCGTGCACGGTCTGCGCCACATCGACCTCTACGCCAAGCTGGAGATGCTCAATCCCTTCGGATCGGTCAAGGACCGGGCCGCCTGGAGCATGGTGCGGCCGGGTCTGTCCGGGGCCGGGGAACGCGGGGAGACGATCGTCGAGCTCTCCAGCGGCAACACCGCGAAGGCGCTGGCCGTCATCGCGGGCATGCACGGGCTGTCGTTCAAGAGCGTCACCAACCGGATGCGGGTACCGGAGATCAAGGACCTGCTTCTGCTGCTCGGCGCCGAGATCGAGGAACTGCCCGGACAGACCGAGTGCCTCGACCCGTCGAGCACGGACGATCCGCTGACCGTGTTCCACCAGGAGCTGTCCAGACCCGGCAGCGCCCACCTGCACACCGACCAGTACTTCAACGCGCTCAATACCGAGGCGCACGCGGCGGGCACCGGCCCGGAGATCGTCGCGGACCTCGGCGGCCGCGCCCCGGACTGGTTCATCGCCTGCGTGGGCACCGCCGGTTCGTCCACCGGGGTGGCCAGGGTGCTGCGCGAGCACGATCCGGGGGTGCGGGTCGTCGGGCTGGTCGGGCAGAAGTCGGACTTCATTCCGGGGATCCGCAATGTCGACGAGGTGCACGAGGTCGGGCTCTTCGACCCGGCCACGTACGACGCCATCGAAGCGGTGAGCGCGGACGAGGCCATCGACGGGATGCTGGCGCTGGTCCGCCGCTGCGGCATGCTGGCCGGGCCCACGGGCGGAGCGGCGTACCACGGGGCGGTACGTCATCTGCGCGCGGCCGATGCGGAGCTGGCCGGCACGGGCCGCCGCGGTACGGCCGTCTTCATCGTCTGCGACCGCGTCGAGAGCTATCTCAGCTACGTCCGGCAGCGCCGGCCCGAGCTGCTGGGTCTCGCGCCGGTGCGGAATTCCGTGGCCACGCTCACCGACGCCGAGGTGCGGGCCGCCACGGTCATCGACGTCGCCGACGCCCAGAAGTGGATCGCGACGGAACGGCCACTGGTGGTCGATCTGCGCGGCCCGTTCGCCTACGCCGCGCTCCATATCGAGGGTTCGGTCAATATCGTCGATGAGCTCTTCGACGAGCTCCTGCGCGGCGGGCTGCCGTTCGGCAAGCGGCAGCCCGTGCTGCTGGCGTGTCCGGTCGGCGAGAAGTCCGTCCGCTATGCCGCTCTGCTGACCCGCATGGGCCATCCGGACGTCCGCAGCCTGGCCGGGGGCATCATCGCCTGGCGGGACGCCGACGCGCCGCTGGTGCGTGACTGACGTGGTCTCGCCGCTCGACGACCTCAGATCCTGGCAGCGGGCGCTGCGCGAGCAGTTCCCGATCATCGTGGGGCATCCGGGACTGGCCTATCTGGACAGCGCGGCCACCGCACAGAAGCCGGGGGCCGTACTGGATGCGGTACGCCGCTACCTCACCACCTCCAACGCCAATGCGGGCCGGGGCACCTACCCCTGGGCCAACGCGACGACGGCGCTGGTGGAGCGGACCCGCGACCGGGTCAAGGAATTCCTGGGTGACCCGGACCCGGACCGCTCGGCCGTGCACTTCACCAGCGGCGCCACCGAAGGGCTGCGGATCGTCGCGCGCGACTGGCTGACCTCCTGCCTCGGTGACGGGGACGAGATCGTCGTGCCCTTCGGCGACCATCAGGCGAATCTGTCGCCGTGGCTGGAAGCGCGCGACCAGCTGGCTCGCCAAGGCGTCGGCATCCGGGTCCGGGAGCTTCCCTACCAGGCGGCGTCCGGCGACTACGACCCGGCGGCGCTCGCCGGGGCGGTCGGCCCGCGCACGCGCTTCGTCGCGGCCACCCATGTGCACCACGTCTACGGCGGCGACATGAACGTGCGGCGCATCCGCCAAGCGGTCGGGCCGAAGGTGCCGATCTGCCTGGACGCCGCGCAGAGCGTCGGCCATCTTCCGTTCTCCCTGGCCGGTCTCGATGTGGACTTCGTGGTCTTCTCCGGGCACAAGGCGCTGGCCCTGCCGGGCTCCGGTGCGATCTGGTCCCGTGACGTGCGCGGGCCCGCGTTGCGTCCCGGCGGCTGGAGCGGCACCCCGAACACGGTCGGCATCGCCAGTCTGGAGGCGGCCCTGGACTGGCTGGACGCGGCGGGGCTGGAACGGATCGAACGGTGGACCGTCGCCCTGGGCACCAGGCTCACCGACGGACTGAGCCGGCTGCCCGCCTACGAGGTCCTGGGCTGCCGGCTGAGCCTGGCCGCCGCGTCCCAGGCACAGCGGCGCCGCAGCATCGTCACCTTCCGTCATCACAAGATCGACTCCAACGACCTCGGATTCATCCTGTTCAGCCACGGTTTCATGGTGCGGTCCGACGGCCACTGCCAGGCCGGTTCGGAGGGACGGGACGGCGCCGTACGGGTCAGCCTGCACATCCACAACACGGTCGAGGAGATCGACTCGTTGCTCTCGGTGCTCGCCAATCTGCAATGATTCCCAATACCATTAGGTGGGGGCTGAGCGAGAGAACAGGGGCTGCACGACGGCATGGGACTGAGCATGGCGACGGCCGCGCACTGGGTGGAGCGCTGGGAATGCCAGCAGCAGCGCTACGCGGTCGATCGCGAGGAGAGATTCACGGTCATCGCCGATGTGGTCGAGCATGTGACAGCGGGTCACCGCGATCCCCTGGTCGTCGATCTCGGCTGCGGCCCCGGTTCGCTCGCGGCGCGCCTGGCCGGGCGGCTGCCGGACGCGGAGATCGTGGCCGTCGACGCCGACCCGCTGCTGCTGGAACTGGGCAGGACCCATTACAGCCACGCCGCGCGGTACGTCGACGCGGTGATCGGGGCGCCCGGCTGGCTCGATGCCCTCGGCCTGGACCGCCCGCTCGATGCGGCGGTCTCCACAACGGCACTGCACTACCTCGACGAGCCCACGCTCCGGCGGGTCTACGGTCAGCTCGCCGCCGCGCTGCGCCCCGGCGGCGTGGTCATCAACGGCGACCACCTCCGCCCGGACGGCGTGCAGGTCCGCGAGATCGCCGCGGACGTCGGACGCCGCCGGGCCGAGCGACAGCGGGCCTTCGCCCACGAGGACTGGGCCGACTGGTGGACGGCCGCGGGGACGGACCCGGAGCTGGCCGACCTCCTCGCCGAACGCGGCGAGCGCCCGCCCGTACACGCCCAGGACAACGACGTGACGTCCTCGGCACACATCGCGCTGCTCCACGAAGCGGGGTTCGAACACGCCGGGTCGGTGTGGCAGTTCGGCAACAGCCACGTCCTGGTCGCCGTCCGATGAGCGGCAGGCCGGGCGCCGCCCGCGCGGGCTCGGCCCGGCGTACGGGAGGATCCTCGGCCGCCCGCTGACGGCGGGGCCCGCCGCCGCCCCGCGGACGGACCGCATCCGCACGGTCACGCCCGGCCGGTACCGGCGGCGACTCCCGCGCGGCGTGCCGCGCGCCGTAGGTGTAAGCAGGAGATATGCGCTTCCGGCACGGCCGCACCTCCCGGCCCGGCAGGGCCTGGCGGAAGGGTCATGGGTTGCTCATCATCCCGTTGGCGATCATCGCGGCGGTCACGATGATCGACATCAACTCCCCGACGACCATCCATCTGGGTCCGTTCCTGGTCGCGGCGCCCGCCATCACCGCCTCCTTCGCCGGCGCGGTGCTCACCGGCGCCATCGGCGCCCTCGCCGTGACCGCCCAGGTCGTCATCGGCCTCCTGCACGGCGGCCTGATGACGCCGAACCACCAGGCGCAGATCGCCGCCCTCGTCGTGATCTCGGTGCTCGTCACGCTCTTCCGCTATGTGCGCGACCGGCGCGAGCGGCAGCTGGGCCAGGTACGGTCGGTGGCCTTCGCGACGCAGCAGGTCCTGATGCGGCCGCTGCCCGGCAGGATCGGCCCGTTGCGGATCGCGTCCGTCTACATCGCGGCGGAGGCGGAGGCCGAGATCGGCGGCGATCTCTACGCGGCGGTGCCGGCCCCGGGCGCGACCCGCCTGGTCATCGGCGATGTCCGCGGCAAGGGTCTGCCCGCGATCGACGAGGCCGCGCTGCTGGTCGGGGCCTTCCGCGGCTCCGCCTACCGGGACCTTCCGCTGCCCGGCATCGCGGCCCATCTGGGGAACTCCGTGTACTGGAACATCGTCCACCTCGCCGACGGCGAACCGGAGAGCCAGGAGTCGTTCGTGACCGCGCTGGTGTTGGACATCCACCACGACGCCCCCGCCCTCAGCATGGTGACCTGCGGACATCCGCCGCCCCTGCTGCTACGGGACGACACGGTACGGACGCTGGACGCGAGCGAGCCCGCGCTTCCGCTGGGCCTCAGCGCCACCTCGGCCGGCGAGTACAAGGTGGAGACGTTCGGCTTTGAGCCGGGCGATCTGCTCCTGCTCTACACCGACGGCGTCATCGAGGCCCGCGACCGCACCGGAACCTTCTACCCGCTGACCGATCGGGTCGCGGTCTGGGACGGGTCCGGCCCGCAGTCCCTCGTGCGGCACCTCCATGACGACCTGCTCCGGTACGCCGGCGGCAGGCTGGGCGATGACGCGGCCATGATCGCGATTACCAGGTGCCGCTGAAGCGCGAGGGCGTCAGGCGCCGCCGCCACCGGGGAGCGGCCGCGAGCGGCGCGCACCCCCGGCCGCTTGCGCGCCGCTGCCGCAGGCTCAGCGCCGGCACTTCTCCAGCGCGTCGATGTAGTTGTGGATGAAATGGTCACGGACGCCGTCGGAGGCGGGTGCGAGCATGTCGGCGGTGTAGCCCTTGGCGTGGTCGAGGAGGCCACCGATCACGGGCATGGCGTCGTGCAGCTTGCCCTTGGAGTCGATGTAGCGCAGGGCGTCGACGTGGTGGAAAGCCGGCTCCGGCGGGAGCTGGGCCACGACGTCATTGTTGTTCACGAAGCGGTACATCCGGTTGGCGAAGGCCGTGTTGAACTCCTGGGCCAGCAGCCGGTCGCAGGTGCGCGGCTGGCCGAAGGTGTAGATGCCGTCGGCCGTCAGACGCGGCTCCTCGAAGTGCAGGCGGGCGCCGGCGAGCATCGCCAGCGCGCCGCCGAGGCTGTGACCGGTGAACCAGATGCTCTGGCCGTTGTCGCGGAACTCGCCGAGGGCCTTGCGGACCTGCGGCCAGATGGAGTCCAGCGCCTCGCCGAAGCCGTAGTGCATGAACCCCTTGCCGCCGGGGCCGGGGCAGGGCGGGGTGGTGGCGTCGGACAGCCAGTCGCGCATCTGCTCCGGTTCCGTCCCGCGGAAGCCGGTGATGATCATGTGGTCCCCGGCAATGGTGTACGCCTGGGTGTCCTCCAGCGGGAACGGGGGCCGGAACTGGGTGTGGTGGTGGCGCACCCGGTCGAAGCCCCATTCGCGGGCCTTGCTCTCGATGGTGCTCTCATCCTTGTAGGCGAGATCGGCCGCGTGAGCCATGCACAGGGCGTGGCCGATGCTGTAGCCGGTGGCCTGGTGGTCGAACGTGACGGCGGTCAAGGGGGTGGCTCCTCGGGGCAACGGGGGCGCCGGCCCGCGGCCGGCACCGACAGCGACGATTACGCAATGGCGTGTACCGACTACAGAAAGTAGCCCCTGCGCGTCTCCGCGCCCCTGATTTCCCAGGCGTGGCGCCACCCGAACCGCACCGGAGCCGCCAATGGCCGCGATGCCGCCCGCGGGCGGTCGGAGGCGTGGGCGCGGGGCCGGACTGACGACTTCTCAGGGGCTCGAGCGGAACCGGAGATCATCGCACATTCTTGCGATTTCGGCGTGGTGCGTATGGGGCACAACAGTGCGCGAGGTACAAAGGAGCATGGCCCGAATCTCCGGCCGCTTCTCCTGGCTACCCTTGCGGCGCTGGTTCAACGGTCGGCGCCCGGACGGCGACGGCCGGGGTGAGCTGCGCAAAGGCTCGCCGAAGCCCTCGTCGCGACGCCTGCACTTGCCGGCGAGCGGGCGCAGCGTGGCCGGCCAGATGTTCCTGCTGCAGGTACTGATCGTGGTGCTGCTCATCGTCGCCGCGGTGGCCACATTGCTGCTCCAGTCGCGGAGCGACAGATTCCAGGGGGCGCGCGATCGCTCGCTCGCCGCGGCCGAGGCCTTCGCCCACAGCCCGGGGCTGGTGGAAACGATGCGCGGCCCGAACCCGAGCGCGGTGCTCCAGCCGCTGACCGAGGCCGCGCGCAAACGCGGCGGTGTCGACTTCCTCGTCGTCATGAACCGGTCCGGCATCCGCTACACGCACCCCAAGCCGGGGGAGATCGGCAAGCATTTCGTCGGCACCATCAAGCCTTCGCTGGCCGGCAAGGTCACCATCGAGAGCGTCCACGGCCCGCTCGGACGTGAGGTGCAGGCGGTCGTCCCGGTCATGGACGCGCACGGCAAGGTCGTGGGCATGGTGTCGTCCGGCTTGAAGGTCCGTCGCGTGAGCAGCGCCATCGACCGTCAGCTGCCGGTCGTACTCGGCGCCGGAGCCGCGGCGCTGGCCCTGACCACCGCCGGCACGGGGCTGGCGACCCGACGACTGCGGCGCCAGACCCACGGGCTGGGCCCGGCGGAGATGACCCGCATGTACGAACACCACGACGCGGTGCTGCATGCGGTACGCGAGGGCGTGCTCATCGTCGACGCGGACGGGCAGGTCCTGCTGGCGAACGACGAGGCGCGCCGGCTGCTCGGACTGGCCCCCGACGTGGAAGGGCAGCTGGTCACCAGCCTCGGACTCGCCCCCCGCACCGCCGAACTGCTCGTCTCCGGACGCGAGGTCACCGACGAGGTACTGCCGGTCGGCGACCGGCTGCTGGCGGTGAACAACAGGCCCACGGACAGCCGGGGCGGCCCGCCCGGCAGTGTGGCCACGCTGCGGGACTCCACCGAGCTGCTCGCCCTCACGGGAAAGGCGGAAGCCGCCCAGAGCCGGCTGCGGCTGCTGTACGAGGCGAGCGTGGCCATCGGAACCACCCTCGATGTGCCCCGCACCGCGGAGGAGCTGACCCAGGTCGCCGTGACCTGGTTCGCCGACTATGCCACCGTCGACCTGGCCGAACCCGTCCTGAGCGGCGAGGAGCCGCCTGCGGGGTCGTACGCCGAGGCCCCGGAACTGCGCCGCGTGGCGCTCGCCGGCCTGCGCGACGACCATCCCCTCTACCGGGCGGGCGAGCTGCACAAGTACGCCGAGCCCACCCCGATGGCCACCGGCTTCGTCAGCGGACAGTCCGTGCTCGTACCCGACCTGCGGACCGCGGACAACTGGCGCGCCCAGGACCCCGAACGCTTCCAGCAGGTCCTCAACCACGGATGCCGGTCGCTCATCACCGTGCCGCTCCAGGCGCGCGGTGTGCTCTTGGGGGTAGCCAACTTCTGGCGGTCCCGGGAAAACACCCCCTTCGAGGAGGGCGATCTGTCCCTGGCCGAGGAGATGGCGGCCCGGGCCGCCGTCTGCATCGACAATGCACGCCGCTTCACGCGCGAGCACGCCGTGGCCGTCACCCTGCAGCACAGTCTGCTCCCGCGTGGTCTGCCCGAGCAGAACGCCCTCGACATCGCCCACCGCTATCTGCCCGCACGGACCGGGGTGGGCGGCGACTGGTTCGACGTCATTCCGCTGCCGGGCGCCCGCATCGCCCTGGTCGTCGGTGACGTGGTCGGGCACGGTCTGCACGCCGCCGCCACCATGGGCCGGCTGCGGACGGCGGTGCAGAACTTCTCCACCCTCGACCTGCCGCCCGATGAGCTCCTCAGCTTCCTGGACGAGCTGGTCAACCGCATCGACCAGGAGGCCACGGCGGCGAACGACGAGGCCACCGTCGCGGGTGCCACCTGCCTGTACGCGATCTACGACCCCTCCACCGGCCGCTGCGGTCTGGCCCGCGCCGGCCACCTCCCGCCGGCGCTCGTCCGCCCCGACGGCACCGTGGAGATGCTCAGCCTCCCCGCAGGCCCGCCGCTCGGCGTGGGCGGCCTGCCCTTCGAGGCGATGGATGTGCACCTGCCCGAGGGCAGCAGCCTCGTCCTCTACACGGACGGCCTCGTCGAGGACCGCAACCACGACATCGAGTCGGGAATGCAGAACCTCGCCACGGCCCTGGCACACTCCGGCCGGACGCCGGACGACACCTGCGAAGCCGTACTCGGCGCCCTGCTCCCCGACCGTCAGCGCGACGACATCGCCCTGCTCGTCGCGCGCACCCACCTGCTGGATCCCGAGCGCATCGCCACGTGGGAGGTCCCCTCCGACCCCGCGGCAGTGGGCGAGGCACGCGCGAACGTCACCCGGCAGCTCGCGCTGTGGGGCCTGGAGGAAACGGCCTTCACCACCGAGCTCATCCTCAGCGAGCTCATCACCAACGCCATCCTCTACGCCACCGGCCCGATCCGGGTACGGCTGCTCCACGACCGCACCCTGATCTGCGAGGTCTCCGACACCAGCAGCACCTCCCCCTATCTCCGCTATGCCGCAGTGGAGGACGAAGGCGGCCGCGGCCTCTTCCTCGTCTCCCAGCTCGCCCAGCACTGGGGCACCCGCTACACACCCGAAGGCAAGATCATCTGGGCGGAACAGACTCTTCCCTGAACGGCGCGGGAGGGCTGGAGGGGTGGAGGGCTACAGGGCTACAGGGCTACAGGGCTACAGGGCTACAGGGCTACAGCGAAGAGGACCAGAGGCTTCCGCCGGGAGCGATGGCGAGGATGGCGACGTCGTCGTGGAAGACGCGGGTGTGGCGCGGCAGGTCGGTGTTGAGGAAGTCGATGACGTCGGCCGGGCCCGGTGCCGCATCGCCGGTGAAGCGATGGCGGAGCCGGTCGAGGAGCGGGTAGAAGGCGCCGGTGTCGTCCCGGGCTTCGATCAGGCCGTCGGTGCACAGCAGCAGCACGTCACCGGGGGTGAAGCTGTGGGAGTAGGCGACCGGCCGTTCGTCGGCCAGACCGCCCAGGCCGAGCGGCAGGGCGGGCGGTCCGATCAGAGCGGTCACCTCGCCATCGGAGATCAGGACCGGTTCGATGTGCCCGTGGTTGACGATCGTCAGCCGCTGGGCCGGTGCGTCGTACTCGATCAGGGCGGCGGTGACGAACAGCTCGTCGTCACGGATCTCTTCGGCCGCCCGGGCCATGCTCCGTTCCATGCGCAGGGCGACGGACTGCAGGTCTCCGTGGTCGTAGGCGGCCTCGCGGAAGGTGCCGAGGAGGTCGGCGACGGTACGTACGGCCTTCAGCCCCTTGCCGCGGACATCGCCGATGATGGCGCGCTCACCGGTCTTGGTGGCGCGGATGTCGTAGAGGTCGCCGCCGACCATGGTGCCGACCTCACCGGACCGGTAGAGGCCGGCCGCGAGCACATGTCCCACCTGGTGCGGCACCGGCCGCAGCAGGGTGCGCATCAGGGCTTCGGCCACCGAGTTGGCCCGCACCAGGTGCCGTTCCTGCCGCTGCCGGTGGGCGGCCAGCGCCACACCGAGGATGCCGACCAGGGCGGTGGCGATGTACGCGGCGACATGGTGACTCGCCCACAGCTGGTGGACGTTGCGGCCGGCGCAGCATGCGGTGCCCGCGAGAACACCCTCGAAGACGACGGCGAAGACCGTGACGGCGGCGACGCTCGCGGGACCGAGCGTATAGGCGGCGGCCACCGGCAGCGCGACGAGCAGGGAACTCACCGGCCACTGGGTGGGAGTTACCGGTTCGAGCACGAGGACGAACACGACGTAGGCGGGCGGCAGCCAGCGCATCCACGCGGGCGGACGGAGCACCTCGAAGCCGTTGTCATCCGCGAGCGCCACGCGCCGTGCGGCCAGTTGGCCAAGGCCGGGGCGCCTCACGGCGTGCCCCGGCGTCGTGAGCCACCCGCCGGCTCCGGTGGCATGCCCCGCCCGGGCGGCGGCTTCCTCAGCGTCGCAGGAACAGCACACGCCAACGCCTTCACCACCGTATTCCGCGACGCCTCGTCCCACCGGGCCGGCGTCCGCCCCGGGACCGGATGGTGCAACCGGGGATCATGGCGGATCCGCTCTAGGTACACGCCCGGGAGCTGTGCGCACGGATCCTGGCACGACCGTGACCAAGGGCCACAGCCTGACCGAGCCGAAGAGCCCAACCCGGTGATTACGCCGTCAGCGGCGTGTCACACGCAGCCTCCGTCACCGGCCGGCTGGCCGACCCGCCAACCGGCCGGCGAAGTTGCCGGGGCCCGGCGCGTCGGCCGGGCGACTGCGGCGGCATACTTGCCCCTCGGCGCGACGCGATCATTCCCGCAGATGAGGAGCAGTCATGGCCGACCAGCCCGCCGCCGAGAAGACAACCTTCAAGACCGTCTTCGAGGTGGGCCCCGCCGCCCTGGAACAGGCGCAGGGCATAGCCGACACGTTCCAGCACGCGATCGCTCCGGCGACCGTGGACTACGACTTCGGTGAGATCAGCGGCGCGGCGAGCGCCGTCCCCGACAGCTCGACGGTCAAGATCATCCGCGGCTGGGGACTCCAGGAGACCGCGCCCACCGGCGTCATGGTCCTCTCCCTCAAAGAGGCGGTCCGCCAGGCACTGACCCACCCCTTCGGCAACCCCGCCTTCTGGGAGAAGACCGAGGCCGCGCTCACGGACGCCTTCACCGGCCTCGGAGAACAGGAGGGCACGCACCTCTCGTTCTACGGGGACTCGGCCGACAGCACGAGCTACTACTACAACCTGCTCTTCGCGCTCCAGGACGAGGAAACCGAGGACCACGTCTACGCCGTCGCCTTCTGCGCCAACATCACCGTCGCGCTGGACGCGGCGAAGGCCCGCATGCTGACCCTCGATGACGTCGCGCAGTACACGATCCGGCTCAACGCGATCGCCCTGCGCCAGAAGCTCCGCCCCGCTGCCTGATCGACGCTCAGGGCGTGGAACGGCACTCCTGCGTGCCGCTCCACGCCCTGACCCGTCGCGCACCTTCAGCCCGTTCGACACGCACCGCCCTCGTTGCTCACTCCCTCACCCGCCTCCTCACCTCATCACCGCTTCCCGCCCTTGACGTCCACCGGTCGGTCGTCATGGAGCTCGCGGAACAGCCGCCTCGCCCGCGCCGTGTCCCAGACCACGGCGCTGCCCTTGGAGGTGGGAATGCCGACGCCGGACACGGGAGCGTTGATCTGCTTGCCGCGCCCGCCCGTCACGTTGCCGATCGCCCGGAACATCGCCAGGAGGTCCAGCAAGCCGGTGTCCCGGTCGGCAACGAGCGTGTCCAGACCGGCGTTCAGGGCGGGATAGAGCGCGAACGGGTTGAGCATGGTGTCCGGCGCTCCGGCACGGTGGGCGAGGGCGGAGAGGAACTTCTGCTGATTCCGGGTACGGCCCAGGTCACCCTGGGCCTCCTGGTGGCGCTGGCGGACGAAGGCGAGCGCCGCGGTGCCGTCGAGGGTCTGGCAGCCCTTCTTGAAGTCGGCTCCGGACTTCTTGTCCTTGAGGTTCCGATCGAGGCAGATCGGGACCCCGTCGACGGCGTTGACGAGGTTCACGAAGCCCGCGAAGCCGACCTCCACGTAGTGGTCGATCGTCAGCCCGGTGCTGTGCTCGATGGTTCCCACCAGCATCTTGGGGCCGCCGAGCGCGAACGCCGCGTTCAGCTTGTTCTTCGCCGGGGGGTGGCGTTTGCCCGTCATGGGGCTGGTGTAGCCCGGGATGGTCAGCCAGGAGTCGCGCGGCAGGCTCACCATCGTGGTGCCGCCCGCGCCGGTGTGCAGCAGGATCATCGAGTCCGTGCGCCGGCCGCCGGCCGATCCGGTGTGCAGGTCCTGCTTCTCCCGGTCGGTGAGGCCTTCGCGGCTGTCGGACCCGACGAGGAGGTAGTTGGTTCCCTTGCCGGTCCGGTCGGACCGTTCCGGCGCACCGAGGTCGACCGTGCTGTTGAGCATGCTGTCGGCCCAGGCCAGGGTGCCGGCGGGGATGGCCAGCAGTGTGACGAGCAGGGCCACGGCGATGCGCCGCAGTGGCCGCCGTCGCCGGGAGCGGTGGGACCGGCGCCTCGGGGCGCGGCCGGGAGGGGCGGGGGGGGGGGGGGGCGGGGGGCGCCCCCCCCCCCCCCCCCCGGGCGGGGGGGGGGGGGTGGGGGGTCGATCGCAGGGGACTAGTGGGAGAGG